>JAKLDH010000119.1 GCA_022703625.1 Cyanobacteriota bacterium | reverse complement strand
AATAAATTTTATTGGGGATATAGGGGCGAAGCCCCTATATCTAAACAAAGCCCCCTTCCCGTGTGGGAAGGGGGTATGGGGGATGGGGTTGTTAATTTCGCAAAATGCAAAATAAAAAACAGTTATGCAGTAATCTTTATAAATGACTCGAATTGCTAATTAGTCGAAACGCTGAAATAGATTGAAATTTTATTTTAATTTTTTATGCGGCTCGCAGGCAAAGCCTGCGAGCCGCATGCCTTAAGAAGGCGTAGCGGCTGGCGAAGCCAGCCGCTACGCCAAATATAAAATTATTTATTTAGCAATTCAAGTTAAATGGTTTAAATTAATCCAAATAAGTTTTCGTTAATTTGTTAAAAAGCTAATATCTATAGCCCGCGCCGCCCTGCGGGCGGCGCGGGCTGAGTAAGGGTATAGCGGGCGTTTCGGCGAAGCCGAAATGCCCGCTAATTAAGGATTTACAAAAATCATCTTTTTTATTTAACGTTTTTTTAAATTGATTGGTTTGAATTAATCCGTAGTCAGTTTATAATATTTTTTTATAAAAAGAAGTTAAAGGGTTATATGTGAAAAAAATAGCTTTTATTGTAAGGATGTTTCAGGAAAAAAGCTTTCATGGCGGCGGGGAAAAGCTTTTTTATAACCTTATTAAAAGATTTTCTCAAGATAATTTTGTGATAGACGTTTATTGCAGTGAATCCAACGTTGAAAACCCCAATTTTGTCAATAAAATCAATATAATAAAAGAACCTTATGACCATAATAAGCCTGAAACAATGGAAAATTTTTATAATAAAGTTCAAGAACAAATTAAAAATGAAATTTATGACCATATAATTTCTGAAAACATCACTCCGCCTGTTGATATAACTTTTCTTCAAGGGCATTCACTTATTAACAGGCTAAGAAAAACTAAAAATCCCTTTGAGAGCTTTCTTTACAGATTCAGAAAAATTAAAAAACAAAGAATAAAATATCAGGAGAAATGGCTAAAACAAGGGTACAGAAAGATTTTTGCCGTTTCAGAGTTATTAAAACAGGACATAATGGATAATTTCGACATTCCTGAAAATAATATTAAAGTGATTTATCCTGGCGTTGATATGCCTGAAACGCAGGATTTAAAAACTGTGAATTCACCGGTTATATTTGGACTATTAGCTCCCGGATTTAAGATAAAGGGCGGATATATCTTTCTAAATGCGCTTAAAATTCTTAAACAAAAGGGTTATAAGTTTAAAGCCAGGATAATTTATCCTAAATTCAAAGGAAATCTTGGGGTAAAACTTCTTGTGAGCCTGAACAATCTTTCTGAGAGCATTGATTTCATTTCTTATCAAAAAGATATTTTCGCTTTTTACAGATCGCTGGACTGTCTTGTCGTTCCATCTCTGGAAGACACGTTTAATCTTGCGGCGCTGGAAGCCATGTCAGTTGCCAAACCCTGTATTGTCAGTAAAAATGCGGGCGTTTCAGAAATAATTAACGATAATATTAATGGATTTACTTTTGAAATTAACAGGAAAAGCTCTGAAAATCTTGCTGAAAAGATGATGTTTTATATAGATAATCCTGATTTAAGAAGCGGATTATCGCAATCAGCTTTTAAGACAGCCGAAAAATACAGCTGGGACAAGGTTTATGAGGAATTTTCACATGAATTGTCTATGCTAAGTATTAAAAAAATCTGTAAATAAAATAGATATTAGCTTTTTAATAAATTAACGAAAATTTGTTTTGATTGGTACAGCCTATTTATTTGTAAGTAAAAGTAAATAATTTGTACAAAAACGCATAACATAGGCTAAAATTGGGAATAAATAGTTATAATAATAAAAGTCATTAATATATTTACAAATTAACGAGGTGTTTAAGATGGGCTTCGAAATAAATGATATAGGTTCTTCTATTTTGCTGGATAGTCTTGCAATTGCCTCAAAAGAAGTGGAAGCAAGCCTTGTAAAAATTTCTCACGGAAAACAAACGAGCGCAATGGAAAATGCCGCAAATCTTATGATTTCTGAAGAAATGGAAACGCAAAGAAGAGGGTCTTTACAGGCGATTGAAAATGCTCAAAACGGCATGAACATGCTGTCAACGGCTGAATCGGGCTTAAGTTCGGTAAACGACAATTTGCAAAAAATCAGAGAACTTGCTGTTCAACGTGAAAACGGAACGCTGAATGAAAATGACAGAGCCGCTATTGACAGTGAAATTGACGCCTTAGCCGATGAAATAGACAGGGTTTCACAATCAACCGCATATAATAAGATTACGCTTTTAGACGGCAGTAATGATGATATTACGCTTCAAATAGGAGCAAATTCAGAGGAAGAAACGAATTCTGTTAATATTAGCGATTCTTTAGGCTCTGTTTCATCAAACAATCTAAAAGCAGACAAAAATAATCCTGATTTTCTCGATAAAATAGACAATGCTTTATCCGGCATTAACAGTAAAAGAGCAACTATCGGCGCAATGTCCAATAGGCTGGAAAGCGCCGTTAACAGTTTATTTGTGCAAAATCACAATATAACTGCTTCTCAATCCCGTATAATTGATGTTGATATAGCCGCAGAAGTTTCTAAACTTACACAGAATCAAATTTTACAGCAAGCTTCAACAAGTTTGTTTGCGCAGGCAAACCAAAGCGCATCATTTGCAATGTCATTGTTATAATCATTTAGAAGCCGCGCGTTGATTGCGAAACTATACAAAAGAAGGGGCTACAGAGCCCCTTCTTTTGTATAAGACAAGTTTTGCGTTTAAAGATATCTTTCTATGCTTGAAACCAGAGTTTGCTTCTGCATAAGCCCTACTAGCCTTTCAACAGCTTCTCCTTTGTTGAAAACAAGAAGGCTCGGAATTCCACTTATGCTGTATTCCTGAGCTGTTCTGACATTTTCATCAGTGTTAAGTTTTACTACTTTAAGTTTTCCTTTATATTCTTCTGCAATTTCATCAATAATTGGAGCAATTTTTCGGCATGGTCCGCACCATGGCGCCCAAAAATCCACTAATACAGGAAGCTCAGACAGTTTTACCTCCTGCTCAAAATTTGAATCATTCACTTCTATTGCGTTTGACATGTTATTCTCCTTAAATGTAAACAATTTACGACTGATTTTATCATATTTAAATAATTATTATAGTATTATAAATTATTATATTACTATAACAACATTAAACCTCAATTAAATACATGGAAAATGAAAAAATATAATTTACTTATTATAGATAAATATCTGCTAAAACAACTGTTGGAAACCTTTTTGCCGGGAATTCTTGTTTTTACCTCTTTAGTTTTTGCGTCTGATCAATTTTTATATCTGGTAAAACAAATTTCAAACTACGGAATCCCTTTCAAAGTGGCTTTTATAGCTGTATTATTGCAATTGCCTTATATTATAGTTTTTACTATCCCGATGGCAATTTTACTTGCCACTATCCTGACTTTTAACAAACTTAACGCCAGCAATGAAATAACTGTAATGAGGGCATGCGGAATTAGCCTTAGAAGACTAGCCGCGCCAATCCTTATTTTCAGTTTTATTGCCGCTATAAGCAGTTTTATTATAAATGAATATGTGGTTCCCGCCGCAAACACACAGGCAAGAAACCTTATGTTATGGGCTTTAATGCAAAAAAATCTTCCTCAGGAAAAAACAAATTTTTCGTTTAAGGAATTTGATGTAAATAAACAGCTGAAAAGGCTTTTCTATGTAAGTAATTATAAAAACAGAAAGCTGGAAGGGGTAACAGTGTTAGATTTATCCAGAGAGAATATGATACAGGTTATTCAGGCAAAGCATGCTGAAGCTGACCCCGATAAATGGTATTTTTATGATGCTGTGAATTATTCCATTTCGCCAAGCGGCAAAATAATGAATACCGCCGCTTTTAAAGAATCTACCCTTAATACGGTTTTTAATTTATCAAAACTTCGAGAATTACAAAAAGCCCGTGATCTTAATTATTTTGCTTTAGCAAAATATATAAATGAAATTAAGGATTCAGAAAAAAACAGCAATGAATTAGCGAAATTAAAAATCAATCTTTATGAAAAGATATCGCTTCCCGCAACAAGTTTTTTAATATCAATTATAGGCATTCCTCTTGCGATAACGCCTCCAAGAGCAAGGTTTAACAGAGGATTGCTGTTCAGTATACTGATTATATTTTGTTATTACATTTTACGAGCGGTTTCTTCTTCTTTGGGAGAAGCGCAAATTATTGATCCATTGCTTGCGGCGTGGCTGCCTAATATTATTGTTCTTTTATCAGGATGTTTATTGTTTTACAGAAAAGAATTCCTTGTTAAATGATCCAAACGCCCTCAATGTAATGCTTTATAAAAATTACATTTTCACTATAAACAATAAAATTCTTTTATTTTTGGTAAAGTAAAGTTATGACAATTGCGCTTCAACAAAAACCTATAGATATTTTACAAAAAATATTCGGCTATAAGTCTTTTCGGGGACAACAGGCGGAAATTATTGAGCATATTATCAACGGCAAAGATGCTTTGATTCTCATGCCTACAGGCGGGGGAAAATCGCTTTGCTATCAAATTCCCGCTTTATGCCTTGAGGGGATTGTCGTGGTAATTTCCCCGCTTATTGCTTTAATGCAGGACCAGGTCGACGCCTTGAAACAGCTTGGCATAAAAGCAAGCGCGCTAAATTCCTCTTTATCAAGCGGTGAAGCGTCATCTGTTGAAGAATTAATGCTGAGTGGAAAGCTTGATATAGTTTATGTTTCCCCTGAGAGATTAAATACTGAGCGGTTTCTTGATCTTTTAACCCGATGCAGGCTTACTCTGTTTGCGATTGACGAAGCTCACTGCGTTTCTCAGTGGGGACATGATTTTAGACCGGAATATACTGAATTTAGCAAACTTAAAGAAAAATTCCCTGATATTCCCCGCATTGCATTAACCGCAACTGCTGATGATCTTACAAGGCAAGATATAATTAAGAATTTAAGACTTGAAAATGGTAAAGTATTCAGCTCCAGCTTTGATAGACCCAATATCAGATATCTGGTTACGCCAAAAGATAATGAAAAAAAACAGCTCCTGAATTTTATTGAAACAGAACATAAAGGCGATTCCGGAATTGTTTACTGCATTTCAAGAAACAAAGTTGAACAAATAGCAGAATGGCTTAAAAAACAGGGATATAATGCGCTGCCATATCATGCCGGGCTTAATAATAAAATTAGGCAGAAAAATCAGGATTATTTTATTAAAAATGACGGCGTAATTATGGTTGCGACAATCGCTTTTGGTATGGGCATTGATAAACCGGATGTAAGATTTGTTGCGCATATGGATTTGCCTAAAAGCATTGAATCATATTATCAGGAAACAGGCAGAGCAGGTCGGGACGGCTTGCCGTCAAATGCGTGGATGGTTTATGGGACAGAAGATATAGTTAAATTAAGACAATTTATTTATTCATCAAACGCAAATACTGAACACAAAAGAATTGAACATCAAAAACTTGACAGTTTAATTGGTTTTGCTGAAACTATGAAATGCAGAAGGCGGGTATTGCTTGAATATTTTGGAGAAAAAACAGAGAATAAGCCTTGCAATAACTGCGATACCTGCCTTGAGCCAGTAACGGGTTTTGACGCTACAGTTGCGATTCAAAAGGCATTATCGTGCATTTATCGTACAGGACAAAGATTTGGAGCGGCTCATATTATAGATATTCTTATGGGCAAGGAAAATGAAAAAATAAAAGGGTTTAATCATAATAAACTAAGCACTTTTGGAATAGGGCAGGAGTATTCCAAGTTCCAATGGAAATCAATTTTCAGGCAAATTATCGCTGTAGGGTTTGTAAATGTTGACATGGAGGATTACGGCGCGCTGAAATTAACCCCTGATTCCAATAAAATTTTGCGGGGACAGGAAAAAATATTTTTACGCAATGAAACCATTAAGGAAAAATCTTCAAAAACCAAACGAACAGAACCGAATAAACGCTCATCATTTAGCGCCCCTGCGGCTGAGGACCTTTTCCAGAAGCTAAGGGCGCTGAGGTTATCCCTTGCAAAAGGACAAAATGTGCCGCCATACGTCATTTTTCATGACAGCGCCCTGATTGATATGATAATTGCTATGCCGAAAAATTTATCTGAATTAGGAAAAATTTCAGGAGTTGGGCAAAGTAAACTTGAAAGATATGGGGAGGAATTTCTTAAGGCAATTAAAGAGCATCTCTATACCAATCATTAAAAATATTATCGGTCATAAGTAACAGACAAAAAATTTCAGCTCTTATTAAATTTTGCCGAACGAAAGTAGGGGCGAACCTAAGTGTTCGCCCTGATAAGTAACAAACAATAAAAGCCCCTTCCCTTTGAAGGGAAGGGGTTGGGGCTTAGTCCCCTACAAAATTTATTTTTGCGAGATTTTTTAGTAAATTCAATGGGTCGAGCGAACCGCCGTTGGCGGTTCGCTCGACCAAAAACAATCTTTAGCCCCCTCTCCCATTGGGAGAGGGGGT
>JAKLDH010000118.1 GCA_022703625.1 Cyanobacteriota bacterium | reverse complement strand
GCTTGCCCCTGACAGTCTTGTCCCCTTGGGGTTCAGTTTTTCTTTTCTTTTGCTTCGTTTTCTTTTCTTTTTGCGTTCAAAAAGAAAAGAAAATGAAGAAACGGTAAGCATTCTATTGCATGCTGGAAAGATGCTGAAACAATTTCAGCATGACAATTTCCACGTTTATTAAAAAATTACATAAAAAATATTATCGGTCTATATTTTGAATATGAATTGACATAAATCTTAAGAAAACATTAATTTATTGAGAATAGTTCTCAATAAGGACTAAAATAAAAACAGAAAAGAAATTTTAAAAGGAGAAAAAAATGAATGGAAATACTAAAAAAAATAATATAAAACGTGATGAAAGAATCTGTATTCTTTATGGAATCTGCGGAAACCAAGAAAAAAGTTTAGAATCTCACTTGGTAAGCCAATTTGGTTTAAATTGTCTTAATAAAGAAAAAGAGAAAAAATAAACATTTATAAATAAACTGAATAATATTAAAGGCGTCTTTATTGACGCCTTTTTTTATGCATGGTTTAGTTTTAATTAAGTAAATAAAAATTAAAATTTATGAACAATCTAAACCTTACAAAAAGTATTGATGCAGATATTGCAGACGCAACGCCGATGATGCGGCAGTTTTTGGAAATAAAAAAGACGCGTCAGCATGTTATTTTGCTTTACAGAATGGGGGATTTTTACGAAACTTTCTTTGAAGATGCCCTGCTGATCTCAAAAGAGCTTGAACTTACTCTTACCGGCAGAGATGGCGGAAAGTTGGGGAAAATTCCAATGGCGGGAGTTCCTCATAAAGCGGCGCAAAACTACATTGCAAGACTGCTGAATAAAGGTCATAAAGTGGCTATATGCGAACAGATGGAAGATCCTGCCCTGGCAAAAGGACTTGTGGACAGACAGGTTGTTAAAATCATCACCGCCGGAACGATTACAGACACTAATCTACTGGAAGCGTCAAAAAATAATTACCTTACAGCAGTTGCAGAGTTCAAAAAAACCGGAACTTTTGGACTTGCGTATGTTGATATCTCCACCGGAGAATTTAAAATCACAAACCTGGATTATAACTCGCTTATATCAGAAATTAACCGCATTGATCCTTCTGAAATTCTGTGTATTTCAAAAAAAAGAGAAATAAAACCTTTTCAAATTGTTCCTGAAGAATATCCTGATCTTCCAAAAGCTATAATTAACAATTATAATTGTACAATAAGACCATCAATTACGTTTTCAACAGAAACAGCCCTTAATAACGTAAGAAAAAGTTTTAATTTAACCTCTCTGGAAGCTTTCGGGTTTCCTGAATATACTGAAGGACTTGTTGCCGCAGGAGTTATTCTGGATTATCTTATGGAAACCCAGCAAAATAATTTGCCTAAATTTGATGTTATATCTCCTTATGAAACCGGTTCTTTTGTCGCAATCGATGCCAGCGCAAGAAAAAACCTTGAGTTGGTTCAGACCGTCAGAGATAATAAGCATGAAGGAAGTCTTTTCTGGGCAATCAACAAAACCCGAACAAATATGGGGGCAAGACTTCTAAGAAAGTGGATTCAACAGCCGCTTCAAGATATTAATAAAATAAAACAAAGACAATCAGCAGTTGAAGAACTTGCGGAAAATGCTGAAATAAGGTCAAAGCTTATAGATTTAATGGAAAAAATCCATGATATTGAAAGACTGGCTACAAAAATCAGTAACAGTTCCGCTAACGGCAGAGATTATATAGCTCTTAGGGATTCATTAAGCGTTCTGCCCTATTTTAAAAATATTCTTCAAGATACAAAAATACCTTTTCTTAATGAATTTGCCGAAATAGACGAACGGATACAAGATTTTACCGGCTTAATCGACAAAACTATTGAAGAAGAGCCTCCTCTTACAATTAAAGATGGGGATTTAATTAAAACAGGCGTAAATCAAGAACTTGATTATCTTAAAGGTCTTTTGGGAACAGGAAAAGAATGGCTTGAGCGTTTTGAGGCAAATGAACGGGAAAAATCAGGCATAAAATCTTTAAAAGTAGCTTATAATAAGGTCTTCGGGTTTTATATAGAAATTACTCACAGTAATTCATCTCTTGTTCCTGACAATTACATAAGGAAACAGACTTTAGCAAACGCTGAAAGATATATTACGCCGGAATTAAAACAGCATGAAAATGAAATTTTAAGCGCAGGAACAAAAAGTTCTGATCTTGAATATAAAATTTTCTGTGATTTCAGGGAATATTCAAAAGAATATGTTGATGTAATAAGAGAAAAAGCAAAATCTCTGGCAACGCTTGATGTATTGTTGTCTTTTGCTCAGACAGCAGTTGAATACGATTATGTAAAGCCGGAAATAAACAATTCAAAAGACATAATTATAGAAGAGGGAAGGCATCCGGTGATAGAACAGATGCTTCCTTTAGGAACTTATGTGCCTAATGACCTTTACATTACAGCAGAGCCGCCTTTGGCAGGCTTTCAGGAATATCCTTTATTCATGATCCTTACAGGACCGAACATGGCGGGGAAATCCACTTATATGAGGCAAAATGCCTTAATTGTAATTCTTGCGCAAATAGGCAGTTTTGTTTCAGCAAAATCTGCTCAAATAGGCATTGTAGATAAAATATTTACCCGTGTAGGGGCAGTTGATGATCTTTCAACCGGACAATCAACTTTTATGGTGGAAATGAGCGAAACAGCATGCATTTTGAATTCAGCGACCGATAGAAGTTTTATTTTACTTGATGAAATAGGAAGAGGAACAAGCACTTATGACGGCGTTGCAATAGCATGGAGCGTTTCAGAGCATATAAGCCGGAAAATACAAGCAAGAACAATTTTTGCGACGCATTATCATGAATTAAACGTGATGTGTGATAAATATCCTGAAATCAAGAATTATAGGATGACAATTTCTGAAAATGAAGATGAAATAGTGTTTTTACGAAAAGTTGTACAGGGAGGAGCAAGCAAGAGTTATGGAATTCAGGTCGCAAAAATGGCAGGACTTCCTAATTCTGTGATTACAAGGTCGCAATATCTCATGAATAAGATGCAAAAAGATTATTCAGCGCATATAAACGCTAAAAAGAAGAATTTAAGCGAAATTTCGACAGAAACGCCTCAATTATCATTATTTACAGATTAATTTAAAAATAAAAAACTTTAATGTCGAAACGCTGAAATATACTAATCATTAAAAGAAATCGTTAAATAAAAAAGCTGTATTTGTAAAGTCTTAATTAGCGGGTGTGTCGGCGAAGCCGACACACCCGCTATATCCTTACTCAGCCCGAGCCGCCCGCAGGGCGGCTCGGGCTGTACATATTAGCTTTTTAACAAATTAACGAAAACTTATTTGGATTGGTATAGATTGAAATTTTATTTTAATTTTTTATGCGGCTCACAGGCGAAGCCAGCCGCTACGCCAAATATAAAATTATTTATTTAGGAACTCAGGTAAAAATACAATACCTACTTGAATATAGTTTTTTTCTTTGTGTTATTATTTCTTTTATATAAATTTAAGTGATTACATAAAATAAGGAGATAAGTAAAATATGCCCGTTGCATCAATGTTAGAGCTACTTGAAGCAGGAGTTCACTTTGGACACAAAACACAACGTTGGAACCCAAAAATGAAAAAGTACATTTTCGGGGAGAGAAACGGTATTTATATAATTGATCTGAGAAAAACTACCGTCATGCTTGATAACGCATACGAAATGATGAGAGAATATGCCGCAAAAGGCAGAAATATAGTTTTTGTCGGAACTAAAAAACAGGCGAGCGAAGTTGTAGAAGAAGAAGCTACAAGATGCGGAGCTTATTATATAAACAGACGCTGGTTAGGCGGAACTATCACCAACTTTGAAACAATCAGAACAAGAATTAAAAAACTTAACGATCTTGAAGAATTAAGAGATAATGGTCATTTTGAAAGACTCCCTAAAAAGGAAGTCGCTGTAATGACTAAACAAATTAACAAACTAAGCAAAGCATTAAGCGGCGTTAAAACAATGAAAGGCATGCCTTCTGTTTTATTTGTAATTGACCAAAAAAGAGAACTTTTAGCGATAAAAGAAGCTCATAAAGCCGGAATTCCTATTTTAGGGCTGGTGGACACAAATAGCGATCCCGACAACATAAATTATGTTATTCCAGGAAATGATGATGCAATCAGATCAATTAAACTTGTTTTAGGTTTAATGGCTGACGCTATTATAGAAGGTAAAGCCGCAAAAGAAGCGGCAGGGCATGATGAAATAACCGGCAAAATAGAAACGGTTACTCCTGAGGATGCCGGCGTCTTTTCTGAAGACTTAATTCCAATACCGGAAGAATTTTCTAAAGTTGAATTATCTGAAAAAGCTGTTAAAGTTTCTGAATTAAAAGAAATTGACGCCACAGAAGTTCAGCAGACTGAAGATCAACAACCTGTTGAGTAATTATTAAAATACAAATAAATATTATTAATAAAAAAATCTATCTGGAGGATAAATAATGTCAATTAGCGCAACACAGGTAAAAGAACTTAGAGATAAAACAGGCGCAGGTTTTATGGACGCAAAAAAAGCGCTTGCCGAAACTGAAGGAAATATTGATAAAGCAATGGAGCTTCTCAGACAAAAAGGAATTGCGTCCGCAGAAAAGAAAATGAGCAGAATAGCCTCTGAAGGATTAATCGGCTCATATATTCATAACGGTAAAATAGGTGTTATGGTGGAAATTAACTGTGAAACCGATTTTGTCGCTAAAAACGAAGAATTTAAACAGTTAGTTAAAGATATATGCTTACACATAGCAAGTTCAGCTCCTGAATACGTTTCAAGAGAAGAAATTCCTTCATCTATTATTGAAGAAGAAAAAAGAATTGAAATGGGCAAAGAGGACCTGCTTAAAAAGCCTGAAAACATAAGGGAAAAAATTGTTCAAGGCAGAGTAGACAAGCTTATGGCAGAAAAAGTTTTACTTGAACAAAACTTTGTTAAAGACCCAAGTATAACAATTGAAAATCTTATTAAAGAAAAAATCGCAAAAATCGGCGAAAAAATTACAATTAGAAGATTTACAAGATATATGCTTGGAGAAGGTCTGGAAAAAAGACAGGATAATTTTGCTGAAGAAGTTATGAAAGAACTTAACAAGTAAATTTTACATTTATAATTGAAAAAAATTAGCGGGCGTTTAGGTGAAACCTAAACGCCCGCTATAATATTACTAATACAGTGATTCATAATTAACTTAACAAGCCGCTAGTTTGCAACCTTACCTGAAATTTTACTCTTCGGAATTGATTTTCTGAATAAGCTCATCTTTTACATGTTCGGCTTTATCATTAATTATTTGGCATGTTCCGGCGTTTTCATGCCCGCCTCCGCCGTATTCCAGCATTAATTTCCCTATATTTACATTAGAGGTTCTGTTAAGTATTGATTTCCCCACGGCAAAAACTGTATTTTGTTTTTTAAGACCCCAAAGCACATGCATTGAAATGTTGCATTCAGGATAAATGGCATAAAGCATAAAACGGTTGCCGGGATAGATAATTTCTTCCCCTCTTAAATCAAGCATAATAATATTATCGTAAACTTTTGAACATTTGATTAATTGATCTTTAAACTTGTTTTCCAATCCAAAATAAAGCTCTACTCTTTCCTTTACATCCGGAAGGTTCAAAATTTCTTTAATTGTATGGGTTTTACATTTTTCTATAAGATCCATCATTAATTGATAATTGGAAATTTTAAAATTTCTGAATCTTCCAAGCCCTGTACGAGGATCCATTAGAAAATTTAAAAGCGCCCAATCATTAGGTTTAAGGATTTCTTCTCTTGAAAAATCCGCAGAATCAGCTTTATCAACTGCTTCAAGAATTTCATCCCATCTTTTTGTAAATTTAACTTCACCTCCGAGATAATTAAACAAAACTCTTGCGGCAGAAGGAGCGGTTGGATCAATAATGTGATTTGAAGGGCGTTTTTCAATTCTTACAGTTTCACTTAAGTGGTGGTCTAATGCAATATGAACCCCTTCCACATAAGGTAAATTTGTCGTGATATCTTTATCGCTAATTTCTATTTTACCATCCTGCATATCCTTTGGATGAACAAATAGAATATCATCAATCATATCCAACTCTTTTAAAAGAGAGGCGCAAACCAGTCCGTCAAAATCGCTTCTCGTTACCAGTCTATATTTCATTATGTAAAATCTCCTAAGTTTATCAAATGTTGAGTTAGGTTTATATATATTTATATTACAAAATTATTAGCCTTTTGGCTACAATTGATTTCAAATACTCAAAAATAAATCCTTAATGAGCTAGCATTTTTCCAAAAATAAAACGCTAGCTCATTAAGGATTTACAAAAAATTAAGTTTTTAAATATGCCCTTAAATAACTCGAATTGCTAATTAGTCGAAACGCTGAAATAGATTGAAATTTTATTTTAATTTTTTATGCGGCTCGCAGGCTTTGCCTGCGAGCCGCATGCCCTTAAAACGGCGTAGCGGCTGGCGA
>JAKLDH010000117.1 GCA_022703625.1 Cyanobacteriota bacterium | reverse complement strand
GGCTGGCTTCGCCAGCCGCTACGCCTTCTTAAGGCATGCGGCTCGCAGGCTTTGCCTGCGAGCCGCATAAAAAATTAAAATAAAATTTCAATCTATTTCAGCGTTTCGACTAATTAGCAATTCGAGTTAATTAGGATCAATGTAGTAGTACATTGACCGTTTAATTATGAAGGTTCGTCATTCTGAGGGCTTTAGCCCGAAGAATCTTGTTGTATATAAGCTATGAGATGTTTCGCTTCGCTCAACATGACGCATTCTTTCCATGAGATCCTTCACTCTACAAGGATGACGGTTTCGGCTAATTAGCAACTCGATTTATTTAGATTGGTATAGCAAAAGGACTATTCTAAAAAGTTAGAACAGTCCTTTTTTATATTATCAAATTTTTAAGCTGAAACCTTTGTTTTTGCTAAATCAGCAATCATTTTAAAGGCGATAGGGTCTTTTACCGCTATATCAGCAAGCATTTTTCTGTTTACAATTATATTTGCGTCAGCTAAGCCTTTAATGAAATTACTGTAATTAATTCCATGCATTCTTGCCGCAGCATTAATTCTTGTAATCCATAAACGTCTGAAATTTCTTTTTTTGTTGCGACGATCACGGTATTGATATTTTAAAGCTTTCATTACAGCTTGATTAGCTACTATAAAAAGTCTGCTTCTTGCGCTTTTAAAGCTTTTTGCGTATTTAAGCACTTTTTTATGTCTTTTGCGAAGAACATTTCCTCGCTTAACTCTTGGCATGTCGGTTCACTCCTTTATTAACGTGAATATTTCATATAAGGCAATTCTCTTGCGATTTGATCCAGGTTTCCTTCAAACACCTCAACCATGCCGCCCAGGCTGTTTTTTCTTTTCGATGTTTTATGACCCAGCAAATGTTTTTTCCCTGCCTGTCTGCGTAATATTTTGCCATTTGCGGTAACTTTATATCTTTTTGCCCCTGCTTTATGGGTTTTCATTTTAGGCATTATGTTTTTCTCCTGCGATAAACGTTTTAAGTAAATAATTAAACGAATTTTATATATTTATTGGCTACCCGACATAATATTTCTATTTAATGCAAGTAGAAACCTATCGTAATACAAAGGTTTTCTAAAAATCAAGCGTTTATGATTTTTTTAAAAAATTGTATTTAAAAAATCAGACTAAGACGCGCTGGCGGGACCAAGAATCATAATGGCGTTTTTCCCTTCCATAGACGCTTTTTTCTCTGTTATAAAATTTTCGCCTTCCATGTCTTTATTGAGTTTGTCAATTAAGTCAAAAGCAAGCCGTGTATGTTGAATTTCACGACCTTTGAGCATGACTATTATTTTTACTTTATTTCCTTCCAGCAGGAATTTTTTTATATTTTTTAATTTTACGTTATAGTCATGCGCTTCAATTTTATAACGCATTTTAATTTCTTTTACTTCAGGAGCATGCTGTTTCTTTTTAGCGTCTTTAGCTCTTTTTTCTGTTTCAAACTTATATTTTCCGTAGTCTAAAATTTTAGCTACAGGCGGGTCCTGATCAGGACTTACAACCACAAGATCAAGTCCTTTTTCATTAGCCATTGCGAGAGCTTCAGAGGTTTTAATGACACCGACGTTGTTTCCCACATCATCGATCAAGCGAACTTCTTTTGCCCGGACTCTTTCATTAATTTCAGGAAGATTTTTATTTCCTGTGACTTTTACGTTACTAATAACTTTTCTCCTATTTAAACTGACATCCTTTTAATCCGTATCTTTTAATTTGCCGAAGGCGGGACTCGAACCCACATAAGCTAAGCTCACATGACCCTGAACCATGCGTGTCTACCAATTTCACCACTTCGGCTCATTAAATTCAGTATTAAATATTACTATAATTAAGCACAAAAGTAAATATTATGCGTGTTAGCAAAGAGTTTAGAATAAAACTTTTTTGAAAAATTCGACTATCTTGACATGAAATTTTGAGTCAGCTACTATAAATTATGGCAAAAAAGCTACGGGATGTAGCGCAGCTTGGTAGCGCACCTCGCTTGGGACGAGGGGGTCGCACGTTCGAATCGTGTCATCCCGACCATTAAATAAAATAAGGGTTTTAACAATTTATTGAGCCCTTATTTTTTGTTAAATTTTACACTTTGCGACCGATTCTCGACTGGTGAGATTAAAATACGTTTATCTGCCTTAATAACTTTCAAGTACGTTAACTGCGTCTAAAATATTTTTTCTGGGGGTATGCATATATTGCTGCGTAGTCTTTAAATCTGCGTGGTCAAGTATTTCTTTAATTGTAAGTATATCCACACCTTTTTCATTTAACCTTGAAGCTGTTGTGTGCCTCAATTCGTGAAAAGTTATATGTGGAATGCCAGCCCTTTCAACTGTTCTTGAAAAAGTCTTTTTAATATTTTTATATTTTGTTTTAGTCAGAGGATTAGTAAATACATATTCACTGATTTTAGGGAATTTTTTAAGTTCATTTTTTAGCATTTTATTAAGCAAAATTTTTCTTGGCTTGCCATTTTTGGGGTTTAATGCAACTAAATAATTCTGTTGAAAGAAAATATGCTCCCACTTAAGATTAAGTATTTCACTTACTCTCATGCCAGAGTTAAGTGCAAGAATAATCATTGTTCTCATTATAGGATTTGCAGCTTTTAGTAATTTTATTTCTTCCTGTTTTGTTAAAAATCTTTTATTAGGATTTTCGATTTTTAATTTATCAAGTTCTGAGCAAGGATTATATCTTATTCTTTTATTTTTCAAGGCAAGTGAAAATATACGCTTGATATTATCCATTTCACGATTAATAGTTGAATTTTTGACTTTACCCTTACGGAATGTTCTATATTTCTCCAAATCAGCAAGAGTAATCTGTTCTGCTATTTTATTTCCAATAAGCGAATAAAATTTATTGATAACATAGTCAAATTCTTCTGGTCTAGCATAATTGTTTGCCCGATATTCTTTATATTCAGCTATAATTTGAGATAAGGTATAATTGTGTCGGTCAGAAGCTATATCATAATTTGATTTCCTGAGTTCAGATTTAGCAATGCACTCAAAACCAATAACTTCATCTTTTGTTGCCCCTTTAAAGCAACGGTGATATTGTACACCGCTATATATGAATTTATAGCACCAACTGTTTGTCCTTTTGTCTTTATACACACTCATAATTGAAAATATACTCCATCAGCTTCGTCTTGTTGAAAAGCCAATATCTCCCGTGTCTTCCACAAACACCCTTAGGGTATTCTCCTGCTTCGGCTCTTCTTTGTATTGTTCTAATGTCTGCTTTTAGCAGCTTCGCAACTTCTTTTGTGTTTAGTATTTCGTCGTTCATTTTAATTTCCTTATGATTTATATTTTTTTTTTGGTTATACTTTTAATTTTTTTATTACTTTATTACTAAAACTTGGTTTATATTGCTGTTATTAAATTTGAGGGGTAATAAATCCTGTAAAATATTGTTTTCAAAACTATTACAGGGTTTATTACTAAATTAGGCCCTTGTGCTTAAGTTCAAAGTGGTTTTCTAAAATAATTTCGGTAGATGGGTGGTTAGTTATGTCTAAAACAACGCTATGATGCTTTTCTCCTCCGCCGTAATCCTGAGATTTATTGAATTTTAAAATTTGATAAAATTCCGTATTTTTATTTTTAATACTACGGGAATCTATATGTTCACTGCTGTCTCGCACAACATGTGTATTGTAAGCTAGGCAAATAGCCCTTTTATGTAAAGTAAGTTTGGTAAAACCCTCGTCCGTACTAATTTTATAATGGTAACCTTCTTTAATATTACCGTTCCATATCATTATCGGAAATGCTTCTAAAAGTTTATCTAGAGGGCTTTGCGCAGTTTTAAATCGCTGCATACAGGAGTTAACATATTCATGGAATTTATCCAGTGGAAGTTTTAATTTTGACTTCGCTATTTCTGTAAAAACATCCATTCCCGCAAGAGCTATTGCAATCTGGCTTGCCATTCTATCGGAAATGCCTGTATAATGCTCTATTAGCCAATTTTTTCTATCTGTATGAAATTTATTTACCCTGTCAAAGCCAAAATCCAATATATATGGCAATATACACGATAATTCGTCAATTCCTTTATCAAAATATTTAAATTTTTGCGGATTAAATACTACATTATCAGTGTTTAAGTATAATAGCCTGTTCATTATCTCAGGTTTTTCAACGGGTAAATAATTTGTACTGAACCCAAAAGGGCAACAAGGAGGTAATGTTCCTGATTCCTGCCCAGTCTTTCCTTTTTCTCTGGGCAAACCGCTCATTAATCTTTTAAGTTCGTCAGCAAAATTATTTCCCTCCATTTTAAATTTACTGATATCATCGATAATTACAGGAACACAGTTTACGGTGTTCATTTTTTGTTCTACACCTACAAGCGTATTACGGGTTGTTCCCATGAAGAACTTGTCAAAACCATATATTCCAAGCCCTAATGTTGTGATTTCAGTTTTTCCAGCTTCTGTTTCACCTATGAAGGCAACAGAGCCAAATCCCTCTTTTCTCCAAAACTCTGGACAATACGCTGATAACGCCATAAAACAGATTGCCAAGTAAGGTTCTAAAGCTCCGTCCCAACTTTCGTATATATTCTCGAAAAGATTTTGTATGACTTCTTCAACAGGTTTATTATTTGCAACATATTTGGGTAAAATACGCCCTGTATTTTTTGTTGCTCTTACCTGTTTATTATCAGAAACCTTTATATTTCCGTCTTTATCTTCCAAATAAATTTTATTATTATAATATGCAGCATTGCTCCACAGCCAATTATTCTTAACTAAATCCATTCTGCCTGTATTTGTATATTCTTCAATTTTTAGAGGGTTGCTCTTACTTATAAACGTTGCAATGAATTCCGTACACTCATCATTTTTTAAAGTAGAAAAAACATTCACTTTTGTTTTAAAGGATTTGTTATCAGCTAAATCTACGTACCCTATAGACATTATAGATTCCCTGCCACTAATTGCCTCAATAATTTTTGCTTCATAATATGTGATTGTTTTTTTATTAGTTCGATTATTAAAGATTTGGTCGATAACGTATGTTGCTTTAATGATTCCTGCTACTTTAGGTATTGTGCTTACACTTTTATTTTCTCCATCAATTTCCACCTTTGCAATATAGTCTTTGACTTCCATAAGCCGTCTTTTATGCCCTTTAACATTGACACTTTCATCGTATTTAAAATATTTTGGGTTAAGAAAACTGGAATCTTTAAAATCAGGACAATTGTCATTTAAAAATTCATTTAATTGTATTTGTCCCGCCTCTAGTGGGCTATGATTGATATCTTCTGGTTTAAATTCGCTATCTGACATTATTTTCCTCCTTTTATTCTTTCTGCTCTAGGACAGCCTTGGCATATATGGTAGTAAGTTCTAGCAACATAATTGCAACCGCAAAATAGACCGTTGTTGCGTGAGGCAAGAATCTTTTTCTTGGTTTCATCAAAAGAATATTTCGGATAATCTTCTGAAAGCCAGTGAATAACAGCATCTGAATTTATATCAACGGCTAACATATTCACGGCAGTAAACCATTCAGGTTCTGAAATTATTGAAGAATTTATTTTTGTATGCATTAGGAATTTACAGCTTTGAAAAATCTTGTTATAATCGAGATTTCCGAAATTCCTAGCTTTATATTCCTGTTTATTAGTTACTTTATAAGTTTTTTTAGGTTTGGTTTTGGATGCATTATTTATTACAACAAGCCAATCAGGGGATACTTTTCCAAAATTATATGTTCCATCAGAATTTACACCCCCAATAATTTTGTATTGAACATTGTTTATTTGACTAGGGGAACATACTATTATGCCATTTCTTTTAAATTCAACACCTGGGGCAATTTCACAATTTCCTACCGTAATCCCTTCATCATTGACAACGTAATGCAAACCGTTTCCAGTTGCTGTTTGTTCAGCATAAGTATCTATAATCCCGAGTTTTTTACATAGGCTTTTAAATACGGCTAATCCATCGCTTTTGCCGTGCATATCAATATCCAGACATCCTAATCCTGATAAAGATAATGATATTCCGATATTGTAGCCTTTATTAAGCCAACTTCTAATGTCTGCATTTAATTTTCCATCTTTATATCCATGTTTAGTTGCAGGTCTTTTTTGGTTAGGATATACAGGTACGGTGTAAAGTTGTTGAAGATTGAATATTTGTTGTTCTAGGCTAATCAGCATCTTGTACCTCTTCAGATTTAGGTAAAGGATTAAAATGTGTTTCCTGCTTACAAAAACACTTACACGCTTCCCCTTCAAGGATATTTTTTGCTTCTTCCCATATTCTGTCTTTATCAAAGAAATAAATAGTAGGATCAAAAAGACCGGACTTAAAAGCAAGACAATCTAGGAAAACTTTCTTCGGTAAGTCTAATGTTTGTATTAAATTGGCAAGAATTAATACATCTTTTCCTGTTATTGATTTTTTATCCGTTAATTTTCGATAGTATTTGCATTGATTCGATAAATATAAGGTAAAAAGAGTATAGCAAGTGTATTCACAATAACTTAAGAGCTCTTCAACACGACTACCGCAATAGTGAGGTATAATATCCCAAGCCTGCTTAATTGTATAGTTATTTAAGTTGAAAACAATAACAAATAGCGTCAAAAAGGGTATCAAAAATTTTTAAAGCGGACCGCAATTGTTTTTTCAGCCATGCCCAGAATTTTTCAATTTTATTCAGGTCGGGGGAAT
>JAKLDH010000116.1 GCA_022703625.1 Cyanobacteriota bacterium | reverse complement strand
AAAGACCGTAATAATGCATCTTTTCAGCTACATGCGCCGTCCAATAATATTTACTCGTGTTTTTTGGATTTTTCCAATTCACCCTGTTAAATAATTTTGCCCTGCAAAATTCCTGCGAAGCAGGATTTAACAGGGTAAATAAAGTTAAATAGACATTCCCCTTAAAGCCTTGACTCTATCTTCCACCGGTGGATGAGTCATAAATAATTTGGAAACTTTTTTGCCCTTGAAGGGATTGGCGATATAGAGATGCGCGGTCGCGCGGTTGGCTGCTTCAAGCGGTTCCTGATTGGCCGAAATTTTTTCGAGCGCCCTGGCTAAAGCTTCCGGATGGCGAGTCAAAAGCGCTCCATCAGCATCCGCCAAAAACTCTCGCTTGCGGGAAATTGCCAGTTGCATCAGCAAGGCTGCGATCGGCGCTAAAATTGAGAGAACAACTGCCACGATCATTAAGATAACGCCCAATTGCCCCCTGTCTTTGTCATCGCTTTTACCTCCCCAAAAAGCCCAGTGCCGAAACCAATCCGCCAAGAGTGTCACAAAACCCACCAGAACAACGACAACCGTGGAAAGCAAAATATCGCGATTGCCAATATGCGAAAGCTCATGGGCAATCACACCTTCCAGTTCCGCTTTTTCCAGTTTTTGAATAATGCCGGTAGTAAGACAAATGACTCCGTGCTTAGCATCGCGACCGGTCGCAAAAGCATTAGGCGCGCTGTCTTCAATGATATATATTTTCGGCATCGGCAGTCCGGCGGTGATGCAAAGATTTTCAACAATATGATAGATTTCCCGTCCCTGATCATGCGTAATTTCCTTGGCCTTGCTCATCGCCAAAACAATCTTATCGCTCCACCAATAAGCACCGAAGCTCATGACAATAGAAAAAATCACACAGCCATAAAGAATCGCGCTGTTGCCCATCGCGCCGGCAAAGACATAACCGACCCCGATTACAAAAACCAAAAAGCCGGTGATGTACACCCATGTTAAGCGGGTGTTTTTATCAGCTTGATTATATAAAGTAGACATATTTAGAATTGCACATTAACTACTTCTTTTTCCCCTTCCTCCGCGGCAAAGAATTCGCGCTTGGTAAAATTCAGCATGCCGGCAAAAATGTTAGTTGGGAAAACTTGAATCTTAGTGTTGAAGTCGCGCACATTACCATTGTAGAATCTGCGCGCAGCTTGAATTTTGTCTTCCGTATCAGTTAATTCGCGCTGGAGCTCTAAAAAATTCTGATTAGCTTTTAAATCTGGATAATTTTCCGCCACTGCAAACAAAGACTTGAGCGTTCCAGAAAGCATGTTTTCCGCCTGTTCTTTTTGGGCTGGAGTTCCAGCTCCCATGGCTGCAGTTCTGGCAGCAGTAACCTTCTCGAACAACTCCTTCTCGTGTGTCGCATAACCCTTGACCGTGTTTACTAAATTAGGGATAAGATCGTATCTGCGTTTTAGCTGCACATCGATGTCGCTCCAAGCCTCATCAACCCGATTTTTTAGCTTGATCAAGCCATTATAAATTCCGATTATTGCAATCGCCAAAACGACAATTACAATCAGAATAATGATGCCTATACTCATATTTTTTTATTAGCCATTGTTTGTTGTAAAAAAATTACCCCAACAATGAACAATTTATTATTGCCTTTATTATACACCTTTATCAAAAGTGCTTCAATCAGCTAGAAATATGCTATAATGTAATTACAATAATTTATTAATAATATATCCTTCACCCTGTTAAATAATTTTGCTTCAGCAAAATTAAGATTGAATAGTATTTAATCCCAGGGTTGATGCCTAATAATTAATAAAATAAGTTTGATTCTCTCATAATCTTTAAGGGTTCAATCTTATTTAACAGGGTAAATGAAATTTATTGCTCCTTATGCTGTCTTTATTATTCCGGTTCTTGTCGCAGTTATCGTGCAAGCCATCAAATTTGTCTTATACAGCCTGAAACATGGCTGGGACATCCGCTACGCTTTCACGCATGGGCACATGCCATCGGCTCACACTGCTTTTGCCGTTTCACTTGTCACTTCTATCGGAGTGTATGAAGGCGTCCACAACGGCACGTTTGCTGTCGCTTTTGCTCTGGCTTTCTTGATCATTGACGACGCCGCTAGGCTCCGCATGTATCTGGGCGACCAAGGACGCTACCTGAATATGCTTATTGAACAACTGGATATTGACGATAAAAAATTCCCGCGCCTCAAAGAGCGAACCGGCCACCGCGTCAACGAAATAATTGTCGGCGCCATTCTGGGTATTGTTCTGACTGTTTTGTTTGTAAAACTATTTTCTTAGTTCAGACAATAAAAAACAGGCCTCTTTCTTTATTGGGTCTGTTTTTATTTGTTCAATTCTTCTTCAATAACCTTTCTGTCGTTCCATGGAATTCTTTTATCACCGACAGCCATAATTTCTTCCGCGCCTTTACCGGTCACAACAATAAAATCGCCCGCTTTCGCAAGTTCCAATGCTTTTCGAATAGCCTCTCTTCTATCTAAAATTTTCCAAAAATTATTGCCTTCAATCCTATTTTTAATTCCTTCGGAAACTTCATTGATTATCTGCATTGGATCCTCATCATATGGATCTTCATTGGTAACTATGACAAAATCCGCTTTTTTGGAAACTATTTCTCCCATTATCGGCCTTTTGCCCCTATCGCGTTCTCCGCAGGAACCAAATACTGCTATTATCTTCGAACTTTCACGAATTTCGGGCGAATTGTCACGGATACTTTTTATTAATTCATATAATTTTTCCAAAGAATCTGGAGTAACGGCATAATCTATAATAATGTTTATTTCTTTTTCGTTAATAACTCTTTCCATTCTCCCGGGAACCAACTTTATTTTTTCCAAAGCCCTGGCTATTGTTTCTAAATCAATATTTTCAGAAAGTCCCACCGATGTTGCCGCCAGGGCGTTTTCAATATTAAATTCTCCAAGAAGATTGAGTTTAAAATTCGTATCTTGGATCTTGTATCTTGTATCTTGTATGCCTACTTCTATATTTTCTGCTAAAACATCTGCTTTTGAATTTTTCAAAGAATATGTAACTTTTTTTCCAGTCGCTATACTTAAAAATTCTTCCGGTTTTTCCATGTCTAAATTAACTACCGCAGTTTTTACTTTTTTAAATAATCGTATTTTTGCTTTTCGATATTCTTCCATCGTCTTATGATAATCCAGATGCTCCCGAGTAATATTTGTGACGACAGCAGTTTGATACGCAACGCCCCAAACTCTATATTGATCCAGTGAATGGGAAGATGTTTCCAAAACCAAATATTCACATTTATTTTTAATAGCTTTTTTGATAAATTTTTGGACTGCCCAGCTGGAAAGAGTGGTAAACTTAGTTTTATTTATTTCTTCATTTCCATTTATCCTAAAGTTTATGGTTGAAGCTACCGCTGTTTTAAATTCAGCTTCTTCAAGAATTTTAGCAATCATCTGTACAGTAGTCGTTTTGCCATTCGTTCCAGTCACACCAATGACTTTAATTTTTTTTGAAGGAAAACCATAAATAAGATTAGCCAAAATAGCTTGCGCTAGATGGTATATGTTTTTAATGTTTTGAGGAATCGACTGTTTTAATTTATGCATGGAATTTTATAATTTTTTAACATTAAAAATTTGAGCATTATTTAAAAATTCAAAATTGAAAATTAAAAATTATTTTCTTATTTTTATAAACAATTCTTTAACCTTTTGCAAAACTTGATATAACAAATAAACTCTTGGATTAACGATTATATCATAGCTGCCCGCAAATTCAAGGGGTTTTGTATTTGGAGAAAAACCAAGTTTAAATTTTGTGATTCCCGCCCAGGGGTTATGGGCTGCGGGTTTTAGGTTTTGGGTTTTTACTCCTCCTAAGTCATAAAACTTACAGCCGGTTTTTTTTGCATCCAAAATCGCCCGCCATTGTAAAAGATACGGCGCCATCACATTGCGATATTCATCATCCGTCGCACCGTGAAGATAGGTCGCCGTGTCTCTATAAAAAACTACTATATTAGCTGCAATAATTTTCCCGTTATACTCTGCCACATACAGTTTCAACATATTTTCTGGCAAATTTTCAAACATTTTTCGATAATAATCTTCGGCATGAAAACTGATTCCTTTTCTCTTGGCTGTTGCTTTCACTAATCTTATAAATTCTAAAATATCATTTGTATTTTCGTATTTATTCGTAGTTCGCAGAGAGATCCCTCGTTTTTGCGCCAATTTTATATTATAACGGGTTTTTTGAGACATCTCGCTCAGCAACTCTTCTTCATTTTTTGTAATATCAATGACAAAAATTTCTCTCGGTTGCATGTCATGCGGCGCCTTGGCAATTTTTTGCTTTATATTTTCTTTAATCAAATTCAAATCATTTTTATCTTTCAAATCAATCCGCACCCACCCAGCATTTTCTTTTTTAGCCAATCCAACTAATTCATTTAAAAAACTTTTAACTTTTAACTTTTCACTTTTAATTTTTTCAGCGATTCCTCTCGGAATATAAAAATACTTCCCAACTATCGGCAGTTGGTGTTCTATTATGCTGGCAGAAAATCCTTCATTTTCAACGTAAAAAACCCGGCTACCCGCCTTTTTCTGAAACTCCCGCCATTCTTTGGATTGAAGAAATTCCTTGTTTTTTTCCATAATAATTATTCCAACGGACTTTTAATTTTTTTAAGCATTGGATTGGTCACTTTGGTATAAATCTGCGTCGTTCTAATGTTAGCATGTCCCAAAAGTTCTTGCACATAGCGCACATCCACTCCGTTTTCTAAAAGATGGGTGGCAAAACTGTGCCTGAGCGAATGAAAAGTGGCTTCTTTTTTTATTCCCGCTTTTTTCAGAGCATTCTCAAAAACTTTCTGCGCACTCCGTTCATCTAATTTTCCGCCACGATTACTTTCAAACACAAAGTCATTAGCATTTTTCAAAGCCATTAATTCTCTCAGATCACTCCGTATTTTTTCTGAAATCATACTGATTCTATCTTTGTTGCCCTTGGCTCCTTTAATGTGCAAAGTTAATTCTTCCAAGTCAATATCTTTAAATTTCAAATTAATAGCTTCACTAACACGCAAGCCGGCGCCATATGAAAACGCAATCAGCAATCTGTGTTTTGGATTTTTTATTGAATCAATCATTCTTTCAATTTCATTTCTGGAAAGAACCACCGGCAGCTTGCTGGCAGTTTTGGCAAATTTAATATCTATAATACTTACGCTTCTCATGACTTCCCGATAAAAATATTTGATGGCTTGCAAATGCAAATTTATCGTCTGCGACGACTGTTTTCGATTCTGCTTTTCCAATAAATATTCTTTAATCTTAGCAATTTCCGGTTCACGTTTAATATTTTTGATATATTTAAAATATTCAGTAAGGCAAGCCAGATAACTCTCAATAGTTCTGGGGCTATAATTTCGCAATTTTAATTCATTTTTAATTTTTTGTAGCAATTCTTGAAGATTCATACTGTTTATGCTATATTTCATTTATAAATCAGCGATAATTGTATTATACTAAAACTTCGTATAACCTACAAGTTTAGCACATTATACAACGCTAAGTTCGTATATAAACGAGTTATACGCAATTGATTTAGAGGCACTTAGAGAAAGTTATTTAAATTCTAATAAATTAAGGTTATAATTATGAGCATGAAGAAAACCCAACTTGGTATTTTACTTGGAATCATAGCTGGAGTAATTGATGTTATCCCAATGGTTCTTCAAAAATTGACATGGGATGCAAATCTGTCAGCTTTTTCCCTTTGGATAATCTCTGGCTTTCTAATCGCAACAAGTGATCTAAAAATAAAAGGCGTAGCCAAGGGCATAATTATTCCATTTCTTGTGTTATTACCTTCTGCAATAATTATTGGTTGGCAAGAACCATTTTCACTAATACCGATAACCATAATGACTTTAATTCTTGGTTCAGCGTTGGGTTTTCTTATTGATAAATATGGCAAGTAATCGTGCCTCTAAATCAACTTCTTCGCTCCGTTTCACTCCGCTCGACCACGCTGCGCTCTCCTCCTTTCAGTCGTCGGGGCGTATAACAAGGGATATACGGTTCGGGGCTCGGCTCGCCCCTCACCCAAATTTTTCTTCCACTTCGTTCCAGAAAAACTTCGTATATCCCTAACGTTATATTCAATTTTATTTTTGCCCCTCTATGAAAAGGTTTATAATTCAGCTTGATAAATCATTATTATGACAACTGAAATTGTATTAAAAACTACTTTTTTTATTTTGGTTATTTTGGCAGCCATACTTGAAGCATCAGGTGATATTATTTTAAAAAAATGGGCATTAGATCAAAAGCAGTTTTTATTCGTTTTTGGAATTATCGTATATTTTGTTGCTACAGTTATTTGGGCTTTTTCGTTAAAATATGAATTTTTATCAAAAGCAATTTCAGTAATAACGATTTTAAACTTAATTATAGTTGTTTTAGTTGGGGTTTTGTATTTCAAGGAAGATTTATCAAGCATAAATAAAATCGGAATTTTATTAGGAATATTAAGTGTGGTATTAATTGAGATTTAACGGGGCAAAAATAAAACTCTGAAATTTCCCTTCGGGACGTTGCACTAAATTTCAGCCCTACGGGGAATATAACAAGGTATATGAGGTTACGAAGTCTTGCAGACTTCTCCACCCAAATTGCTCCCATTGGTCGCAACTTCTCATATTCCTAACGTTATACGCAATTGATTTAGAGGCACTTAGAGAAAGTTATTTAAATTCTAATAAATT
>JAKLDH010000115.1 GCA_022703625.1 Cyanobacteriota bacterium | reverse complement strand
TTACAAAACAAAATAAACTCCATTTAAAATTAAAAACTGAAAATTTCACTAAATTATTATAATATTATAATAAATAAAAAAAGTTTAAAATATCAATTAATAAAGAAAAGTCAATTAGCGAATTTATATAAATACAGGCAAAAAATGTCAAATTTAAAAGAAAATTTTAATAATAAGGAAACGTTTGAACCCAAAAAAGCAAAGAAATTTGTATTTCAAATTTACGATGAAAATATTGATTTTATTGAGGCTTTAACTTATGAAAGAAAGAATAGCCTTATAAATAGTCTTATTAACGATTATAAAGTTGTAGATATCAATAATAGAAAAAATAAAGCAGTAATTAATGGCTTTAAAACTTTGTTAATCCTGACTTTAAGTATTATAATATGTGTTCCTCTACTGATTTTCATTACGAATTTTTCTTTAAAAATGACTTTAAACAGTTATGCAGAGATGCAAAGGAACTTTGAAAAGCTTTTTTAGTATATACTACTTAATTTTTGTTTGTTTTATAATTCAAAATAGGCATAGAAAAAATGGGGAAGTTTGAATGTTACGCGAATTAATAAAAGAAAATTTTATAAAAGCTGTTCTAATGGCAGGCGAAAAAGGCGAGTTGACGGGAATAAATCCTGAAAACATTGAGCAATTAATGATAGAAAAACCTAAAAATACTGAATTTGGTGATTTTGCGGTTAATATTTCCCCACTTGCAAAGTATGCCAAAATACCGCCGGCAAAAATAGCTGAAATCATCTGTAATTACCTGGATTTAAAAGATATTGAACTTTCAATAATATCCGGATTCATCAATTTTAAAATTAAAAAAGAGCTTTTAAATAACTGTATAAAGGAAATAATCGTTAAAAACAATGATTTTGGCAGTAATAATATAGGAAATTCAGAAAAAGTTTTGCTGGAATACGTTTCTGCAAACCCAACAGGACCTTTGCATATAGGACATGGCAGATGGGCGGCGGTGGGAAGTTCTCTTGCCAACCTATTAAAATTTTCAGGATATAATGTTTTTCAGGAATTTTACATTAATGATGCGGGAAATCAGATAAACAATCTTGGAAAATCTTTATGGATAAGGGTTCTTCAGGAATTAGGGGAAGCCGCAAATTTCCCTGAAGATGAAAAAGAAGCCAAAAATTATTACCCGGGCGACTATTTAATTGAAATTGCGAAGGAATATTTAAAAAATAATGCTGAAAAAACGGCAAAATTGCGCGGACAAAATCCTGATTCGCTATTGCCTTCTGAAGAAATAGTAACTGAAATGTCTACATTTGCTAAGCAATTGATTCTTGAAGACCAAAAAAGACTTTTATCATTATTAGGAGTTAATTTTGACAGATGGTTTCCTGAAACGAGCCTGCACAAAACAAATGAAATAAAATCGGCATTGGAAAAGCTCAAAAATTCAGGCAAAATCTACGAAAAAGAAGAAGCAACATGGTTTAAATCCTCTGATTTTGGAGATGATCAGGATAGAGTTATTATAAAACACGATGGAAATTATACTTACCTGACTGCAGATATCGCATATCATTATGATAAACTTGAAAGAGGGTTTGAAAGATTAATAAATATTTGGGGAGCAGACCATCACGGATATGTTGCAAGGATAAAAGCGGCAATACAGGCTTTAGGAAAAGACAGCGGTTGCCTTGAAGTCTTATTAGGTCAGCTTGTAAACTTAATAATATCTGGCGAGCAGGTAAGAATGGGAAAAAGGCGAAAAATGGTAACGCTTCAAGAGCTTGTTGATGATGTTGGCGTTGATGGAACACGTTATTGGATGATTATGAGGGATATTAACACAACTCTTGACTTTGATATTGAACTTGCAAAGTCCTGTTCAGATGAAAATCCTGTTTATTACTCTCAATATGCGCATGCTCGGGCTTGCAGCATTTTAAGAACAGCAGTATCAGAACGACCTGACCAGGAGAACAAGCAAATTTTGCCGTCAAAAGTTACCGAGCAGGAACTTAAGACCCTTTTTGACCCCAATTTTTTTGATATTTATAAATTAAACGATTTATGGAAAACCGGTGATTTAAAAGAGCTGGATTCAACCAGAATGTTGATTTTAAGGCTCGAATCCTTTGATGATATCTTATTAAATGCGGCAAAATCAAGAGCTCCATATATGATAGCAAGATATATTCAGGATTTAGCAAAAGATTTTCATTATTTCTATACATTTACAAGGGTTTTAAATGTAAATGATGATGTTATGAAAGCCAGATTAGTGCTAATACAGGCTACAAAACAAGTTTTATCCAATGCCTTTAAGCTTTTAGGAGTTTCTGCTCCTGAAAAAATGTAACAAATTAACGAAAACTTATTTGGATTGTATAATAAAAACCCTCACCCCCAACCCCCTCTCCCTGGCAGGGAGAGGGGGATAAAGATTTTTCTTGCGGGTTGTTTCGGCGAAGCCGAAACAACCCGCAAGACCTTTACTCAGCCCGCGCCGACCGTAGGGCGGCGCGGGCTTTAGATATCAGCTTTTTAATAAATTAATACCAAGTTGCAATCAATGTAGTATGAAATCACCCTCCCCCTACCCCCTCCCTGAAGGGAGAGGGAGAAGATTTGATGTGGTTTTCGCCGGCAAAGCCGGCGAAAACCACATCAAAGAAATAGTAATTGTTTGATTGCAACTTAGTATAACGATTTCTTGTTTGACTTGATATAAATGAGTTTAAAACAATGCATTTGTAAAAGTCGACGACAAGACTTCGGATGGGCGGAATTTATTGTTTTTAATCCAGCTTTTATCGCTTATTTCACTTCCGCTTATATACAAATACATCTTTGCCCGTGTGATTCCAACATAAATAAGTCGCAAATTCTCTTGTATTTGGCGGATTTTAATGTCATCTGTAGTCAAATGCCTATTTCTAATTTGCTTTATTTGATTTATTAGCCTGTCTCTGCCTCCTATTTCTATGTTTTCAGGATTTATGGGGTAATAAAAAGGACTCTCCTGAACTTCCGGCATAAAAACTACATCAAATTCCTGTCCTTTAGCTTTGTGAACAGTCATTATTTGCGCAAAATCGCTCTTATGCTCAGTTTTTTCTATTTCTTCAAAAAACCTTACTCCTGAAAGCTTTTTTTGCATTCCAAGCTCTCTTAAGTATTCTACAACTTCTGAAAGCGTAATTATTTCATTCTTTTCATTGTCTGTATAGGCATTTCTGAATTTACCTATTAAAAGACTTAATATTCTTGCGTTTGAACGGTCAATTACTCCTTTAAAATAGAAGTCGCCCAACTCATTTACAAGATTTTCCGGCGAAACACAAGTTTTATCAAGCCAATAAACAATATGCTTCTTAAATTCCTTAAGGCTATCATAAGGCAAGTCGTTATCAGAAAAACAAATAAAAGGCGAGCCAAGCTTATCAAGAAAATGTTTTGAGTCAAAATCTGTAGTTATAAGGTTTTCGCTGGAAAATTCTTTATATAAGTCTTTGATATATAAGTTATTCCAAGGATTATTTATTACTTCAAGGCAATTTTTAATGAATCTAAAGATTTTTTTCTGCCCAACCGCATCACTATGGCAAATACAGGGAATTCCATTTTCTTCCAGGTAGTTAGACCAATCAATTACAGCGGAATTGCCTCTTAAAAGCACGCCAATAGATAAATTGGCGCGCGTTTTTCTGATTTGATCTATTTCTCTTGATATGCAGTGTTTTTCATCCTCCTGTGCCGGATAAACCTTGATTTTAACGCTGTTTTTGACATCAGGATTCTTGCCGTTAACGGGTTTTATGTGAAGATTTTTGAAAGCGCCTTTTAAATAATTTCCGGATTCCGCCCAATCAACGAGGCTGTTGGCAAATTCAATTATTTCAGGAGCGCAGCGTTGTGAGCCGGTCATTTTTATGGAATTGGGAGCGGTTTCTATAAACTTTTTGAAATTATCCACTTCCGAAGCCGAAAAACTTGAAGTTATAGCTTGATTTGGATCGCCGCATCTAATTAAATTGCCCTTGCTTACAAGCGATAAAAGCTCCTGCTGGAGAAAAGAAGAATCTTGCGCTTCATCTTCAATAATAAAATCAAATTTTTGCTTGTAATAATCACGAATTTCTTTATTATTTTTCATAAGACTTACGCTATAAACCAAAATATCATCAAAATCGATCATGTTTTTATATTTTAAATTTCTCTGATACTCCTGATATATTGGCAAAAAGCCGCATAATTCCTCGTAAATCTTTGCGCTTTTGCGCGAAATAAACTTTAATGCTTCTTCTTCATTAATTTCAAGCTGTTTTATGGTTGATATTGCCGCTCCATAGTCGTTTATAAAGTCTTTCAAGCTCATTGAAGTCGCAAACCTATTATATAGATCGCTCATAATTCTATATCTTACAGAGTCATCACATATTTGGAAATCAGAAGCCAAATTTAACCGGTTATGATTATCTCCATCCCGTATAATACTTAGTCCAAGCCCGTGTATCGTGCTTATATACGGAAATTTTGACAAATTTTCGCATGAATTGTTGATTCTGTCCCTAATAGTTCTTGCGGCTGAATCCATATAGGTTAAAACAAGAATTTTCTCCGGATTTACACCTTGCATAAGCATTTTGATAATAAGAGCTTCGAGTATTTTAGTTTTACCGGCGCCTGGCACGGCAGAAACTGCCATTTCTCCGCTTTTATAATTTAAAACCGGAATTTGATCCTCTCTCGGCGTGAATTCATAATTAATTTCAGGTTTTTCTTCTTTGCCTGACAAATATTTAATAAGCATTCCGTCATTTTCATTTCCTGATTGATCGAACTGGCTTGCGAAACAGAAGATTTTTTCTTGCGCGCACAGTACCAGCTTTCTAATCAAGCTTGCGGTTTTTTCCATAGTTAGCTGTTTATGTAGAGATGGCGTGTATTCCTGACCGTCCCAGTTCTTCTGAAACACCCAGGAATTGTACATAGAACCTGTATCTTCTTTAAACCACACTGAATTCGATACATCCAGCCATATTTGAATTTTTGAGCGAAGCTCAAGGTCAATCACTTTCTGATGAGTAGCGATTTTTACGCGCCCGGACTTAATGTCTGGAGCGGATGCAGGGTTGTCTGAAACCACCGTATCCTTAATTAAAATTATCCATTCCCGACCTGAAATATTGTTATTGTTGATTTTTTTGGATATTTTCCGAAAAGCATCCAATGATTGCAACATTATATTGAAATTTTCCAGCGAATATCCTTCGCTTAAATCAGTTTCAATTAATTCATGAAAGATTTTTTCAATCTGTTCTTGCAGTTCTAAAGTTTTTTGGCTTGCATCATTAATAATTTTAACAATTTTTTGATATTTTATGTTTAAATCGTCTGATTCATGTCTGAAATTCGGATCAAGAACTCCATTTTTATCATAAAAATCAAGGATTTCTTTGCAATAAACTGTCTGAAATCCAAGCATTCCTGTAAGCATTGATCTGACTTCGGCGGTTTTGGGAGGGAATTTCCAATTTGTGTTTATCAATTGAAGCAAAACAGCTGCGCCATATACAAATTTGTCATCCAGAATCTTTTTAGAGCCTGAAAACAGTTGACAATCAATCTTTTCATGCTCAAAAAAGCTTTTTAACAGGTAAACTAGCGTATCATCAAGAACAGGAGCTACAATTACTATATCATCAGCAGGAATTTTTTTCTCAAAAAGTATTGTTTTAAGCTTTGCAAAGAAATTATCCATCATTTCAGTTTGTCTGACAGTATTATGAAGTATTTTTATTGCCTCAAGTTCTTCTATAATGTCTGTTTTAATTGAATTAAAAAGCTTGTGAGCGTCGCAAGCTGTTTTTGAGCAAGATTCATCCAGCGTTAATTTCAATATTTTCGATGGATAAAGTTCTTTTAATTCCTGATATCCCTTTGGATTTGCGCAAAGATAGCCTCTTCTTGTTCCTCCGTCAGGATCAGCAGCTATATAAAACTCTTTTGTATCTTTCATTAAGTATTTTAAAAAATATTGGGCTGAGTGCGAAAATTCATCTAAATCATCTGCCAGCAAGTATTTTATATAGGCATAATTCAGCTTGCCGGCATCCAAAAGGCTTATAAATAGCATTGTCTGGCTTAAATAGTCAAAAACCCTGTATTTAGAAGAAAAAACTTTTAACTCATGCAAAACTTTTTCAGCAGGACCGGCAAATTGCTCATTTAAAAATTGTGATTTCTGCGCTATTTCTTGTTTTGTAAGATTGTTTTCCGCAATAAGCCTGAACCGTCGGAAAAGCTGCTGTTTAAGATGCTTATGTGAAGCATAATCCCTGAAAGTTTGTTCAAGTTCTTCTCCTCGGTTAACCTTTCTGATACTTTCTCTTAAAAGATATTCAGACACTCCAAGTCCGCTAAGCTCTGGTATTATCTTTTTATTGCCTAATTTGTCAGGCAACAGCTCTTCTATTACTGACCAATTGTCTTTTATAGAGTGATAAACCACGCCATTAAAAGTATTAATAGGAAAAGAACCAAAGCCTTTTAATTTGCTTGTTTCAAGTTTTTGCCTGATTTTATTTAAAAACAGATTTTTTTTATGACTATTTTGGCATACAACAAGGATTTCAGATGTTGAAACGCCTGAAATAATTAAATCCAGGAATTTATCAACAAGAAAACTTGTCTTACCTGAGCATGGCGAGCCTTCTATATACATGTCAACCGTATTTGCCTTTATTTAAAACCGAATTCTTTTTAATTTAATTTTAAAAACCATTTTTTTTCAAGTTTTAATAATTTCGCTGTATCAATCTAAATAACTCGAATTGCTAATTAGTCGAAACGCTGAAATAGATTGAAATTTTATTTTAATTTTTTATGCGGCTCGCAGGCAAAGCCTGCGAGCCGCATGCCCTTAAAACGGCGTAGCGGCTG
>JAKLDH010000114.1 GCA_022703625.1 Cyanobacteriota bacterium | reverse complement strand
AAGCTGCCTTTTAAATAAGCTTGAATGTCAACATATATGTATAATGGGTAGTTTCCTTAAATCTCTTAATTCTCAAGTCGAAGAATTTTTCAGTAAAACCAAATTGTCAGAGTTTAGTACAAAAAAAGAGTGAAATTTTTTTAAAAATAATAAGATAATGAATACCTATTTGCTTAATTAGAAGGAGCTGATAAATGAAAAGAAAAATAATTAAAATTAACGAAGAAAAATGTAACGGCTGCGGATTATGTATTCCCGACTGTCCGGAAGGAGCTTTGCAGGTCATTGACGGCAAGGCAAGGCTAATCAGCGATTTATTTTGCGACGGGCTTGGCGCATGCATAAAAACCTGTCCGCAGGATGCAATGACCACTGAAGAAAGAGAAGCGGAAGCTTATGATGAGTATAAAGTTATGGAAAACGTGGTTAAAGGCGGAATAAACGTTATAAAAGCCCATTTGTTGCATTTAAAAGAGCATGGCGAAGAAAAGTTTTATGAACAGGCAGTCGATTATCTTAAAAAAAACGATCTGGAAGTTCCAGAAATTGAGCTAAAACCACTGCCTTGCGGATGCCCGGGCACTATGCAGAAGGATTTAAGCAAAGAAAAAAAGAGAACCGCTCATGCGCAAAATACAAATCTTCAATCAGAGCTTAATAACTGGCCCATTCAGCTAAAACTTTTAAATCCCAACGCCCCGTATTTAAAAAACGCTGATTTAGTAATTGCGGCGGATTGTACGGCTTTTTCATACGCTAATTTTCATCAAAAATTCCTGAAAGACAGAGTTTTAATAATGCTTTGCCCCAAGCTGGACAGCGATTTAAGCCATTATGTCGATAAATTGACAATGATTTTTGACAAACAAGAGATTAAATCAGTAACGCTGGTGCATATGGAAGTGCCTTGTTGCGGCGGTGTTGAAATGATAATAAAAGAAGCGATGCAAAAAGCAGGTAAAAATATAATTATTAAAGATTATACGGTTTCAATATCAGGTGAATTAGTTTAACAGAGAGGAAAAAAATGGTTTTTGAAAAATTATTCGGAAATTTTTGTAAAAGTAAAAGTAATTGTAAAAGTAATGGAGGAACTAAAATGAACATGTTTTGTTATCAATGTGAACAAACGGCAAAAGGAACAGGCTGTACATCAGTCGGAGTTTGCGGAAAGCAGGCTACAACATCAGATTTGCAGGATTTAATTATTTATGCGCTGAAGGGACTCGGCTCTTATTACCATAAAGCCAGACAACTCGGCGTAAAAGACGCTGAAATTGACCATATAATCCTGGAAGGGCTTTTTACCACGGTTACAAACGTGAATTTTGACGATAACAGGTTAATTGCCGTTCTTAATAAAGTTGCGGATTTAAAAGACAAAGCAAAAAACCTTTATGAGCAGGCGGCAAAAAATGCAGGTCAAAATTCTGTTGTTTTAAATGAATTTACAGAATTTAAACCGGCAAAAACCAAAGAAGAACTTGTTAAACAGGCAGAAGAAATATCAATTCCCAAAAGAAAAGAAAAACTCGGCGAAGATATCATTGGGCTACAGGAGCTTTTAACGTATGGGCTCAAGGGAACTGCGGCTTATGCAGATCATGCCCTTGTTCTGGGAAGAGAAGACGATGAGGTATACGCCTATTTTACCGATGCGTTGGACTTTTTAACGAAAGAAAATCCTTCAGTAGATGAGCTTCTTGCTTATAACCTGAAATGCGGAGAAATAAACCTTAAAGTTATGGGGCTTTTAGACTCAGCTAACACCAAAACTTATGGCAATCCTGAACCTACGCAGGTAAGAATTACTCCTGTTAAAGGTAAAGCGATACTTGTGTCGGGTCATGACCTGAAAGACCTTGAAGAGCTTTTAAAACAGACAGAAGGAATAGGCATAAATGTTTATACACACGGAGAAATGCTGCCATGTAACGCATATCCCGAGTTAAAAAAGTATAAACACCTTGTCGGAAACTATGGAGGAGCTTGGCAGGATCAGAAAAAGGAATTTGCGGAGTTTCCCGGCTCAATACTTATGACCACAAACTGTATTCAAAACCCTGAAACCTATATGGACAGAATTTTTACCTGCGGACTTGTTGCATGGTCAGGCGTAAAACATATTTCTGACAGGAATTTCAAGCCTGTTATTGATGCTGCGCTTGCGCAGGAAGGTTTTGCGAAAGACGAAGAAGAAAAATTCATTACGATCGGATTTGGGCATAATGCTGTTTTAGGCGTGGCTGATAAAGTTATTAACGCTGTAAAAGCCGGACAAATCAGACATTTTTTCCTTATCGGAGGATGCGACGGCGCAAAATCAGGCAGGAACTATTATACAGAGCTGGCTCAAAAAGTTCCCCAGGACTGCGTAATTTTAACCCTTGCGTGCGGAAAATACAGGTTTAACAAGCTTGAATTCGGAGATATTGGCGGAATTCCAAGATTGCTGGACATCGGACAGTGCAATGACGCTTATTCAGCCATACAAATTGCTGTTGCTTTGTCAAAAGCCTTTAATACAGATGTAAACAGCTTGCCGTTATCCATGATCTTGTCGTGGTATGAGCAAAAAGCGGTTTGTATTCTGTTAACGCTTTTACATCTTGGAATAAAAAATATCAGGCTGGGACCAACTTTGCCGGCATTTGTTACTCCTGCGGCATTAAACGTATTGGTGGAAAAGTTCAATATTGCTCCTGTAACAACTGCTGATGAGGATTTAAAAGCGATATTAAAATAATTAAAAATTTTAAATTAATTATATTTTTGTAGGGACAGACCCATGTGTCTGTCCCTATTTATCAGGGCGAACACTTAGGTTCGCCCTTACTTTTAATAATGCTGAATTATACCAATCAATTTAAAAAACCGTTAAATAAAAAAGATGGTTTTGGTAAAGCCTTAATTAGCGGGTGTTTTGCCTTCGGCAAAACACCCGCTCAACCCTTCCTCAGTCCGCGCCGCCCGCAGGGCGGCGCGGACTGAGGATATTAGCTTTTTAACAAATTAACGAAAACTTATTTGTCTTGGTATAACGAAAAATTTCTATGATTGGTATAGTATTAAAAAACCATTATAATAAATTTAAATATTAATTAATGGGGTTGTCTATAATTTACTTGAATAAAAAACTGGTTATAACTTTGTGCGCTTCTTCCCTGCTTTGTTTTTCGACAATAAAAGCAGGGGCGGAATCAATTAACATTGAAAAACTTAATTTTGATCTGGGCGTAAAAAGCCTTAATGAAAATCAATTGAACGAAGCTGTAAAGTATTTTAACCTTGTTTTAACCAAAGACCCCAATAACGTTGAAGCTCACTATAACATAGCTGTTGCCCACAAAAAGCTCGGCAATCACGCAAAATCCCTGTATCACTTTGATAAAGTGGTTGAACTCCTGAATTCTCCTAAAATAGATGTTCCTGACGTGATTAATATTTCAAATTCCCAAGCCAAAAAACAGTATACCGAAGATAATCAACAAGAAAGCCTTAATAGATTTGATGTTTATACGGAAGTAAAGTCAAAAGAGAATGATTATATTGATCTTGGGGATATGCATGCTGATAGTTCACAGTATAAAGAAGCTATGGAATATTATAATCTTGCGCTTAAAGTTAATCCGTACAATGACAACACTTATTTTAAAATTTGTAAATGCCACCTTGAGCTCGGGAACTATCTTAACGCTGAACCCTATATAAAACGAGCGATTGAGCTGGATCCGAATAATTCACAATATGATTATTATAAAAATAAAATTTCACAGAAACTTGACTCTGAATACGGAAGCTCTATACGAAAAAGAGAGGAGCTTGTGTTTAAAAACCTTAATGATAAAGACCCTTTGGAAGAATTTGAACGTAAACATTACAATAAAAAGCTTTTTGAGGATGAATGGGCAGGTGAAAATAAACAGGCAAGCTCGATTGACAAAACAAATTATGAGCAAAAACAAAAAAAAGATGCTGATCAAAAAACAAAAATTACAGACTATTACGGAGATTCAAGCAAAAGAAAGGTTCTGGAAGAACTTTCAAAGCAGGAATACAATGACTTTTCCTATAAACAATCACAAGAGCTTGATTATCTCGATCTTGGCGACTTGCATTTCGACAATCAAGAGCATGAAACAGCTGTTGAATACTATAAAATGGCTCTAAGCATTAATCCTAACAATGATTATACCTATTATAAGCTTTCACGCTGCTATCTGGAAGCGAAAGATTTTAAAAAAGCCGATGAGTACATACAAAAAGCGTTAAATTTATCTGATAAAAACAGAGAATATGTGTATTTTAAAAATCAGATAACCGATAAACTCGCTAAAAAATTGCCTTCAGAGAAAGAAGAGTTCTATTCTCCACGAGTAGAAGACCCTAACAAGTTTTATGTCGATGAAATAGCCCAGGAGCCAACAGAATTTACCCCTGTGGAAAAAACTTCCGCCATAAACAAAATGAAAACAGCGATTTCATCAATAAAGAAGCCTGAAATTCCTGAAATTACTTTTAAAATGCCGAAAATCTCAAAACTTCCCGAGAAAATAATGAACCCGCTGGAAGGCAAAGTAGAGAAGTTTTCTGAAAGAAGAAAGGAGAAACAGGAGAAAATAGCCGGAAAAACCTCTGAAACAGTCTTTAACAAGCCGCATGAATATTATGAGATAAAAGAAACAGCTTCTGAATCTGAATATAAGCAAGCAGAAATGACCGCAACCAATTTTCAGGAGCCAATCAGCCCTGTGGAACAAGAAAAAGAACTGTATTCAGCGAACTATTACAATGAAAAAGGAATAGAATTTTTCAAAAGAGATAATCTGGAAAAAGCCGAAGGATTCTTTAAAAAGGCTGTTGAGCTTAAGCCTATGTATGCAAGGGGCTATAACAACCTTGCAAACGTTGAGTTTAAACGAGAAAATTATCTAAAAGCAACAGAATATGCCCTTAAAGCAGTTGAAGTAGACCCTGAATTCGCTGAAGGCTATTATAATCTTGCTTTAATCAGCAAAAAACAGAAAAATTTTGATAATGAAATTTTATATTTAAACAAAACAATAACGGTTGATCCCAAGTATTATGAGGCGTATTTTGCCAGAGGACTTGCTTATTACAAGGCAGGCAACTACGATAAAGCCAAATATAATTTTAGCGAAGTCTTAAAATTCAGAAACGATCACTATTTAGCCAGTCAAAATCTTGGAATCATATACGCAAACGAGCTGAATTACGATCAAGCTGAAAAATATCTTAATTTGGCGGTAAAATTAAACAGAGAAAATCCGCAAACATATTTCCATCTTGGAATTATAAGACAAAATTCCGGCGATATCCTTTCTGCCATTGAGGATTTTCAAAAAACTATTGAGCTTGATTCTTCAAACTACAAGGCGTACCTTGCTCTTAGCAAATGTTATGAACAGAATAACCAGCCTGAAAAGGCAATTCAGACTTTAAGAATGGCGGCGGAAAATAATCCTGAAAACGCTGAAATCTATAATTACCTTGGCTTATTAAGTTTAAGCTTTGATAAATACGAAGAAGCCTGTCTGGCATTTAAAAAAGCCGTTGAAAAAAATTCAAAAAGAGCTATATACCATTATAATTTAAGTCAATGTTATTTATGCATGGGCAAAAGAAAGGAATCAAACGTTACATTTCAGCGAGCAGTAAGCGTAATACCTGTTTCAGTTCAGGATTATACTGATCTTGCACAAATTTTTTATGACAGAGGAATGGCAAGTTACTCTATACAGGTATTAAAACAGGGTATTACAAATTTGCCTCAAAATGATTATTTATTTTTAGTTCTGTCTGATTTTTACGAAAAAACCGGCGCGGTAAAAGCGGCGAAAGATATTCTTACAGAGTATCTGACAACAAAATCAAATCAGGGCACTTTCAGCCTGCTTGTAAAGAAAAGGTTAGACGGGCTTGAAAATTAAAACTTTTTTATACTAAATTTAGTTAAAAAAAATAAGAAGCAACAAAATGAAAAAAATTATTGAAAATACAATCAAAAAATTTATAAACGAAAATATTGAATTTAACGAAGCTAAAATTGAAATTAGTCAGCTCGTTGAGCATGTTTTTGGTTTCACAAAAAAGGATATTATGCTCAATCCTTCTTTAAAAGCTTCTGGCGACAAATTAAATCAATTTAACAGTCTTGTAAAAAAACGGTTAAAGCAAAAAATGCCGGTTCAATATTTGATAAACAAAGCAAATTTCATGGGGGAATGGTTTTATGTGGATGAAAACGTCCTTATTCCAAGACCTGAAACAGAAATTCTTGTGGAAACTGTTTTAAAATATGCTGATAAGGCATCTAAAATTATAGATATTGGCTCAGGGTCAGGCTGTATTGCAATAATGCTTGCAAAAAACGCTGATTTTATTGTAACAGCTTCTGATATTTCTGAAAAAGCCCTTGAAACAGCGGCATTTAACGCAAATAAGCTTGGAATTAAAGAGAGGATCAAATTTATTCGATCTGATCTTTTTAAAAATATTGAAGAAGAAGAAAAATTTGATGTTATAGTGTCCAATCCGCCGTACATTTCGCCGGAAGAAAAAGAGAACCTGCAACCTGAAGTTGTTTTACATGAACCGCATACAGCGCTTTTTGCCGAAGATAAAGAAGGAGTTTCTTTTTATGAAAAACTTGCGCAGCAGGCTGTTTCCAGGCTTAATCCCGGCGGATTTATAGCGGTTGAGGTCGGATTTTCTCAGGCAGATAAAGTTAAAGACATATTTATGAAAAACAGGTTTAAGGATATAAGTCTTATACAAGATTTTTCAGGAATACAAAGAGTTGTGATTGCATGGATTTAAAAGGCTCATTAACTCGAATTGCTAATTAGTCGAAACGCTGAAATAGATTGAAATTTTATTTTAATTTTTTATGCGGCTCGCAGGCAAAGCCTGCGAGCCGCATGCCCTTAAAACGGCGTAGCGGCTGGCGAAG
>JAKLDH010000113.1 GCA_022703625.1 Cyanobacteriota bacterium | reverse complement strand
TGCGGCTCGCAGGCAAAGCCTGCGAGCCGCATAAAAAATTAAAATAAAATTTCAATCTATTTCAGCGTTTCGACTAATTAGCAATTCGAGTAAGTTAATGTTGTAAATTAGAAAATAATATATATAGACTGAATATTTTTTATGTAAAAAACCAAGAAAAAATTAAAAAAAAACAAAAGTAAAAAACATGTATTTGAATACGAGGGGGTTCGGGGGCTTGCCCCTGATGGATTTGTCAGTTTGACATGTTAGTTTTTCTTTTCTTTGCTTCGTTTCTTTTCTTTTTGCGTTCAAAAAGAAAAGAAATGAAGAAACGGTAAGCATTGCATGCTGGAAAGATGCTGTTGCGAAGCAGTCGGCACTGTCCGCATTTCGCAAACAAGTTCAGCATAACGATTTTCACGTTAATTAAAAAAATGCATAAAAATATTATCGGTCATAAGTTGCATGAAATTAACTTAACAAAGCGCTAGAGTTTAGTATAAAATTGGTTTAATGTGATGAAAAGAATAATTGACGTAAATCTTAATCGGGCGACTGAAGCCCTTAGAGTTCTTGAGGAAATTTCCAGGTTTATTCTTAACAATGAAAAAATAAGCTCTGAACTTAAAAATCTAAGGCATGAACTTTTTATGGCTTTTAATTTCCAATATGCTGATCTGTTAAAAAGTCGCAATACAGAAGAAGATGTTGGAAGAGAAATGTATAATTCTTCTGTCCGAAATGATATTATAGATGTGCATAAAGCGAATTTTAAAAGACTTCAGCAGGCTCTAAGATCATTATCCGAATATTCACAAGCAGAAAATATGGATATCAGCGTTTTGGAAAAAACAAGGTATGAGTCGTACACTCTGGAGAAAAAAATGTTCGAGGAATTATCGCAAAAATTCAAAAAAAAACGTCTGGAAAACAGAAATCTTTATCTGGTAACAGACAGGAGCGGTTTTAATAATCAAGATGATTTTCTTAATGCAATAGCGGCTTCCTTGAAAGGAGGCGTTGAAATTGTTCAGCTGCGCGAAAAAACAGCGAACGCAAAAGAAATTATTGAGATCGGCAAAAAGGTTCGGGACTTATGCGCTGTTTATGACGCTTTATTTATAATAAATGACAGGATTGATATTGCGCTTGCGCTTGAAGCAGATGGGGTTCATCTTGGGCAGGACGATATAGACGTAAAAACCGCAAGAAACATCCTTGGGAACGACGTTATCATAGGTCTTTCCACACATGCGCCAGAGCAAGCGCAGAAATCGATTAATTCCGAAGCTGATTATATTGGCATAGGACCTGTTTACACTACTCCCACAAAGCCTGGAAGAAAATCTACAGGGCTTGAATATGTTAAATGGGCTTCAGAAAACATTAAAATGCCGTGGTTTGCAATCGGAGGAATAGATACAGAAACTGTTTCAGAGGTTGTAAAAGCAGGAGCATCAAGAATTGCGGTCGTAAGAGCAATAATTAACGCTAAAAACCCTGAGGCGGTTTCTCAAAAGTTTTTGGAATATTTAACTCGAATTGCTAATTAGTCGAAACGCTGAAATAGATTGAAATTTTATTTTAATTTTTTATGCGGCTCGCAGGCAAAGCCTGCGAGCCGCATACCCTTAAAACGGCGTAGCGGCTGGCTTCGCCAGCCGCTACGCCAAATATAAAATTATTTATTTAGCAATTCAAGTTATTTATACTAATTTAAATAAGAGCCTATCCGATAATTGTTTAAAAGCGTCATTCTGAGCGAAGCGAAGAATCTCCCCAAATTTCATGAGATGTTTCGCTGCGCTCAACATGGCGAAACATTATTATTTGTCGGATAGGCTCTATACCAATCTAATACCAAGTTGCAATCAAAAGAGTAATATTTTTTGATAAGGTTTTTGCCGGCGTAGCCGGCAAAAACCTTATCAACTCTTCTTCCCCTCCCTTGGGGAGGGGGCAGGGGCTTGCTCCCCTACATTTTTATAAATTCAGTCCAAAATCCCCTCACCCCCAACCTCCTCTCCCAATGGGAGAGGAGGCTAAAGATTGTTTTTGGTCGAGCGAACCGCCAACGGCGGTTCGCTCGACCCATTAAATTTACTAAAAAATCTCGCAAAAATAAATTTTGTAGGGGACCAAGGGGGCAGGGGGAGGGAGATTTAATACTACTGTATTGACCGTTTAATTTTCAAGGTCATCCTGAACGTAAAAACTGTCATCCTGAGCGAAGCGAAGGATCCCATGTCATTAATATAATAAAAGTCATTAATATATTTACATTTAACGAGTTTTCCTCATTACCCGCAAGAAATTCATGTTAATTAGTTTTGTCGTTTAGTATACAACAAGATTCTTCGGGCAAAGCCATCAGAATGACGAACCTTCATAATTAATCGGTCAGAGCACTACATTGATTGCAACTTGGTATAAACAAATTTTCGTTAATTTGTTAAAAAGCTAATATCTATAACCCGCGCCGCCAGCAGGGCGGCGCGGGCTAGGCAAGGGTATAGCGGGCGTTTCGGCGAAGCCGAAACGCCCGCCAATTAAGGCTTTATAAAAACCATCTTTTTGATTTGCCGATTTTTTTTAATGATTGGTATAGACCAATTTTTTGCAATTGTAAATATTTGTTAAAAAGAATTTGTCGTAACTGTCAATTTTTTCTTTTATGAGTGTTGAAGATATTGAAAGTACATAAAAAAATAAAATTTATCCTTATATTTTAGCTCATTGAAAGGAGAAAATATGAATCCTCTAGAATCAGTTTTCATTAGTCAAATTAGAGAAGCTCAAGGGCAAGTAAAAAAAGAAAAAAGAAATGCGCAAATTGTTAATACAGCATTAACCGTTGGCGGAACAGCAGGGGTAATCGGAGGAGCTCTTGGAATTGACGCTGCTTTAAAATCTCCAAAAACATCTGAGCTGGTTAAAAAACTTACTCCAACAGAAGGCGGACGCATCGAAAAAGCCGTTAACTCTCTTGCGCAAGCGGCTGAATATGTAAAACAGAAAACCGGATTAAATAGCGCGCCGGTTAAAAAAGCTGTTACTGCGGTTAAAGAAACCGTCGGAAGTGTTACAAAAACTGTAGCCGGCAAGTTTGGAGCTATTGATCCAAAAGTTAAATTAGTAGCGGCTGGAGCTCTTGCGATGTTAGGCGGTATTCATGCTTATACAGCAGGCAGAATTGAAGGTAAAAACCAGGTTTTTATTGATGAATCCAATAAAGTAATAGATAGTTTTAGCCAACTTACTCAATCTGTTAAAGAACTTTCAACAAATAAAAAATAATTTATATCTAAACACAGGCGCACATTACCATAAAATCTCCAAACACTATGAACACCGATAACGTAGCTAGGGATTATTCAGCAGACAATCTGTCTGCTGTTTTTTTTTACATCTTATACCATTAATTCGAATTGCTATACCAATCAATTTAAAAAACCGTTAAACAAAAAAGATGGTTTTTGTAAATCCTTAATTAACTTGAATTGCTAAATAAATAATTTTATATTTGGCGTAGCGGCTGGCGAAGCCAGCCGCTACGCCGTTTTAAGGGCATGCGGCTCGCAGGCTTTGCCTGCGAGCCGCATAAAAAATTAAAATAAAATTTCAATCTATTTCAGCGTTTCGACTAATTAGCAATTCGAGTTAATTAGCAATTCGAGTTAATTAGCGGGTGTTTTGCCGAAGGCAAAACACCCGCCCTACCTTTACTCAGCCCGCGCCGCCCGCAGGGCGGCGCGGGCTGTAGGTATCAGCTTTTTAAGCAATTAACGAAAACTTATTTGAATTGCTAATTAGCCGAAGCCGTCATCCTGAGTAGAGCGAAGTATCTCATGGCATACATGGAACAAGATTCTTCGGACTAAAGCCCTCAGAATGACGATTGAAAAAATTAATACAAAACAACCTTTGCAATATCTTTTCTGTATTTCATATTCTGAAACTCAATCAGGTCAACAGATTCATAAACAAGTTTCTGCGCTCTGTTTAAAGTAGAGCCTGTTGAAACAATATCCAGAACTCTTCCAGCCTTTGTAACAACTTCCGCATACACATTTTTTTCAGTCCCGCCATGAAAAACAAATGTATTGTCATCAACAATTTCATCCAGTCCTTCAATAACAAATCCTTTTTTGTATTCGTTCGGATACCCTTCAGAAACAAATGAAACGCAGACGGAATGCTCTTCCGCTATTTTAAAAGATTCATAAGAATCAGCAAGAGCGCCAACCGAAGAAAGCGTAATAATATCAAAAATATCTTCATTTAAAATAGGCATGACTGTTTGGGTTTCAGGATCGCCAAAAACAACGTTAAGTTTTACAAGATTCGGGTTGTTTTTTTCATCCAGAATAATCGTTGCTTTTAATAGACCTGCAAAACCCATCTTTTCGGCATTTAATCCGTCTATTATCGGGAAAAAAATTCTTTGAGCAATTTTACCTTCTAAATCCTGATCAACAAAAGAAACCGGAGAATAAGCCCCCATTCCATCAGTATTAAAGCCCAAATTGCCGTTTTGGGATTTCTTGTACACATAAGCGGCAGGTAAAGGCACGGCATCATAGCCGTCCATTATCACCTGAAAAGATATTTCCTTTCCCGGAATATAATCTTCCAGAACAACCGGTTTATATAAATTTTTCAAACAGAAAGAAATGGCATTCTTGGCTTCATTAAAGGATTCACAGACAATACTTCCTGTTCCGGGAATTCGGGAATCGAATTTAACCACTTGTGGATATTGCGCTTTTCTTGCATAAGCCAAAGCCATGGATTCCTTATCAAAAACACCAAAATGAGGCGTTGGAATTTTATATTTATGCATAAATTTTTTCAAAAAACTGCATGACATTGCGATTTTACAGGAATTTTCTCCCGGACCAAACACATTAAACCCTTCGGCTCGCAACTTATCGGCAAGTCCTGTAACGCCTGTTGTTAAAGAGTCAAGAACAGTTAAATCAATATTATTTTCTTTGACAAATTCATATAATTTATTGTTTTCATTTTCTCTTATATCAACAAATTCAGCGAGTTTGGAAATTCCCGCATTGGTATATGAGCTGTAAATTTTGCTGACCCGTTTGCTTTGAGCCAGTTTCCAGATTAAAGAATGAATTTTTGCGCCTGAACCGATTATAAAAACTTTCATAAAATAATTTGTTTCTTGTTAATTTTATTTATTATAACTCAAGTTATAAATTATAGAAATCTTAAGTTTCTATTGCTTCAAGGATTATATTTCCCGAGTTTAATAATTAAGGCAAGAAGAAAAAATTATAGTAGTGTTATAGTGATCTTATACCAATCATTAAAAAAAATCGGCAAATGAAAAAGATAATTTTGGTAAAGCGTTAATTAGCTTTTTAACAAATTAACGAAAACTTATACCAAGTTGCAATCAATGTAGCGCTAAATCTCCCTCCCCCTGCCCCCTCCCTCAGGGAGGGGAAGAAGAGTTGATAAGGTTTTTGCCGGCTACGCCGGCAAAAACCTTATCAAAAAATAATACTCTTTTGATTGCAACTTGGTATTATTTAACTTGAATTGCTAAATAAATAATTTTATATTTGGCGTAGCGGCTGGCTTCGCCAGCCGCTACGCCGTTTTAAGGGTATGCGGCTCGCAGGCTTTGCCTGCGAACCGCATAAAAAATTAAAATAAAATTTCAATCTATTTCAGCGTTTCGACTAATTAGCAATTCGAGTTATTTAGATTGGTATAAAAAGAAATCAGGAAATAAAAATATAATTTTTATAAATATAAACGTTTATAAAATATTGAATAGTGGGCGTTTTGTCAAATGTAAAACGCCCACTATTCCTTTAAAAGAATTTATTGTAAAAAAGTTAAAATCCGGGAGAATGGACCGGCAAGCCACTATATCCGGGATTTGTATACACAACATTTCTGATTTTATCAGTGTTATATCCGGCGGTTTCAAAAAGCCTGCCGAGAGTGTTAAGTCTGTCTACAAGAGGATATCTGTTATTAGGGATTTCGTTTAGTCTGTGATTTTTCTTTTTCATCTGAATCCAAACGTCAGCTTCATATCCCCATGCGTAAGTTTCTTCCTCAAGAGAACATGTTTCATCCTGATGAACGGACTCATGGCTTAACAAGCTTGCTAAAGCTTCAGGCGGGGCTGTTTTATGTTTATTGTTTATAAAAATATATAGTTGCTTCCCGTCTTTCCAGCCTAAAGCGTCAAAATCAGCATAGCGAGCAGATAATTCAGCAAGATTTTTAAAATAAACTTTCATGGGTCTGCCTGATACATTATTCCCTAAAATTGTATCTTTAGCCCATTCAGCGGTGGTTCCCTTCATAATATTCAATGCGGCAATTATTGAAGGATTGTCAGAAACCTGTGAATAAGAGTTGTCAGAGATATTTTTAGCGTGTAAAACATTTGTTGAAAACAGAAAAACGGCGCATACTACCGTTAGCTTTCTAAAATTTAGCATAATCCGACCCTTTTTGTCTTTAAAGTAACCCAGCAGTGAGCTTTTTGCTCACTAAACACGACTAATAAATATTTTGACACATGTAAATTATAATAATCAAATCGAAAAAGAAAACCCTTTATTTATAGGAAAATCGCTGTTTGTTTCTTATACCAATTCAAAATAAGTTTTCGTTAATTGGTTAAAAAGCTGATATCTACAGCCCGCGCCGCCCTGCGGGCGGAGCGGGCTGAGCAAGGGTATTGCGGGCGTTTTGCCGAAGGCAAAACGCCCGCAAATTAAGGACTTACAGAAATCGTCTTTTTGATTTGCCGATTTCTTTTAATGATTTGTATAGATTGCCACGTCGGGTTCTTCGAACCCCTTGCTCCCCTACATTTTTATAAATTCAGTCCAAAATCCCCTCACCCCCAACCCCCTCTCCCAATGGGAGAGGGGGCTAAAGATTGTTTTTGGGGCTGTCCCAAAAGAATGGACAGCTCCTTTAAATTTTGGTAAAATAATTATACTGAAAGCATTGTAAACAGGGGAGCTAAGCCGGCATGAACAAGAAAGTTGTTTTTAAATACTACAATATGA
>JAKLDH010000112.1 GCA_022703625.1 Cyanobacteriota bacterium | reverse complement strand
AACGTGAATTGCTAATTAGCCGAAACCGTCATCCTGAGCGGAGCGAAGGATCGCAACCAATTGTCAAAAACAGGAGATTCTTCGGGCTAAAGCCCTCAGAATGACGATTAAAAAAAATAATTAGCAATTCGAGTTATTCAGAAAAAATAAATTTTATTTTTAGCAAATTCTATAATAAATGAAATGGGCACGGCGCAAAGCGCCGTGCCCATTTATAAACTCTAATGGAATTATCGTTGTTTTTCCTTTATCTTGACCGGCTTCTTTCAATGATTGCTCATACTTAATAAATTGCGTTATAATATAAATATTTTAAAAAGCGGTTATTTATAAAACGATTAGGGGAAAAATGGTAGAACTTGTAATAAGAATTGTCGGAACTCCCGGAGATGGAATTATAAGCTCAGGAGATATTTTAACGCTTGCGGCGGCAAGAAGCGGCAGGTATGTCAGCACATACAGGTCTTTTCCAACAGAAATAAGAGGCGAAGATCAAAGTTTATATCAGCTGAGAATAAGTTCAAAGAAAATTTTAACCTCCGCTGACGAAATAGATATCCTGATTGCCTTTAATGAAAAGTTTTTAAGAGATAATATAGCTGATCTTAAAAAAGGCGGAGCGGTAATTTTTGATTCTTCTATAAATGATGAAAAATTTAAGGAATATAAAAATATTACAAAATATTTTGTACCAATCGCAAATTTGGCAAAAGAATTTGCGACAGAAAGATCAAAAAACATGGTAGCTCTGGGAATTTTACTTGGTTTAGCGCCAAATTTTGAAATTAATGAGCAAATTAAATCTGATATTCAGAAAAAATATGAAACAAAAGATCGCCAAATCGTTGAAAATAATGTTCAGGCTTTTGAAAAAGCTTATATTTGGGCAAGACAAAACCTTGAAAAAGAAGCTTTTCTTGAAAAACTTGTCATTGAACCAAGCGGCAAAAAACTTATAATGAGCGGCTGTGAAGCAATGGCTCTCGGCGCTCTTGTTGCGGGATGCAAGTTTTATTCAGGATATCCGATCACGCCGGCGACTGAAATTATGGAATTCCTCGCTAAAGAACTGCCAAGACTTGGCGGCAATGTTTTGCAGTGTGAAGATGAAATCGCCGCAATTACAGCGGCTTTAGGGGCATCTTTTTCAGGAGTTAAAGCAATGACAGCAACCAGCGGTCCCGGGTTGTCCTTGATGTCAGAAGCCATAGGGCTTGCTTCAATGGCGGAATTGCCGGTTGTTATAGCGGATGTTCAAAGAGGAGGTCCAAGCACAGGTTTGCCAACTAAAACAGAGCAGTCTGACCTTAATCTTGCCATTTACGGAACTCATGGAGATACTCCCAAAATCGTTCTTGCTCCTATAAACGTTGAAGATAGCTTTTACCAGACGGTTAAAGCTTTTAATTACGCTGAAAAATATCAGGTTCCTGTTATAATTCTGTCTGATGTTTCTCTTGGAGAAAGAAGAGAATGTATTGACGAGTTTGATATTAAAGATATAGAAGTAATTAACAGGTTAAAACCCGAAAAACTCAATGAAAATGAATCTTTTTCAAGATATACACAAACATATAGCGGCATTTCTCCAATGACAACGCCTGGAGAAAAAGGCGGCGCATATATAGCTACCGGATTAGAACATACAGAGGACTCCTCGCCTTCCAGCAAGCCTCATGTGCATGCTGCGATGACTGAAAAAAGGTTTAAAAAGATTGAAACAGCCCAGTCAGAATTTCTTGCCGCCAAAACTTACGGCGATGATGACGCAAAATTCGGGATTATCAGTTGGGGCAGCACTTCCGGCGCTGTACTGGAAGCAATTGATCTTGCCGAGAAACAGGGATATAAAATACAGGCGCTTTATCCCCGAATTATTTATCCTTTTCCAACAAAATGGATAAACGATTTTCTGCATAACAAAGAAATGCTCTTGATTGTAGAAAGAAATTACTGCGGACAGTTTGCAAACACAATAGTTTACAGATGCACATGTCTGAATAAGGATATTAAGATTCATAATCTTATGAAATATAACGGTGAACCGTTTACCACAAAAGAAATTTTCAATAAAATTGATCAAATAATCAAAGGGCAGTACCTGAAATTTATGACGCATCAGCATTAGATTAAAATTAAACGCAAGGAGTAATAAAATTGGCTTTAAAAACAGCTGAACATTATAGAAGTAAAACAAAACCGACCTGGTGCAAGGATTGCGGGGATTATAAAGTTCTCGAAACACTTACAGCCGCCTTGGCTGAACTGGAACTGGAGCCGCATGATATAGTTCTTACTGCCGGAGTAGGATGCGCAAGCCGTTTGCCTTTTTATACAAATTCCTACGGATTTCATACCGTGCACGGAAGAGCTCTTCCTGCGGCTATTGGAATTAAAATTGCGAATAGGGACAGAACAGTGCTTTCTGTTGGCGGAGATGGGGACGGTTTCAGCATTGGGGGAAATCATTTTATCCATGCCTCCAGAAAAAACCCGGATTTGACATATATTATTATGGATAATGAAATATACGGTCTTACTAAAGGTCAAAATTCCCCGACTTCTCATGAAGACCTTTTAACTAAAATTAATCCTTATGAAGTTGTGGAAGAGCGAATCAACCCTGTTTTAATGGCGTTATCTTTTAATACATCTTTTATAGCAAGAGGGTTTTGTGATGATCAGGATCAGCTTAAGGATATGATTGTTCAAGCTGTGAAACACAAAGGTTTTTCTTTTGTGCATGTATTATCTCCCTGCACGCAATATAATCAGAAAGTAACTTATGAATCCTTAAGGAAACGCATTAAACAGCTTCCTGACGGACATGACACTTCTGACAGAATAATAAGCATGAAATATGCTCTGACACAGGAGCCGCTTTATATGGGAATATTTTATAAAAATGCAAGAATGACGCTTAATGATAAACTGGAGCATTTAAGAGAAATTTCTTACGATCAAATCGGCAATCCTTCTGAATATTCATTAAAAGATGTAATAAAACAGTTTGAATAAAAAGTTTTTATTTTATAGACCGATAATATTTTTTATGTAATTTTTAATTAACGGCTTAACGGTGCTAAAAGTGTCATGTTGAACTTGTTTGCGAAATGCGGACAGCGCCGACTGCTTCGCAACAGCATCTTTCCAGTATTCAATACAATGCTTACCGTTTCTTCATTTTCTTTTCTTTTTGAACGCAAAAAGAAAAGAAAATGAAGCAAAAGAAAAGAAAAACTGAACCCCAAGGGGACAAGGCTGTCAGGGGCAAGCCCCCGAACCCCCTCGTATTTAAATGCTCACTTTTTGCTTCTGTCTTTTTATTCAACTTGAATTGCTAAATAAATAATTTTATATTTGGCGTAGCGGCTGGCTTCGCCAGCCGCTACGCCGTTTTAAGGGCATGCGGCTCGCAGGCTTTGCCTGCGAGCCGCATAAAAAATTAAAATAAAATTTCAATCTATTTCAGCGTTTCGACTAATTAGCAATTCGAGTTATTCAGGTTTTATTTTTCACACAGTCTGACTTGGTATAACGTTTTTTAAAATTGATTGGTATATATAACTTTAATTGTTATAATAAAAAAATAATTTTTGGAGGAATTTTATGGATGATATATTAATTATTTTGGCTGACGGTTTTGAAGAAGCTGAGGCTGTTATTACAATTGATGTTTTGCGCAGAATGAATTTTAAAGTATGTATAGCATCATTAAATCAAAATTTGGAAACCACTTCATCTCATAAAATAAAAATTATAGCTGATAAAAAATTAACCGACTGTAAAAACGATAAATTTAAAGCGGTTGTTCTTCCGGGAGGAATGCCGGGAGCTTCCAATCTTAAAAACAGTAAAGATGTAATAGATGTGATTAAAAAAACTTATGCGGAAGGCGGTTTTGTTTGCGCAATTTGCGCGGCGCCTATTGTACTAAGTCATGCCGGTATTTTAGATAATATAAAATTTACCGCTTACCCTGGATTTGACGAATTTTTCAAAACGCCGCCGCTTTTAGATATGGTTGTAAAAGATAAAAACGTCATTACAGGCAAAGGACCCGGCGCGGCATTTGATTTTGCCAGAGCAATAGCTCATGCTCTCGGAAAAGACAGTTCGCAGGTCGCTAAGGGTATGTTGCTGGAATAATTTATTAAAAAAGTATTATTTTTTAACAATATTGAAGAAAATGATTTATACTCAAATAAAATGAATTTAGGATTTTTGTTAAATTGTTTTATTTTTTTTAAAAGGAGAAAATTATGTCAAAACTTAAAAAGATAATTGAGATCGCCGAACAAGCCAATAGTGAAGAAATAGAAGTATGGACAAATACATTTAAAGCTATGGGAACCGTATTAAAAGACGAAAATCGCATTGCAAAAGGTATCGTTTCTCTTAAAAATGCTATTGTAAGCCCGTTATTTATAGAAAATGAATGTACTGACACCAGTTATGAATGGTTAAATATATTTGAGGATCAGGTAATTGCTTTTACTATAGTAAAATAAGCAGTTATATCAATCATTGAAAGAAACCGGCAAATAAAAAAGACGGTTTTTGTAAAATGATTGGTATAAAAGTAGGGGCGAACCTAAGTGTTCGCCCTGATAAATAGAAACAGACCCATGTGTCTGTCCCCACAAAAATCTTATCAAAAAATAGTAATATTTTGATTGCAACCTGGTCTTGGTACAATTATTTTTTTGCAAGCATGTATTCATAAATTTGGGTTCTTTGCGCTCTGTTTGTTCCGCCCTTTACCCTGCTATCAATACTTCTTTGAATAAGCGATCCAAAATCGGAATTTGATATGTATCCAATATTTCCGATTAAATGCAGCGTTTCATTTGTTACGTTATTAGCGGCTTCACTGGCTTTGACCTTTGCCATTGACGCTATTTTCACATTGTATTTGCCTTTATCAATTGCGTCCGCGCAATAATATGTTAACATTCTTGCGGCTTCAACTTCACTGAACATGTCAGCAAGCGTAAACTGTATGCTCTGACTTGATGAAAGAGTTTCGCCTTTTGAATTTTTAGTTCCTTTTGCGACTTCTATTCCTTTAACAAGGGAACTGTGGGCTATACCCAATGATGCGGCAGCAACTAACATTCTTGCAACTGTGTGTATTTTTTCAAAATTATCATTTATAACCGCAATATTTTGTTTTTCAGAAACAGTACACGATAAATTTATCTGATTAACAATAATTTTAGAAGATGAAATCATTTTTTCAGTTTCTTCAACTTTAATATTTTCTTCGGGAATAACAAATAATCTTATTTTATTTTCTTCATCTTTTGCAAAAACAAGGAATTTATCAGAATAAATCTGTTCATTACTTATCATTTTTATTCCGTGTATTTGCCATCCTTCATTTGTTTTTACAGCTTTTGTCTGAAGACTGTTAATTCCTGAATAACCCGGCTCCATACATAATAAGCCTATTGTTTCAATAGCGCTTAAAATATTTTCAGACTTACTATTTGTGTATGTTTTTAATATTTCCCTAAAAACGATCTGATCAAGTAGAACGTAAGCGGAAAGTGAATCATGTTTGGAAAGTTCTTCAATAGAAAGAGTCATTCCTAAATAATCATCATATATTTTACTTTCTGCCGGAATTTGTCCAAACGTCATTGAAAGATATTTTTTTATAATTTCTTTTGGATTTTTCTCATAAGAGAATTCCTTTTCAACTTCTAATATTGATTCCTGCGTTTTCTTAATACAATTAAGATGTTTACTTCCCAGATCAAATTGCGCATTCATAATTTTATCCTCATATAATATAAATTAGTATTAAATAACTTATTATTATAAACTAAGTTATCATAAACAATTTAATCAGGCTATTATTTAATTTAAATTTTCAGGGAAATTTTATTAAAACGCCGCCTTTTCAGTTTCTAAAATAAATTACTGGGGTTTTTGCTTGCGGCGCCGGTAAAAACCTCGGCAAATCTTCTTCTTCTTCAACAAGGGAAGGACTTGAAGAACAGTTTTAAAAAGAGCTTTATACATTAAGATTACTCTATTAGACTTGACCGGTTTTTTTTGAGGAATATCATGAAATTCACATAGAAAATATTTTTAAAAGAAGAGGAGTTTTTGTGGCTTTCCTGGAAAACAAAAAACAACAGACTAATTCTAATAAAGAACTTTACAACCCACGATTTGAAAAAATCGGCTATATTCAAGTTTATACAGGGAATGGAAAAGGCAAAACAACCGCTTCTCTTGGCTTAACAATGAGGGCGCTGGGTAGAGGCTGGAAAGTTCTTATAGTTATGTTTACAAAAGGCGGAAATCATTACGGAGAACTTTTTTCTTTCCGTGAATTGAGTCCGCAAATAAAAAATCTCCTTACTATAGAACAGGCAGGAATAGAACGAATTGTATACACTTATAATATTTCTGAAGAAGATCGTCAAGCTGTTAAAAAAGGCTGGGAAACGGCAAAAAATGCCGCAAAATCCGGAGAATACGATTTAATTGTTCTTGATGAAGCTAATATTGCCATTGAATTGGGTTTAATTGATCTTGAGGAAATGAAAGATTTTCTTAAAAACAAACCTCCTTATCTTGAAATAGTTTTAACCGGAAGAAATGCTCATCCTGATATTATTGAGCTGGCGCATCTTGTTTCAGAAATTCGACCTAAAAAACATTACTGGGATATAGGCGTAACAGCAAGAAAAGGCATAGAATATTAGCGTTTTATTAATTTAATTTTATTCAACTTAATGACCGATAATATTTTTTATGTAAAAAGCGAAGAAAAAACAAAAAACATGCATTTGAATACGAGGGGGTTCGGGGGCTTGCCCCTGACAGTCTTGCCCCCTTTGGGGTTCAGTTTTTCTTTTCTTTTGCTTCGTTTTCTTTTCTTTTTGCGTTCAAAAAGAAAAGAAAATGAAGAAACGGTAAGCATTATATTGCATGCTGGAAAGATGCTGTTGCGAAGCAGTCGGCGCTGTCCGCATTTCGCAAACAATTTCAGCATGACGCTTTTAGCGTCGTTAATCAGTTAATTAAAAAATTACATAAAAAATATTATCGGTCATAA
>JAKLDH010000111.1 GCA_022703625.1 Cyanobacteriota bacterium | reverse complement strand
GGCTTCGCCAGCCGCTACGCCGTTTTAAGGGCATGCGGCTCGCAGGCAAAGCCTGCGAGCCGCATAAAAAATTAAAATAAAATTTCAATCTATTTCAGCGTTTCGACTAATTAGCAATTCGAGTTATCTATATTTTAAAAAACTTTTTTCTATACCAATCAATTTTAAAAACCGTTAAATAAAAAAGATGGTTTTTGTAAATTCTTAATTAGCGGGTGTTTTGCCGAAGGCAAAACACCCGCTCTACCCTTGCTCAGCCCGAGCCGCCCTGTGGGCGGCTCGGGCTGTAGATATCAGCTTTTTAACAAATTAACGAAAACTTATTTGGATTGGTATATGTTTGTAGGATTTTTTTACTTTTTAAATTTGTTTTTTTAAACAAAAAAAGGTTAAAATTATACAGATAGTTTAAGTTTTTGAACCATTTTATTGGAGAAGAGGATTTTTATGATAAACAAACTAAAAAGCTCTACAGATTTTTCCCCAAAAAGTAAAAAATTACATGAATTCAATCTATTAAATGAATTTGACTTGTCAAACACCGATGACATAAAAAATAACCCTGATTTTATAGCTTATAACACGGAAAAGATCATTCCTGCAATAGAAAACCGAAATCATTTTGCGTCTTTAGCTTCGGTATTATCAGTAGAAAATGGATATTTTGGAACAAGAAGCTGTCTTGAAGAGTGTAATGAGGATATTTCAAGCGGAGCAACTTATATAGCAGGAATTTATACTGTAAATGATGATAATATAACCGACAAATTAGCTGTTATGCCGGATTGGACAAGACTATGCATTTTTATTGAAAACGACCCGCTTGATCTCGTTAATAACCAAATTCTTGAACATAAAAGATGTTTTGACGTTAAAAGAGGCGTATCAACCAGAAAAGTGAGGCTAAAGGATTCTAAAGGACGTATAACAAGCTTTGAAACTGAGAAATTTGCTTCTCTTGAAGATAAACATACTGCGGGACAGGCAATATCAGTAACTCCTCAGAACTACAGCGGAAAGATTCGCATAAGAACCGGCATAGACGGAAATGTTGTCAATGTTGAAGATGCGGTTTTTGAAAGGTTTGTTAGCTCTGATTTTATTGCGCTTAACATCGATTTGCCGGAAAAACAGTTTAAGAATGGAGAAATTAATTTCGCAAGACAAATATCAATGACTAAAAAAACTTGTGTTCAGCTAAAAAATGATGCCTATTCAAGGCTTACAGGTTATGACGGTCAATATGCCTTTGAAGAATACGAAATTAACGCTCAACAGGAGCAGAAAATCACGATAAACAGCCTTGTTTCAATAGTTACAAATTTGGATACAGATGCGCCAAAAACAAAAAATTACCGGAAATTAGCAGAAAATCCGCTAAATTATTATGAAAAAGCTTTTAATGAGCATATATTAATAATGCAATGCAGGTTAAACGACGCAGGGATAGTAATTTGCGGAGATGTAACAGCTCAAAGATACGCAAATTATGCAGTTGCAAGATTAATTATGGCAGGAGAAAACAACGGAGAAAAAAGTTCAATTACAGCCAGAACGCTGACAGGTCCGTCTTATGCGGGGCATGTCTTTTGGGACAACGAAATTTTTGATTTGCCGTTTTTTATATTTAACATGCCTGAAGCAGCTAAAAAAATGCTTATGTATAGATATAACACTCTTGAAGGAGCAAAAGAAAACCGAAGAATTGAAAATGAAGAGTATAATAAAGAATATAAAGGGGCAAGATTCGCCTGGGAATCAACTTTTTCCGGATTAGAAAGAACTCCGCTCTTTGTTACAGACTCTAAAGGAAATAAAATCAGGATTTTTACAGGCACTAACGAAAAACATATCACTCCTGATGTCGCTTATGCTGTTTATAAGTATTGGTTAGCGACAAAAGACGATGAATTTCTTTGTAAATATGGAGCTGAAATAATTTTTGAAACCGCAAGATATTCAGGGAGCATTCTTGAGGAAGGAGATGACGGCAAGCTTCATGCAAGAAACGTCATAGGACCTGATGAATATCACGAAGAAGTAGAAATAAACCCGATAAATGGCTATAAAGAGGGTGTTCATGACAATGCTTACACGAATGTTTTGATACAGTATAACTTGGAGATAGCGATAAAAATCGCAAAATATCTTGAAAAGAAGTACAATCAGGATTATAAAAAGCTAAAAACTAAAATCAATCTGGAAGAAAAAGAAATTAAATGCTGGATAAAAGATAAGGACAGGGTTTATTTAAATTATAATCATAAAACCGGTGTTATACTTCAATTTAATGGATATGATAAATTAAAAGAGGTTAATTTAAGTTATTTCAAGGAAAAATACGGAGAAGTTAACGCGCAAAAATTCGATCAGGCATTAAAGCTGGAAAGCTGTCTTAACAAACATATTGACGCTGATAAGAACAATTATAAAGTTATAAAACAGCCTGATGTGGTGATGTTAATGGCAATGTTTCCTGAAAAGTACTCTTATGAAATACAGGAAGCCAATTATAACGAGTACGAGCCTAAAACCAGCCATGGAAGTTCTTTAAGCGCAGGAATTCATAGCCTTGTAGCCGGAAGAACAGATAAAAAAGATGATGCTTACAAATATTATCTGGACACAGGGGGCATGGATATTGACGATATAATGGGAAATGCCGCTAACGGAATACATGCCGCTTCTCTTGGCGCAACCTGGCAGGCGCTTGTTTGTGGATTTGGAGGGATGCAGCTTAGAGAAAACTGTCTTCTGGTTAATCCAAACGTTCCTGATTTCTGGAATCTGTTTAAATTCAACATAAAATTGCAGGGACAGAGCATTAAAGTACTTGTAAAAAAAGAAATTCCTGAGCAGGAAAGGTTATTTATCAGCGTTGAAGAAAACGGAAGTCAAAAAATTCCGGTTAAGTTAAATAAAGAAGGCATAAAAGAACTTTATCCAGGCAAAGTTTATTCTGCTACAAGAGTTTTTGGTGAATGGAAATGGGATTCACAAACTAAATATAAGGATTTTTTGATTACAGAAACTCTAAAAAGTATTGGAGCAAGATTTAAAGCTGTGTTAACTCAATAAATTATCGTTATGGGCGTTTCGGCTTTGCCGAAACGCCCATAATACCCTTATTCATCCCGCGCCGCCCGCAAAGTTGCGCGGGATGTAAATATCAACTTTCTTTTTGGCAATTTTTACAAATACCAAAAATTTTGAACTGATAATCTTTTATTTCAAAATTATTTTGTTCTTTAGCGATCTTTACAGCATATCCATAAAGGTTTTTATCTTTAAATTCGATTGTTAATCCGCATGTATTGCATAACAAGTGATGATGCTGTTTCTTAGGACTGCTTAATTCGTAATGTTTATGGTCTTCGCCAAAATCCAGCTCTCTTATAAAACCTTTTTTAACAAGAAATTTTAAACTTCTGTATAAGGTTGCAAGACTTATTTTTATTTCTTTCTCAGTAAGTTTGTTATGCAATTCTTCTGCGCTTAAATGCTCACCTTCCGGCAGTTCATAAAAGAATTCCAGCAATTGTTTTCGCTGAGGAGTAATCCTATAGCCTTCTTCCCTTAATTTATCAAATTTTGCGCTATTATTTGTTAACACATACTGCTCCTACAATGAATTTAGGATTTTGTTGCGCGGGGGCTTCGCCGCCACACAACAAAAATAATTTAACAAAAATCTGATAATTTATTCTTAAAAATTTAAAAACCGGAAGTTTCAATTGGACTCTTTCTTTGAACAGTAGAGGTTTCATCATAGTTTTTCACCTGAATTCGATTTACAGGAACCGGCGGCGGAGTAAATTTATCGTTTAATTCGGTTTCTCCTAAGGTTTCCTTTGTTCCGTTCGCATTTTCTTCAGTATTTTCTGTTTGCTCATCGGTCGTATTTTCGTCAGGAGTTCCCACTGCTGTTTCTGCCGTGTTTTCTTGAGGGTCTTTTTTTTCAGTTTTTAGTTCAGTATTAATTACTTCGCTTTTTTCGATTTTTTCAATTTCTTCAATTTCAAGTTGCCCTTCTTTTAGCATTTTTTCCAGCTCTTCCTGCGAAATTTCTTTATCTTTAGTTTTGTCAACAACTATTTCAGGATACATAAAATCCATAACAGGTTTTCCTTCTGTGATTACTTTCATATAATCCCGCCAGATAGTCGCCGGTAGAGTGCCTCCTGTAAGGTTTTTCATTGAAGTATTGTTGTCATTTCCAACCCATACCGCCGTAACAATATCAGGCGTAAATCCTACAAACCAGGCATCTCTGTAGCTGTCAGTAGTTCCTGTTTTTCCTGCGGAAGGTCTGTCAATTTTCGAACCGCGCCCCGTTCCGATATTTACAACCTGTTTCATCATTTCTACCATATATGCAACTGTTTTTATATCTAAAACCCGTTCATAAGAATTGCTTGCCTGATAAATAACCTTGCCGTTCGAGCTTTCTATTCTTTCGATTCCGTAAGGTTGAACTTTTACGCCTCCATTAGCAAGCACACCATAAGCGGTGGCAAGCTCTATAGGTTTTACTGCGCTTGAGCCAAGGGCTATTGTGGGATCATTGACTATTGGCGTATTTATTCCCATTTTTCTCGCTGTTTGTATAACTTCTTCAACCCCCATATCCATTATAAGCTTAGCCGCAATAGTGTTTGAAGAAAAAGCGAGAGCTTTATAAAGCGGCAGCGGACCTCTATATTTTCTTCCATAATTCTGAGGATGCCAATCCCCAATGCTAATAGGCGCGTCAGGATAAACAGTCAACGGAGTAAGCCCATTTTCCATTGCGTTTGTATAAATAAAAATTTTAAACGATGAACCCGGCTGTCTTATGGCTTGAGAAACTCTGTCAAATTGACTCTCTGTATAACTTTTACCGCCAATATAGGCTAATACTTGTCCTGAAACAACATCATAAGAAATCAATGCGGCTTGTTCATAAGGTTTTGATAAATTCCAGCTTTTAAGATTATTTTCCACGCTAATTTCAGCGGCTTTTTGGCACTCATAATTTAAAGTTGTATAAATTTTATAACCGCCTTGAACAATCTCTTCTTCAGTAAATCCGACTTTCTCTTGAAGCTCTCTCATTACAAAATCAATAAAATAAGGCGCTTTTTTGAAAGCATTTTGTTTCAAAACAGTACTGAGCCTAATTTTAGAATTACTTGCTTTTTCATGCATTTCTTTAGAGATATGTCCGTCGTCATACATTCTTTTTAATACCATAGCTCGCCGCTTCAGGGTTAAATCCATATTTCTATACGGAGAATATACGGAAGGAGCTTGAGGAAGCCCCGCCAAAACAGCACATTCCTGCAAATTCAGACTTTCAACGCTTTTATTAAAATAAATATCCGCCGCCGCCGCTACTCCATAAGCGCCTTCTCCAAGATAAACATTGTTTAAATACATTTCAAGAATTTTGTCTTTAGAGATAGTTTTTTCAAGCCTGTAAGCTATTATTAATTCCTTAAATTTTCTGCTGAAAGTTTTTTCCTGCGAAAGAAACAAAACCCTCGCAAGCTGTTGGGTTATTGTGCTTGCTCCCTGAACAACTTTTCTTGCCATAATATTTTTTATAGTAGACCTTATTAAAGCAACTACATCAAAACCGTGATGAGAATAGAAATTTTTATCTTCAATGGCGATTATTGCATTTTTTAAATCTTCAGGAATCTGTTCAATACTGACTTTTGTATATTTATATGCGCCAAATGTTTTTATTACATAGTCATCTGCTGACACAATTTGTGAAGTAAGAGTTGGTTCGTATTGATCGAGTTGTTCAATAGACGGTAAAGTGTTTAGGTGCATAAATACAGCAGTAATTCCCGCCAATCCAAAAGCCAGCATTAATGCCGCTATGTATAAAAGCCCGCCTTTTCTTTTTTTATAAAAATTCATAAAAATTATTTTTAAATAAATTTATCTAACAGTTAAATTATATAACTAAAAAAAGTTAAAAAATAATTAATTTCTGTAATATAGTAACTGCTCAGGTGTCATTGCCGCGTCGGGCAAGATAAAAATGATCTGCTTTTATACTGTTTTATAAGCCTTGCCCTCGTCAGAACGACATGCGAGGAGAACCTGACCTGTTAGCCATTCGCTTAAGTTTATTAAGTTTTGTAAATTTTACAGCAGGAAACTAGCAATATTTACTGTGTATATATTTTATATATAATAGGTAAGCAAATTCAATTTATGCCGTGAATAAAATCGGAGGTCATATTATGATTGGTGGTCAAAATTATTTTCAAAATCCTTTACTGATGGGAATGCCATCTGGAATGTCTACAGGAGCGCCAACAAGTTTGTATTCAGCAATGCCTACTAACATGTCTACAAGCTTATATTCCGGAATGCCTGCAAATTCCTATTCAAATAACCAAACAGCTATGTACAATGGCATGGGACAACAGTCAATGACAAGCGCAAACCCTATGCAGGGTTTTATGGAAGCTTTTATGTCCTTATTTATGAACTTAATGATGTTTAAAATGATGAGCCAAATGATGGGCGGAAATGGTCTTGGGTCATTATTCGGACAAAATTCAATAACAGCAGATCAAGCTACAGTAGCAACAGATGCTCAAACTACTGCTGAAGCTCCTGTTGAAACCACTGCTGAAACTACTGACGCTCCTCAAGGCGGAACTTTTATGGATCTGATCCAAAATTTGTTTCAAGACTTCATCGGTATTGATCCTGAAGGTACTGACGCTAAAATAGAAGCTAATACAGAAGAAATTCAGAATAATAAAAATAAAACTTCTGTTCAACAAGTTGAAATTGATGCTCTTGAAATAGAAAATGATGAATTGCGTCAAGAATTAGCTGATTTTAAAGCGAAAGATGCTGAAGACGATGCCGCTACAGCAACATTACTTGCTCAATTACAAGAAAAATTAAATGCATTAGAAACAAGACAAAACGCTGATGATATAAAAAACGTTGCTCAAGATGACGCTATAAAAGCTAATGACGCAAAAGACGTTGCCCAAGATACTGATATAGAAGCATTAGAAACAAGACAAAATTCTGATGATATTAAAAATAAAGATCAGGATGACGCTATAAAAGCCAATGACGCAAAAGACGTTGCCCAAGATACTGATATAGAAGCATTAGAAACAAGACAAAATTCTGATGATATTAAAAATAAAGATCAGGATGACGCTATAAAAGCCAATGACGCAAAAGACGTTGCCC
>JAKLDH010000110.1 GCA_022703625.1 Cyanobacteriota bacterium | reverse complement strand
ATCAACTCCTGATATGCTTTTCTTGGAATATCTGTTATTTTGAAATTCCCTAATGTCAGTATCTGTTTGATAAATAATACAATTGTATTCATAATATTGTTAGACCTCTATTTTGAGTTTTGAACTTGCTCTAATAGAGGTTTAACCTATTTCTTCAACTATTTCAAAAATTCAGTTTTAGCAGGAATTTTTTATAAAATCGCATGTCATTTAAATAGGCTTTTCCACAAACTGAAAAAGCCTATTTAATCATATTATGAAAGAATCTGCCGACTTAAGCCGGGACAGTTCCTTTATTAACGTGTTTTGTAAGTCTTGATTTTTTTCTTGCCGCTGTGTTTTTGTGCATTATGCCTTTTGTAACAGCTTTGTCAATAACGCTGTAAGCTTTGTTAACAGCTTCTTTAACTTTATCTTCGCCTACTTCAGTTTTTATAGACTCGAACACTTTTTTTATAGAAGTCTTTACTGCTGACTTTACGGCAATATTACGCTCTTTATTTCTTTCGTTAATTTCTACTCGTTTTTTTGCTGATTTTATATTTGGCAAAATTCTACTCCTCTTTTACCTTTTATTTTACATAAATTAATTTAATAGTGAACTGAATTTTTTTGAGAATTTAATTGAATTATATAACATAAATATTTGCTGTAAACTACATAAACTTAAGGGCACCTCTAAAAACAAGGAATTTTTGTTTTTTATATCTACCCCCTGCCCCCCTTCAAAGGGGGGAGAAGTTTGTGGGTAGGGGCTTCGCCCCTACACCAAACCCCAATCAAATTTCATGAAAATTTCAAAAAATTGAGTTTTTAGAGGTGCCCTTAATACGTTAAAGGGAAAATAGCTGCAACTTAATTATAGTTTGCAAATAAGCGGCGCGGGATCAGTTAGCGGCTTTATATAAATTTAACCGAGGCTGACTCGTGGATCAACCAGTTTAAGCAGGATATCCGCAATTAAATTGCCAATAATCAACATCATTGCGGATATCATCAATGATGCCATTACAAGATTTATATCAGACTTTATAACAGCCTCAAGAATTAATCTTCCAAGTCCCGGATACTGCAAAACAAACTCTGTCAAAGCCGCGCCGTTTAATAAAGCCGCAAATTCAAATCCCAACAATGTAACAAGTGGATTTACCGCATTTCTTACAGCATGCTTATAAATAACCGCATTTTCAGGAAGTCCCTTTGCCCTTGCCATTTTTACATAGTCAGATTCCAGAACATCCAGAAGGTTAGCTCGCATTTGCCTTTGCAAACCGGCAAGACTTATTGTAGTAAGTACAACTACAGGCAAAACAAGATGATGAGCAATATCTAAAACTTTTCTGACAGGATTAAAGCTTTCAAATCCTGCGCTGGTAAGTCCTCCAATGGGAAACCATCCTGTTTTTACCGCAAATATAAGAAGCAAAAGAGCAAAAAAGAATGATGGAACAGCCATTCCCATTGAAGAAACAATAGTTAATATCCTGTCAATTCTTGATTTCCAGTTAAGAGCGGCATAAATTCCCAGCGGAATCGCAACAAGCCAGGTTATTAAAATAACAACAGTCGTTAAAAGAAGTGTATTAGGGATTCTTTCCATAAGTCTACCGGCAACTTTTTCTCCTGAAGTTGAAATTCCAAGATCGCCCTTGATAAAATTCCCTGCCCATCTGACATATTGGCTATGAATCGGTAAATCAAGCCCTAAACGTTCTTTTTCAGCCTGTAATGTTTCAGGGGAAATCGCGGGATTCATTTTTAATTCCGCAAGCGGGTCAACAGGGCTGAACTTAATAGCCGCAAAGCTGATTATCGAGATTATAACCAGCAAAGGGATGGCTTGAAGTATTCTTTTTAATATATATATAGGTATAGACATCTTTTACTCTTTCACATAAATTTCTTCGAGATTATGCAAAACTCCTCCTAGCGTTGTAGGAGTAATATTTCCAAAATTATTTCTTACTGCAACTATTGTCAAATTTGAATATATGTATATAAAAGGGTTGTATTCCCATACTATTTCCTGATATCTGTCATAATATTTTTTTCTTTCCTTAAATTCAATGGCTAATGCGCCTTTTTCAAAAATCTCATCAAGCTCTTTTTCCCACTCGCTTAAGTCAGTTGCGTTTTGCAGGTCATGCTTCTTCCTTTGATTGAAGAGATGCAAGGCTCCGGTACTGCTCCAGACGTTTCTGCCGCTGTGCGGTTCAAGCGGACTGCCTGTTAAGCCTATTATAACAGCTTCCCACTCAAGAGAATCCGAAAGTTTCCCTACTAAAACATTAAATTCTATTGGTTTAAAATTGATTTTTATTCCCAGCTTTTCCAAGTCTTCTTTTATCATAACGCCGAGCGCTTCACGTTCCGTGTTTCCTGCATTGGTTATAATATTAAATTCTACGATATTTCCTTTATTATCAAGTAATTTGCCTTTATTGTTCCATGTAAAGCCTGATTGTTTCAGTAAATTTTTGGCTTTATCGATATTTCCCGGTTCTCCATTTTTTAAATTTTCGTTTAAAAATACGGAAGACAAACTTTCAGCGGTGTAAAGAGGGGATCCGACACCTCTTAAAATATTGAGAACGGCATTTTCTCTGTCTATAGCAAGATTTACCGCTTTCCTGAAGTTTTTGTCATTGAACCATCTCTGTTTTGCAGGGTCTACATAATACTTTCCATCGGTGTTTTTCCTTTTATTAAGGTTAAAAGAAAGAAACATTGTGCTTGTATCAGGACCTAAGTTGTATATTTTATAGTCAGAATGTTTTTCCAGCTCTTTAAATCTTGCAACATTGCTCCCTGAAAGAGCTAACGTATCAATTTGTTTGGATTCAAACTTAAGCACCTGGTTATTAATGTCCCCGACGATGTAAAAAATGTATTTATCGAGGTAAGGAAGCTTTTGTCCCTTTTTGTCAATTGCATAATAGTCTGTATTTCTTATAAATTCAACTCTTTGAGCCGGAATATATCTTTGTAGCTTGAATTTTCCGCTTGTTACAAACTTATCAGGCTCGGTTGTAACTCCCCAGAAGGAATCAAACGCTGTTTTCCCTTTATTTGCAACGGGTTCTAATATATGTTTAGGAGCAATACTTTGGGTTAATTGTCTTAAAAATGGAGCAAAAGGCTTAGGAGTAATGAATTGAACCGTTAATTTATCTAAAGCCTTAACTTCCGGCATTTTGCCGTCAATAAGCGTATTATCTCTTGCGCTTGTGTTGCCGAAGCCTCCCGCAATAATTTTATTCCAGGTAAAAACAACGTCTTCAGCGTTTATAGGCTTCCCATCTGACCATTTTAATCCTTTTCGCAGCTTTACTGTATATATAGTACCGGTTTTATCAACTTCAACCGACTTTGCCAAAAGAGGAATAACCTGTCCGGTATATGCATCAGTGGTTACAAGCCCGTCAAACATAAGTTCTGACATTTGAGAGGAAGTTGCATCTTTTGCATTCCAAGGATTAAAGGTTTTTGGCCCTTCTCCTATAGTGGAATTGTTAAGAGTTCCGCCATATTTTCCGACTTCACCTCTTGCCTGTATATATTCTCGACCGTTAATTTCGATTGTTTTAAAATCGCCCGGGTATTTCACTTCCGCATTTTGGCTTAATGCCTGTGTTTTGATTGTTTCTGGCATTTCCGGTTTATCAACATGCAAAATATTTGAAAGAATTAAAAATATAATTCCCGTCCAAATAAGATATTTTATATATTTTTTTATTTTCATATTAAGTAAATATTTTTTACATTAAGTATATTATCATATATTAAAACGCTTATTTTCAATAAGAAAATCAAATCAATTTTGGTTAGCGTTTTGTTAAGCTCTACCAATTATTAAAAAAACCGTTAAATAAAAAAGATGGCTTTTGTAAATCCTTAATTAGCTGGTGTTTCGGCGAAGCCGAAACACCAGCTATACCTTTGCACAGCCCGCGCCGCCCTGCGGGCGGCGCGGGCTGTAGATATTAGCTTTTTAATAAATTAACAAAAACTTATTTTGATTGGTATAAAAAAACGGTTTCAGAAAAAAATATAAAAAAAAGAAAACCTGAAATAATCCGGTTTTCTTTTTTGGCATAGGCTGGTCTCGAACCAGCGACCTCGCGGGTATGAGCCACGCGCTCTGACCAACTGAGCTACTATGCCAGATTGAATTTACTCTATTAATACTAAATTATTATTATACATTTAAATTAAAATATCAAGCAAGCATAAATTTCAGGATATTTCCAGATAACACTTATTTGTAATTTAGCCAAATTGGATAGATGCTGAAATGAGTTAGCGGACAGCAACGCTTGCTTCGCGCAATAAATTCAGCATGACATTTTTTTGTTTTTAGAATTGAATTGCCCTCTAGCGAACATTCCTTTGCCCTGTAAATTTATTGAGCTATAATTAAATATAATATTTTATGAAAACATAAGGTATTTTTATGAAAAAAATTTTTTCCGGAATATATCTAGTTATTATCCTGATTTTTACATGCGCATATACTTTTCCTGATAAATTGCCTGATTGCAAAAATATAAACTTATACCTGCCTCAAAAACTTAAATTTCAAAAAACTTCTGTTAAAGAATTTAATGCTCTTGCGCCGAAATCAAAAACTTATGATGCCGGTAAAGGAATAAAAATCATAAAAACAACTCCCGTTAAAACCGATGTTTTCAAAGAAATTAACGTCGGATTCTCTAATAATGTCCTTGATTGGATTGAATTTGTGTTTAGCAAAAAAATCAAAATGAATGAATTTACTGCTGAATACGGCTATCCTGAATTTATTAACGCAGAACACAGTGATAAACTGGATTATTTCGATTATGATGTTTTTAATATCTCAACTGATAAGAAACATGAGTTTGCAAACAGTATAACTATCTTTGAAATAAAGGCTTCAGCTCAAAAAAATACAAAAATCGAAGCGATTAAACCTTCTGGAACTAAAACTTTTTTTGAAATATTTCCTGATTTAAAGCCAGGCATAATGACTGAAAATGAATTTGAAACAAAATTCCCGGGATTACTGCCTTATATGGAAGAAGAATCTGATATAAACTATTACTATACGCTCATAGAAGAACTTAATGCCGTAAAACATCTTTATAAAAAGGCGGAATTGCATTTTGAAAATGGTATTTTAAGCTGGATAAACCTTACACCTGTTAATGCCGACTTAAAATTCATTACAGATAAGGTTAAAACTCCTTACAAGATTGAACAATTGAATAATAAATATGTTTTTTATACTTTTGACAATTTTACTCTGATTGTGGATAAAAAACAGAAAAAAGTAAGCAGCATAGGTGTTTTTAACTTTGATAAACGTTTTTAATTTATTATATATTATACCAATCATTAAAAGAACTCGGCAAATGAAAAAGATGGTTTTTATAAATCCTTAATTAGCGGGAGTTTCGGCGAAGCCGAAACTCCCGCTATACCCTTACTCAGCCCGCGCCGCCCGCAGGGCGGCGCGGGCTGTAGATATTAGCTTTTTAATAAATTAACGAAAACTTCTTTGGATCACTATAATCATTTTTATTATAAAATATAGAAAATTGGGGAAGAGCTTTTGATAAAATTTTTAAAAAATAACGGACTTTTAATTTTATGCCTTATATCTATATCCATACTTGCTTTCTGGCTTAGAATAATCGGGATTGAAAAGCAGGGAGGCTTATGGAATGATGAGATCGTAACTTATGAGCTTGTCATAAAGCCTATAAATGAAGTTTTTATGCACAGTTTGCCAAGACCGCTTTATCACGTCCTTCTTCACTGCTGGATAAGCTTATTTGGAGATGCTGACACAACTTTACGATTTTTATCGGTAATTTTTGGAGTATGCGCAGTTATTGCAATGTATTTTGCAGGACGGGAAACAGAAAATTTTTATAAAAAACAAACTCCTGTAAATTTAAGCCTGACAGGAATTACAGCGTCGTTATTAACCGCTGTCAATTCATTTTTAATTTTTTATTCCCAGGAAGTCAGGCAGTATTCTTTACTTGCTTTAATTGCAACACTTTCAGCTTTGTTTACAGTCAGATTGATCACTAAGCCTCAAAAAAAAGAGTTTTTACTGTTTTTTGCAGTGAACTGTCTTTTCTTAATGACCCATTTTATCAGCATAATTATTGTTATCAGCGAAATTATACTGATTTCAATTTATTTTTTCCTGTATAAAAAAGAAAGTTTAGAGAAATTTTTGAGCGCTTTTAAAAAATTCTCCCCTTTTCTGCTAATTATCTTGATATTACTGCTATTGACCTTTTTTGACCTGACAATTTACTCTAAACATACGGCTTTAAACACTTATGACGTTTATAATTTTGATTTACAGGTTATTTTCGTGATTCTGCAAAACTACTTTTCGCCTGTATTAACTGGGATTTATAACAATCCGCCTGAATATTTATCGAAACTGCTGGAAAATATCACTTTAGGAAAAATCGTTTATATTTTTGCGCCAACACTGCTTTGTTTAGGTTTTATAATAAAAGCGGGAGCTAAGGAAGCTAAAAAGCTTGATCCAATAAAGATTTTAATACTTGTGCCGGTTATTTTTCTTACTATTGTTTTTATTACATCCGTTTTGCAGACATATATTATAATTTCACGATACACTCTGCTTTGCTTGCCGTTTTTAATACTTGCAATCAGTGCAGGAGTGTCCTCTTTTCAAAAAAAATCTGTTTCAGCGGCTTTTATAGCGGTTATTTTGGGAATTAATCTTTTATATATTTTTGCAAGTCCTAACAGCGCGCCTAAAGCTGACAGACCTGAAGGAATTAAAAAACTGGCAGATTTATTTAACGGAATCAACTTAAAAGAGAATGATTATATTATTTTTCCGGTTTTTAACAATACAATAAATAAATATAATAAAAATAAATTCCAAAAATATAGCATTGAAAGCGCATTTTTAACAAAAGAAAAATTACATTATTTTTTAGATAAAAAAAGTCTTCAATCCTTGTCTTACAATAACTCTAAAGAAGTAATCAAAGATTATTTAATCTCTAAAACAATTCCGGCGAATCTGGAAAAATATGTTTTAAATGAATTTATAGGTAAACTGAAAAAAGATGATTACTTTATAATCGCGCATAGTCAAAGTTTGGCGTTTTATAACCAGAAAATGATAGATAAAATAATAAAAGACCCTGTTTTATATAAAAATACTTCATTAAAATTCCTGCTTTTTTCCAAAATTTCTCTGGATTTAGCTCAAATATCAGAAAAGCATCTGGAATTTTATCAAATAAGAGAGAATTCACCCTGGACGATTTTAATATAGTTATTTAAGTTGAAAACAATAACAAATAGCGTCAAAAAGGGTATCAAAAATTTTTAAAGCGGACCGCAAT
>JAKLDH010000011.1 GCA_022703625.1 Cyanobacteriota bacterium | reverse complement strand
CCTGATGAAGAAATCTTGGACGAAAACGGCGAGATTATACCTCCTGATGAAGAAATCTTGGACGAAAACGGCGAGATTATACCTCCTGATGAAGAAATCTTGGACGAAAACGGCGAGATTATACCTCCTGACGAAGAAATCTTAGACGAAAACGGCGAGATTATACCTCCTGATGAAGAAATCTTGGACGAAAACGGCGAGATTATACCTCCTGATGAAGAAATCTTGGACGAAAACGGCGAGATTATACCTCCTGATGAAGAAATCTTAGACGAAAACGGCGAGATTATACCTCCTGAAGAAGAAATCTTAGACGAAAACGGCGAAATTATACCTCCTGATGAAGAAATCTTAGACGAAAACGGCGAGATTATACCTCCTGAAGAAGAAATCTTAGACGAAAACGGCGAGATTATACCTCCTGAAGAGCCTTAATAGCTTGAACGGATATTTAAAAGAAATTAAATCGAATTGCTATACCAATCAATTTAAAAAACCGTTAAATAAAAAAGATAGTTTTTGTAAATCCTTAATTAGCGGGTGTTTTGCCGAAGGCAAAACACCCGCTATACCCTTACCCAGCCCGCGCCGCCCGCAGGGCGGCGCGGGCTGTAGGTATCAGCTTTTTAACCAATTAACGAAAACTTATTGAGATTGGTATAGTAATTCAAGTTATACAATAAAAAAGAAAGGATAATTAATATTAATCATCCTTTCTCAAAATTATTTAAACTGTCAGTTTATTAATGATGCCAGCTTGCCCAGTCAATTGGACCAATTTTATCATCAATCTGGCTTTTTTGATCTTTATCAAGCGCATTATATATTCCTGGCGTTACATAACCTGCGTTAGCCAAGGCGAACATGGCTTGTTTTATAAGATCAGTATCGGTTTTATCCGAAGAAGATTTGCTTGCGGTAGTTAAACTTCCAAATCCTCCGGCATTTGGCGTCATTGGGTTAAACCCGCCTAAAGCATGCCCGGAAAGATATTGACTGCTATCTGTTTGGGGATTATAAGGATAAATATTACCTGTTCTGTTATAATAATAATTGTGCCAAATATTCCGATTATTTATAGGAACTGGGCTCTGAGTGTTTTCCTCTGTCTTTATATCTTCGGGTTCTGTGGAATTATTAACGGCAAATGGTTCTATAATTCCTCTTTCAACCGCTTCATCATAAGTTAAAGTTTCTTTTGTATCATTATTAAGAGTGCCGTCAGGATTTCTGCCGATGACTACCACATTTAAATTACCGTTTTTAAGTTCTTGAGCGATTTCTTCCTCGCTCATATTATATACTGCTTCCCAGTATTCAGGGTCAGTATTTTGACCCCATGTACCATTCGGATCATCAACATCTCTTCCTCTTAAGAATACATCACGGTCTTCACCGTCGACTTTTATTGAACCAAGACAGGCATGTTCAGGGGCAATTTCTGAATTTTCCATTTGTTGTCCTGAAACAATACTTACAGTGTTTCTTTCAGCTTGTTGATCAGAGATAAGTCTTGCCGCCGCATCAGGCGCTGCCCATGAAGTTCCATCTGAGCCTGTCAGTCCTGGAGGCGCAGTAACTTTGCCGCTAAAATCAAAATCTATTCCTTTGCCTAAATTGTCGCCATGATCAGCTTTAAAATCAATATGACCCTGACCTATTGTGTCTGCTCCCGCAACTTGCGTATAATCGGTCAGTTGTCCGTCTTCATCGACAGCCGCTACTACATCAGCATTTTCAGCGACCGCTAAAAGGTTTACCGCATCTGCTCCCGCATTGCCGGCGGCTATGTATACATCTGTTCCTTTATCTTCAAGGCGGTTAAGAGAATCTATAATGCCTAAATAATCTTCTATAAATTCTTTTTCGGTAACGTTAAGATTTTCATCTTCGAGTTTAGCTCTCATCGCATCTTGAATTTCAGTTTCTCTGCCGTTAATATTTTCTACGGTTAAATCGTCTAGTCCTGTATATTCTTTAAGGTCATCTATAGAAACTGACGCGCCTATTGATAAATTTACAACATCAATATCTTCACCGTTATCAACTCTTTCTTCGACGTTTTCAAGTTCTTCTTTTAAATCTGAAAAGGCTATGTTTCCATCTTCACCGGCCACATTGATTTTTTCAGTTGTAATATCTGCTGTATCAGAGCGATCCCCGATTATTTCGGCTGTTATATCTCCATGATCGGTATCGGCTTTTCCGTCGCCATCTGTATCAACATCGCCGTCGCCGTTAAAATCATCTATATCAACTACATGAACTCCGCCATTATCAAAAGCGTCATGATTTCCGCCTTCGCCTGTGCCGCCTTCGCTAAGCCCGTAATCTGCGGGGGTACTGCTGCTTGATTGAGTTTCCGCTGTATTTGATATGTCCTGCGAGCTTGCAGATGTAACAAAAGGATTCGCTTCTTCTGCCTGTGTTGCGATAGAACTGTCGGATTTAACCGCTTCTGTTTTTTCATAATATACAGAAGTATAATCCGTATCAGTATTAACATTAGCATCAACCGCGGTATTATTAAAAATACTGCCTTGTCCCACTTCATTGACTATTGAAGAGCTTTGAGTTTCCTGTTCTTTCAAATAATCTTGTGTTGTTAATGATCCAATACCGCTAATGTCCATAAATTTCCTCCTAAAATATAATTTTTTACTAAGCGTTCTATTTTTAAATACTTTTATACCGCATGTATTTTTATGGTTATTTTTTATATATCTATAAAGAATATTTACATGTCAAAATTGCTATATTGAAGATATAAAACTCACAACTTGTTTACATTAATTTACAATCATACCAATCCAAATAAGTTTTCGTTAATTTGTTAAAAAGCTGATGCCTGCGGGCGACGCGGGCTGGGTAAGGATAGGGCGGGTGTTTTGCTTTCGGCAAAACACCCGCCCTATTAAGGATTTACAAAAACCATCTTTTTTTATTTAACGGTTTTTAAAATTGATTGGTATAAGTAACAGACAAAAAAAAAGATAAGGGGAAAATCCCTTATCTTAAGAGCGTGAAATATTCTTTGAGGAGAACTTTTTAAACAATCATTAATATGCCTGCTTTTAAGCTATTTGGCTTGTTATTAAGCAAATAATCATATTAATAATTTGTTGTTTAATATATAAAATCTTTATGCCCATACACCTTGTGTCTGTCTAATTCTGTAATAATTATCATCATCTTCAAGCCAGGTGGTTGAACGATTTCCGTGGAAATTTGGTGTATCTACACTTACATTTCTTTGTCCCATGAAATTCAAATCATCGCCGGAAGCCATTATGCCGTTGAAATTTCCAAACGGATTCTGTCCTGAATATGCGCCTATTCTTGTGCCGGTAGAATGATTATTAATTCCTGTAAACTGGGCATTCATAAAAGGATTTTGCATTTGCGCGTTAAATAAGTTCGTTCCGTTATAATTCCCTGCGAAAAGATTGTTTTGATATGGATTAGATGAGCTTAACTGACCAAAAGGAGTTGATCCAGACCTAAATGCTGCTCTAAATTGTCCTGTTTCTGAATTATACCCTATTCTAGACGCTGAATATTGTCCAAAACCATTACTTCTTGCGCTAAGTGATAAAAAATTACTCATAACTCTCTCTCCTCTTTTTCCTCTTTCACCTCAAATAACCATTTAGTCTTATTTTTAAGCTTTCGTTTTTTATACGATGCCTTTTTTATAGACTTAATGTCCCTTTTTCAGTTTTAATAACCTGAAAAATAAGTTTTAATAACTATTAATGATGTTAAATCTGTTTAAACCCCTTTACCTATTGTTAATAGAATATTTCTCTTTCACCTTTTCCTCTTATTATTATAAAAACAATCATTTGAAAAAAATTGCTTTTGGGCGGAATCGATGCTTAATGTTTCTTAATAAACTTAGGGGCGCTAAAAATAAAAGAATTTTATTATTTATATCTCCCTCCCCCTGCCCCCTCCCCAAGGGAGGGGAAGAAGAGTTGATAAGGTTTTTACCGGCGCAGCCGGTAAAAACCTTATCAAAAAAAAATTACTCTTTTGATTGCAACTTGATATTAGAGATGCAGTTTATAGGCAAAATTTTGACAAAAATTGCTCTTATGATATTATAAAACCCATAAACAGGGGAACACGGTGTAATTCCGTGACTGTGCCGCAGCTGTATGGGATTGTATGTTTTAAGCGGTTTAAACAAAAAAACGCCGATAATTTAAAACATGTCCCAAGTCAGAATACCTGTTTATAAAGAGCTATCAGGCATTTAATATAATATTCTTGCGAGCACGAGAGGGGAGAAAAATGAACATATTTTATTAATTTTGAAAACTGTCGGTTTTGATAAAACGCAGTTTTTGTCGTATTTGGGGTAAAAATAAAAGTTTTCTACTATAAAATTTGGTTTATCGCAATATAAATTTATATTGTGGAGGAGATTAATTTGTCCGGCTATTCTTTAAATATAAATAACAAAAGTTATTACGACTATCATAACAGAAATAACCTGTATAATAACGGGTATTCTTCTCAAAATGCTCTTATGAGAAGAAATAATAATGCTCAACAAATAATGCAATACAATAATGCTGTTCAAGGCGAAACTAAATGTCCGCATGGCGCGCCTGGAGGATCATGCCCTTTGTGCATGGGCAAAGCCGGAGGCGGCGGTGGTGGCGGCGGAACTGTAGCCAAAAGAACCGGCATGTCGTGGGGTGAAGCTTATTACGTCTGGACAAGACTCAAAATGGCTGAGTTTATGACTGCTGAAGACCGCAAGCTTCTTCAACTGGCAAGAGAAAATAACGTTCTTATTCAAAAATTTGAATCTTCAGAACTTTTACAAAAATTAGCCGCATTAAGAAGCGCGACCCAGATTCAAATTGCAAACCTGACTAATGCGATATCAAATTTAACTCAACAGGTTATAACAAGCTTTAAGCCTGCGATGGAAAGCTTGAATAAGGTTATTAACGTTATAAATCATTCGCTAACAAAGTTAATAGGAGTTGTCGAAAAATTAACCGCAATGCTGGGTGAAAAAATAAAACTTACAGAACATTTAATCCGTGAAAATATAAAAAAAATAATGGTCAAAATCGTTGAATCAGAAGTTCTAAACCGGTTAATTATGATCTTTAACCAAAAAAGACAGCTTTTTCACGATTCCTTATTAGAAAAAATCGAGTCTTTAAAAGAAAAAATCAAAAAATTTCTTAATATGGTCAACTTTATAACAGACGAAAATACTGATCAGGGCAAACAAAAACAAGACAAAAAAGACAAGAGGAAAAACAGATGGTAAATAATATACATCATAATGCCGATATAAAGTCGAGAACAGAAGGTTATTCAGCCACGAATCAGCGTCAACGCCCTGATAAAGGATTAAAAGCCGTTCAAAAAGGTTTTATTACAGATACTTATATAAATGGCAGAGAAAATGAAGACTCTGTATTTATAAACTCATCACTGCCAAAAGAGCTTAAAAAAAACTATGATAAAGATAACAGAAACGCGGAAAAAACATTTATTTCAATGGCAGGAATCCCACTGGGAGTTCTTGGAGCAGGAGCTCTTGCAACAGGAGCGCTTGCAGGTTTTTACAAGAAAAAACTCAATCCTGAAGCTATTGAAAATGGATTTGTTTCAAAGATATTCAGAGGCGTTAAAAAAATATTTAATGATAATGAAAAAGGACCTATTCTGCCGCCGAATATAAATATAAAGACAGAAAGTCAATATGCGGCTTATGAAGCGTTAAGGGACCCGAGTTTGAAAAAAATACTCGGGGCAATGGCTGTAATAACTTTTTCTTCTGCGGCTTTTGTTTTAAAAAACACGGTTGACGGGATGAAAGAAATCTGGGTTAAAAAGCGGGAAGCGGATATTCAAAGAAATTTTCAGGAAAATATGATTGATATTGAAACAAGGAGTTTTTCGGGGAAAAAACAAATTGTTCGTTATTTGACTGATGAAAAAACAAAAGAGCTTGATACAATAAATAAAGCGCAAAATATTTCTTTTGCAGGCAATAAACAGGATAAAGAAAGCTTTAATAGTCAGTCAAAGCCTCTTACAAGCTTGCCAGGCATTGGCATAGCTGTGGGAGCTGTTGCAGCGTCAGTATTTTTAATAAAAAAGACAATGAAAAATATCAGAACCATTGGACAAATAATAGATGATGCCGCTCAAAAAACGTCTTCTTCGGGAGTAAAAGAAAGTTCCTGGGCGCCGGCGCATGAAATGTATGGAAATAAAAACGGCAAACCAACGGTTTTTGCTTATTTAGATGATGTTTCAGGACATTTATACAACATGATAATGAATCCGTCTAAATTTACAGGAAGTTTATTTGCAGGTTTAGCCACAGTAAGCGGATTAGGATATGCCGGATCAAAATTTGTCGAGGCTCATAAAGAAACTCAGGTTAAAAAAGCGAATGCGGAAACTGATCTTAATATGCATGATAAATTGGTGGGAGTTGAGCTTAAAAACTTTATCACAAAAAAAGAAGTTGCTGTTAAACCGTTAATAGATGAGTACAAAATACTTTCAGGGAAGGATTTCAGCAATAAAGAAAATTTAAAATTAAAATATAATGGTATTATAGAAGAAATTAAAAATGGTCCGCCGTTTATATATGATTAATAATTTGCCAGCATAGCTCAGTCGGCAGAGCAACGGTTTCGTAAACCGTAGGTCAAGGGTTCGACTCCCTTTGCTGGCTCTCGTTTTTTTGTTTTATATACTAATAACAAGTTGCAATCAAAAGAGTACTATTTTTTGATAAGGGTTTTGCCGGCTACGCCGGCAAAACCCTTATCAACATCTTCTTCCCCTCCCTTGGGGAGGGGGCAGGGGGAGGGAGATTTAATACTACATTGATTGCAACTTGGTATAAGCATTTCATCCAAAAGGGATAGATTGCCGCGTCGGGACAGAGCCCCTCCTCGCATGACAACCAGAAAAGCAGTATATATTAGGCGTTATCGGTTATAGTTATGGGGCGACAAAGCCGCCCCATAACTATAACAATTCAATAAAAATCCGATTTTTTTTCTTTATACATATAATTCCTGTATTGATTTAATATTTTTCATGCCATGAAAAACTTTCATTCCAGGATATTTTGCAACACAACCAAGCTCTTCTTCAATTCTGATAAGCTGATTGTATTTTGCGATACGATCAGACCTTGAAGCTGAACCTGTTTTGATTTGACCGCAATTTGTTGCAACCGCAAGATCAGCAATTGTTGTATCTTCTGTTTCGCCTGATCTATGGCTCATTACAGCCGTATAACCTGCCTGATGAGCAAGATTTACAGCGGATAATGTTTCACTAAGCGTTCCGATCTGGTTAACTTTAACAAGAATACTGTTTGCAACATTGTTCATGATTCCTTGCGCAAGTTTTTTGGTGTTTGTAACAAACAAATCATCACCAACAAGCTGAATACGACTGCCTAATTCTGTTGTTAAAAGCTTCCAGCCATCCCAGTCATTTTCACTCATGCCGTCTTCAATTGATACGATAGGATATCTGCTTGAAAGGTCTTTTAAAAATCCTACCATTTGGTCTTTATCAAAAGTTTTTCCTTCTCCCTCGAGTACATACTTGCCGTCTTTATAGAATTCTGAACTTGCAACATCAAGCGCAAGTTTAATATCATCTGTTGTATAGCCTGCTTTTTCTATTGCTGTAAGGATAACTTCAATAGCTTCTTCGTTAGAAGAAAGATTTGGGGCAAATCCGCCTTCATCGCCTACTGATGTGGCAAGACCCTTGCCTTTTAAAACTGATTTAAGCGAATGGAAAGTTTCCGCTCCCATTCTTAAAGCTTCCGCAAAAGTGCATGCTCCTACAGGCGCAATCATAAATTCCTGAATATCAACGTTATTATCGGCATGCGCTCCGCCGTTAATAATATTCATTAAAGGAACAGGCAGTGTGATTGCATTTACTCCGCCTATATATCTGTATAACGGCATTTCGTAAGTTGCGGCGGCGGCTTTTGCGCATGCCAGACTTACTCCCAGAATTGCGTTTGCGCCAAGCTTGCTTTTATTTTCTGTTCCGTCAAGCTCGATCATTGCTCTGTCAATTTCGTATTGATTGCTTGCGTCGTGGTCTACAAGTTCTTTTGCAATTGTTTCATTTACGTTTTCAACTGCCTGAAGAACACCTTTTCCGCAGTATCTTGACTGGTCTTCATCTCTTAATTCAACAGCTTCGTACATGCCTGTGCTTGCTCCTGAAGGAACAGCAGCTCTGCCAAGCACTCCGCTTGAAAGGATAACATCAACTTCTACAGTTGGATTTCCTCTTGAATCAAGAATTTGTCTTGCCTGAATGTGCTCAATAAATGTTGTCATGTTGTCCTCCGATTGTTTATTGTTCTATTGTGGTTTTATTAATTTCCTGAATTAATTTGTATAAATCTTTTGATTCCTGGATTGAAACGTTACCTGTCGGGACTTTAATTATTTCAACTATAACCGTTTTATTTTGATATTCCAGCTTTAATTGATCTCCTTCTTTAACTGTTGTTGACGGTTTTGCCGATTTATTATTAATAAAAATTTTTCCCTGTGAAGTAATTTCATTAGCAACGGTTCTTCTTTTAATTAATCTTGAAACTTTCAAGTATTTATCCAGTCGCATTTTTATAAAAATCCATTATTAATTATTGTTTAATTTACAACAAAAAAAATATAAAAAAAAGAGTAGCGTTATAAAAAACATGACATACCAATCCAAAGAAGTTTTCGTTAAGTTGTTAAAAAGCTGATATGTACAGCCCTCGCCGCCCTTCGGGCGGCGATGGCTGAGTAAGAGTATAGCGGGTGTTTTGCCGAAGGCAAAACACCCGCTAATTAAGGGTTTACAAAAAACATCTTTTTCATTTGTCGATTTCTTTCAATAATTGATATAGTATAAAATTAAAAAAAAGGACAATAATGTATGCTGATGGTTTTAAAAAAGTTTAACTTATATTTAATAGCGGCTTTAATTTTTGTGGTATTTACAGTTTCAAGCGGCGGATGTGAGGAAAATTATACTTCATCAAGGACTGAAGAGTTAATCAGGGTAGGCATAAGCTCAAATGATTTTCAAAAACTTGACCATAAAGAAATAAGCCTAACTTCAGGCGGAAAACTTGAGGTTTTTGACAAATTTTTAAACTTGAAAATTCATGAAACCTCTGCCGGAGAGATTTTAAAATTTGAAATAGAAAAAACCGTTTTTAAAATATCTAAAAATAATGAAAAAGTTTCCGAAAATATTGTTGGACCAATAGTTGTAAAATCCTCGGAAAATCAGCCTATTCAAGTCGTTAACCTGAAAAGAAAAGGGAAACAGGCGGCTTACCGTGGAGTTTTTGAAATAGCCAAATTTCCCCGCAAAGAAACTCAATTATCACTTGTGAACGTTTTGCCGCTTGAAGATTATTTAAAAGGCGTAGTGCCAAACGAACTCCCGACCCATTTTGGAATGGAAGCTCTTAAGGCGCAAGCAATTGCCGCAAGAAATTATGCAATAAGACCAAGGGTTAAAAGATTTTCTCATTTTGACGTCTGTGATTCAGTTCAATCACAAGTTTATTTTGGATTCAATACGGAAGAACCAAAATCCAATGAAGCGATAGAAATGACAAAAGGGCTGGTTGCCTTGTATGAAGGCGACGTTATCCTTGCTTTATACAGCTCAACAGCCGGAGGATATACTGAAAGTTATGAAAACGCTTTTTCAGAGCCCGGCGGAGAGATTTTTCCCGCAAAACCGCTTCCCTATCTTAAAGGCAAGCCTGATACAGAGGGGATTCCCGTTTTAAACAACGAGAAAAATGCTCGGGAATTTTATACCACAAGCCCTGCAACGTTTGACGTAAAGTCCAGATACTACAGATGGACAAGGGAATGGACAGGCGAAGAGCTTAGAAAGGTCTTAAATGATAACTTACGCAGTTATCGTTTCTCTGATTTGATTTCGCCTAAAGTTGGAAATGCGACTGATATTGGGAAAATCAAACGAGTAGACGTTCCAAAACGTGGAGTGGCGGGCAAAGCCTTTGAAATATCCATAAAAACAGATAGAGGCGAATGGACAATAAAAAAAGAGCTTTTGATAAGAAGAATATTGAAAAAAGACGGGAGCGCGCTTCCGTCTGCAAATTTGGTTTTTGAAAATTATGCTGATAAAGACGGATATCTTGTAAGACTTAAGGCTTTTGGCGGAGGATTCGGGCATGGTGTTGGAATGAGCCAGTTCGGGGCAAGCTATATGTCACAAAATGGCTATTCTTACGATCAAATTTTGCAACGTTATTATAATGATGTTGCAATAGGAACGTGGCCTGTGTATCTCACGTCCGAATACAATACCCTTCCTGTAAAACAGCGGTTTTATTCTCCAAAAGACAAGGCTGAGCTTTTTATTGAGAATTTCGAAGGAATTGAAAGTTTTAATTTTATGATCAATTCAAAAAAAGTATCTTTAGGCAAAAAAGAGCTTGAAGCAAAGAAAGTAAGGATTTCGCTGGATAAATATATAAAAAAGGGTATAAATGAGATAGTTTATTATTCAATTGATGATAATTTCGAGGGAAAAAGCGTTAAAGCCTGGGTTGAGGTCTTTAACAGGGCTGATTGAAATTTTCATATATTTTTAGAGGAGCCTTATAATAACCTAATACCAAGTTGCAATCAATGTAGTATTAAATCTCCCTCTCCCTGCCCCCTCCCCAAGGGAGGGGAAGAAGAGTTGATAAGGTTTTTGCCGGCGTAGCCGGCAAAAACCTTATCAAAAAATAATACTCTTTTGATTGCAACTCAAGTAATATTATTCTTGTTTGCAATTGTTATCGCAGGTGGCTGAATATACAGCGGCTTTAATTTGCGCCAGTTAAATTCCATAGAATCCTGCGCTTGCAAGCATTTAAGAGTTTGTTTTAGAAGAAAAACCCCAAAATCCTCTTCGTTTTCGTAAAAATTCAAAAAATGCAAACTTTTTTCTTCAAGTTGTTTCGCCATTCTGTCATCTGAAATTATAAAAAAATCTTCGCTTTGCGCCATCTCCAGAGCTTTTTCATATTCAACTACGCATGGTTGCAGGATTGGCTCTGAATTTTGGTCATAAACCGCAATATAAGCCATGCCTCTTCTTGCGTCCATTATACAAAAAGTCTGTTTTTCTGTCTTGTTTAACTCTGAATATATCTGAAAAGAAGGAATTCCTGCAACTGGAATGTCTAACTGCTGGGCGATTACTCTTGCAACAGTAACAGAAGCCCTAAGCCCCGTAAAACTTCCCGGACCGATATTTACCCCTAAAGCCTCAATATCTTTCATTACAAGGTTATTTTCTTTCAAAATATCTGCTATGGTTGAAACAAGATATGCTGAATTATAATTTTGCTCTGTACTCTTAATTTTACGGGAATCAAGAATAGTATTATCCTTGCCTAAAGTAACATACATTATGTTAAAACTTGTATCAAACGCCAGTATATTCATTTTTAGTATTTATTTCCAGCTCTTTTAAAATCCAGTCAACGGCAAAAGCCTTATTCAGCGTATAAAAATGCATACCCTGAGTGCCATGCCTTATAAGCTCACGGCATTGACTTGCCGCAAATTCAAGCCCAATTTGCTTTATCGCTTCCGCATTATCTTTGTGTTTTTCAAGTTTTTGTTTGAAATCAGCAGGAAGTTCACATCCTGCAAGCGTAACAGTTTTTTCAATCTGATTATAGCTTGTAACAGGAAGAATTCCAGGAATTATAGGGACATTTATGCCTTGTCTTTGGGCTTTTTCCACAAAATCAAAATAACGATCATTAACATAAAAAAGCTGGGTTATAATTGCCTCTGCCCCGCTTTCAACTTTTCTTTTCAGGTTTTGAATGTCTACTTCTAATGAACAACATTCTTGATGACATTCAGGATAGCCTGCAACTCCTATTCCCAGGTCCGTTTTTGATTTTATAAACTCCACAAGCTCATTAGCATAGCCAAATCCATCTTCCAGCTTTACGAATTTTCCTTCTCCTTTTGGCGGATCACCCCTTAAAGCAAGAATATTATTTATGCCGTTGATTTCAAATTGTTTTATATATTGTAAAATTTCGCTTTTTGTTGACCCGACGCAGGTAAAATGCGGCATGGGCTGAATATTTAGCTCTTTTTTTATTTTTAACACTAAATTCAGAGTCGTTTCTCTCGTGCTTCCTCCTGCTCCATACGTTACAGAGATAAAAGAAGGATTATATTTTGACAAGCTTTTTAATTCCAGCGTTAAAGCTTCTATTTTGCTGTCCTGATCTGCCTGCGTCAGGCTTTTCGGAGGAAACACCTCAAAAGATATAACGGTATCGGGAGAATTGTATATTTCTTTTAATTTCATGAGCGCGCACAAACGATAAATAACTTCTGTTTTATGATAAACAAAATATTTTTTTATATCAAACTATTGGAAATTTTTTACAGAAAAATGCTACCTTATACTATAAGTAATTTAAAAAATTCTAATGAAAAAATTAAAAAAAATATTCCCATTATTCCTGTGTAGCATTGTATTAAGCTTTTCAACATTCTCTTTTTCAATGGCAACAAGCATTAAAGAGGACATTAACAAAAATAATCCCACTACAAAGAGCTTTTCTGAAATTCCTAAATCTCAACAAATACTTACTGTTCTTAAAACAAGTCTTAATGTCGAGAAATCCTTGCCTGGCGATAGTTTTAACGCTGAAATTATGGATAATATCTTTATTAATGACAATATTATCATTATACCTTCAGGAAGTATGCTGTCAGGAGAGATAATTAAAGTTAACAAATCCGGATTTATTTATAAAAACTCATATATCAGAATTTCAATAAATAAAATCACCGATCCTTCAGGCAAAACAACTGTGTTAACGCCGCCTTTTGTTACTGATATATATGCTCCGGACGCAAAAAAAATTAAAGATACAATAATTTCAAAGCTGCCGTCTTCAATAATTTCTTCAGGAAGCTCCCTTGTTCTGGGACAGACTTCTTCTCTGGCAAAATATGCTGTTTGGGGGATTAGTACGGGAGCAGGAATGTTAACAGGCGTTATATCAGGGATTCTTAAGCCTGATGAAAATGCCGCCATGACTCAAACATGCGCTAAAAGAGCTTTTGACGCAACTCCAGCCGTAACTTTAAGCATGCTTACGCAAAAAGGCAAGAATTTTACTCTTGAATCCGGTCAATTTATAAATATTTATTTTGATAAAAAGACGATTAAGCTTATGATGAAAGAGTTTACAGACGAAAATAAGCCAATATCAAACTTATCCTTGTATTTATATATATTTTAATATACCTAAGTTGCTATACTAATCCAAATAAGTTTTCGTTAATTTGTTAAAAAGCTAATCAAGGATTTACACAAACTATCTTTTTTGTAATTAGCAACCCAACTTAATATAATGTTTTAATTGCTGTTATTGCTTCTTCTTTGGATATATCATCAAAAATTCTTACTTCTGAAGGACTAACAGGTAAAATAAAACGAATTTTTCCCGCCTGAACCTTTTTATCCACCTGCATAGACTCATATAAGTCATCAGGAGTGAAATTTTTGTCTATTTTATAGCTCATTTTATAATCATCAAGCAGGTTTATACTCTTTTGAACATAATTTTCATCAATAAGATTTTTAGCTCCCGCAATAAAAAATGCCCCCTTCATTCCAATTGCAACTGCTTCTCCATGATTAATATTGTTATAGCCGTAGCATTTTTCTATAGCATGCCCTATCGTATGACCAAAATTCAATATAGCTCTTAATCCTGATTCTTTTTCATCTTTATTAACCACACATGCTTTTAATTCACAACAATATTTTACCAATTCTTCAAGAATGGAAGGGTTAAGAGAGAATATTAAATCTTTATTTTTTTCTAAAAAATCTATAAAAGAACTATTAATCTTATTTAAGCCGCAAGTTTTTTCTATAAAGCCGTATTTAAGGACTTCCGCAAGACCAACCTTTAGCTCTGTCAATGGTAGAGAACTTAATACGGCTGTATCGGCTATAACTATCTTTGGTTGATAAAAGTTTCCGATTAAATTTTTGCCTAATTGGTGATTTACAGCCACTTTTCCACCCACAGAAGAGTCGACCTGCGCAAGAAGAGTGGTTGGAATTTGCGCAAAATCAATTCCTCTCAAATAAGTTGCGGCGGCAAAGCCTGTAACATCGCCTGTTACTCCTCCACCAAAGGCAATTATGGCATCTTTTCGCTCAAGTTTATATTGAATCGCTTTTGTCCAGATTTTTTCCAGAGAATTAATGTTTTTATGCCGCTCTCCCTCCGGCAATAATAAAATTTCGACATTAAAACCTTCTGCCAAAAGGGATTTTTTGACTTGTTCTCCATATAATGAATATACAGTTTGATTTGAAACAATAAGAAGTTTTTTCGCCTTTATATATCTTTTTAAATAGCTTCCTGCCTTTTCAAGAATGCCGTTACCTATGAAAATAGGGTAATTATATGGCTTATTTGCCTGTATTTCAACGTTTACAGTATGCATTTTGTCTTCCTTTTAGATTATAAAGCAAGTTTGGGGATTTTTAACCTGAATATTTCCTGAACATCAATATTATTAATCACCATATCAATTAACGCTTCAGCCTGATTGGGTTTATTTTCTTTGATTTCCTTTACAGACGGCAAAATACCGATAATTTTTACTCCTGTCAGCTCTGAAATAATATCAGGCGCAGTTTTTATTGCGATATCATCAGTTTCAACAGGATAATTTGAAATAATAACTCCTAAAATCTCGAGTCCAATAGCTTTTGCCGCTTCAATTGTAAGCAATGTATGATTTATAGTTCCCAAGTCAGGTCTTGCTACTAATAAAACCGGTAATTCAAGCAACTTTATGAGATCTCTGACCATAAAATCATCCGACAAAGGGACAAGTAAGCCTCCTGCTCCTTCTACAATCACAAAATCACAGCATTCTTTCATGCTCTCATAGTCAATTTTCAGTCTGTTTTTATAAATTTTTGAATTTTCAAGAAGCGCAGCAAGTGATGGAGCGACCGCAGGCTTAAAATTATATGACACTTTGGTTTTAATATTTGAATCGATTGATTTCACAAATTCAATATCAGGCGCTATAAGCTCCCCGTCTTTATAAATTGCGCCGCTTTGAACAGGCTTATAAACACCCATTGCATAGCCCAGGCTTTGCATAACAGCGGCAATGCCTGCTGTTACTACTGTCTTGCCCACTCCTGTATCTGTGCCCGCAATAAAAATATTCATAAATTTTTTAAACTACTGTTATATAAAATTAAATTATAATACAATATTACTTGTTCCGAATAGACGGTAAATTTTATATGAAACTAAATCTGATCAAATTTTTATTATTTTTATTATTATTTTTTAACGTAAGTCCCGGGTTTTGCGCAGAACTTCCCGAAGATGTCGTGAATTATGTTAAACAAAAATTCCCCGAAGCGAAAATTAGGTTTGACGGACTTATTGAACTGCCTGACGGAACAAATTACCTGCCGGTACTGCCTCTTGTATATGTAAAAAATTATAATACCCTTGAAGTAACACAAACGATTCCCGCAAAAAAAGATTTTTCACAAAAACCGGACATGGCGCTTTTTAATAATAACCTTGCCTTGTTGAAAATAATCAGGAAAAACAACGAAAAACCGACATTAATAAGCAGCCCGGAAATGCCTTTAAAGGTAAAGCTGGGAATTTTGCCGCAAGACCTTGTTGTGCCAAAGGATTTAACGCTTCCGCCCGAGTTAAAAATTATTCTTGGCGATCTCAAAATTCCTCTGAAACCCAAAACGGACAAAGCGGGCGAAGTTGAATTTTTTGGGCAGGAACAGCCTGTTAGCAATAAAACAGGTAAAATTACCGGTAAAACAACCGAATATGTCGTGAAATTGCCGGAATTCGCTTTTTTAGCCGATAAAAAACTCTATGTGTCGAATTATAAAAACGACAAATTAAATATCGTTAATTCCCAGACAGGAAGGGTGGAAAAGTCAATTATACTCCCGTCCGTCGCTTTTGACATGATGAGCCCTGATAAAAGATACATACTAATGACAGCGCCGGCTTTAGGGCAAATATTTATCGTTGATACCGTTGACAGCGAGTTTGTAAAGACAATACAGGTTGGCAAACAGCCTTCTTCTATAATTACGCCTAAAGGAACAAACAAAGCGTTTGTAACAAACAGCCTTTCTTCAAGCATTTCAGAGATTGATCTTAAAAATATGCAGGTAACCAGAGAAATTCCGGTAACAGGATATCCTGATAAGCTTCAAATTGTTGAAAATGAGGAGTCTATTTTCTATAATGACCGCCGCACAGAAAAGGTTTATCAATTAAATCTTAAAACAGGCGTTTCAAAAGAGCTTTTTAAAGTTAAAAATATTTCCGGCATAGAGGTTTTTGGACGTTATCTTCTGATTTTAAGCAGAAGTAACAACGCTTTAACGGTATATGATTTAAAAAAACAGGAAAAAATAAAAGAAACTCAAACAGGCGAAAAACCTGTTGATATAAAAATTCTTCGCCAAACAGGAAAAATTCTCATTCTTTGCGCTGGTTCAGATGAGCTAAACATAATAGACACCGAAAATTTTGATGCAATAAAAAAAGTTTCCCTTGAAAGCGGCGGATTTCCAGGCAAAATAAATCTGTTTGACGATGAAAGCAAAGCTCTTATCACAAATAATGACGCTTATGAAATTATAATTTATAATATTACTGCTGAAAAGATCCAGAGCCGACTTCCTGTGGCTCAAACGGTCAGCTCAGTCGTCATCAGCGATAAATAGAAGTAAATGAGCTCCTCTAAGAACAAAAAGATTTTAATGTTTATATCTGCCCTTCTGCCCCTCTTCAAAGGAGGCATAAGCTTGCGCCAAGTTGCAATTAGTGTAGGATTAAATCACCCCTCCCCAACCCTCCCCTCTAGGGGAGGGAGTAAAGATTTGATGTGTTTTTCGGCGGCAAAGCCGCCGAAAAACACATCAAATAAACAATACTCGATTGAAGAGGTATTTCTATGCGTTTAATAAAATCCATAATTTTTTTAGTTATTTTTACACTTTTTCTTACAGGCTGCGAAAAACAGTCTGATAAAATTGAATTGAAATTTACGAGCTGGGGATCAAAATCGGAAATTTCAATTCTAAAGCCGCTTATAGAAGACTTTGAATGCCAAAATCCTGATATAACCATTAATTTTATCCATACTCCAAATAATTATTTTCAGAAACTCCATCTGCTTGCCGCTTCTAATCTTATGCCTGATGTGGTCTTTATTAATAATCTTTACGGTCCTTTATACGCCGGAAATAATATTTTTATGGATTTAAACGGGTTTCTTGAGAAGAGCAGAGAGCTTAAACAAAAAGATTTTTTCCCTGAAGCCTTAAATGCCTTTAAATATAAAGAAAAACTTTATGCGATTCCAAGAGATATCTCAACTCTGGTGATTTATTACAATAAAGACTTGTTCAGAAAATATAACGCGCCATTACCCACAAAAGACTGGACTTTTAAGGAGTTTATCGCTGTTGCGGACAAGCTTACAAAGGATTTTAACAATGATGGAAAAACCGATCTTTTTGGAGTAAGTTTTGAGGAAAACCCGCTATTTTGGCTACCTTTCCTATGGAGTAACGGCGGAGGGTTTATAAGCGCTGATTTAAAAAGCGTTATTCTTGATAAACCCGAATCTATCGAGGCTATTCAATTATATTCCGACTTAAGAAACAAATATCATGTTGCTCCAACCAAAAGTGAGGCGGGAAGCGCAACAATGGCTCAGCTTTTTATGGAACAAAAGCTGGCTATGCACTTCAGCGGAAGGTGGTTTGTGCCTATATACAGGCAAGAAGTTGATTTCAAATGGGATATAATTAATTTCCCTCACGGAAAAGCAGGTTCAGTTGTAGGTTGCGATTCTTCAGGCTGGGCAATCAGCTCTAAAACCAAGCATCCTGAAGCGGCATGGCGTTTTATCAGTTTTCTTGCTTCAAAAAATTCTATTGAAAACTTTACAAAAAGCGGGCTTATAACTCCTGCAAGAATTGATGTTGCCTCTTCAGAGGCATTTTTAGACAAAAAAACGCCTCCTTTACATTCAGAGATATTTATTGACGTGATAAAAACGTCAATCTCTACGCCTGTAAGCGAAAATTATCAACAATTAATTGATATCCTCAAAAACGAACTCGAGCCTGTCTGGGCTGGAGAAGCTTCAGCAAAAAAACTTATAGACAAAAAATTCGTCAAAAAGCTTGAAAAAAACTTGTTGCGGTAAACAAATAAAAAATCTTATTAAATCTCCCTTCCCCTCCCTTGGGCAGAGGGAGAGAGATTAAGCGCTACATTGATTGCAGCTTGATATTAAATTCCCCTTTTTTCAAGGATTGTTATAATTCATGAAAAAAGGGTTGACAAATATAAAAATTTGATAAATACTAAGAGTAAATTATAAAGTGTATTGAAAACACTTTTTTAGAATATAAAAGAACAAAGTAAAGGAAAACTAATAATGAATGACCAAATTCAAAAGTCACTGTTAGCAACCTCAATTAAAACAAATCGGAGTTTAATTAAAAATGACTACTATATACAGAAAACAGCAAGGGCAATTTGGATATATTCCACCGTCTGACAATAGATTTGTCAAAATACCAGCCCAGTCTGAAGTAAAAAGTAAAGACAAATTAAGTTTCAAGTCTTTCAACGCTGATCCGTCTACACAACCTCAAAATACTATTGTAGACCAAATTACAGAAAAAATCCTGATAACATTCTTTAATGATCCTAACGGCATAGAAAGAATAAAAAAACAAACCGAACAATATAGAAACTTAGAAAAATTAATTAATCAGGAAATAAAACAAGGAACAAAATTAAACGAAATATTCTAAAATAAGGCAGAAAACATTTTTAAAGCGGTATTAAATATCGCTTTATTTTTTTGCGCTGAATTCATTAGTTTTTAACAAATTATAGTGATATTAAAAAGAAATCGTTAAATAAAAAAGGCTGTTTTTGTAAAGTCTTAATTAGCTTTTCAATAAATTAACGAAAACTTATTTGGATTAATCTAAAATTACAATATTCCGGAATTTGGTAAAATCAGGTATGATTTTTTTGTTTCTACCGATTTTTTCAAAAAATTGTATACTAAAAACAACAAAACTATCCTTTAATAAGAGGTGAATGTGGAAAAAAATCAACTTGCAAATGAACATAAAACTGTTTATGAATTGCTTAAAAAAGAAAATTTCGATAAACGATTAGACGAGCTGGCAAAAAAGTTTAAGAATAAAAAAGTTTTAATATACGGCGCCGGTCTTTTTTCAAGCGCTATATTTGAAAATTATGACCTTAATTTATTAAATATTATAGGCGTAATGGATAAAAAGTTTTCTGAGGTTGATGTTAACGAAAATTTTTATAAGCATAAAACTTATACGCTGGATAATATTAATACTATTGATTTTGATGTTATTCTGATTCTTTCGTTAAGTTCTTATGCCATTGTAAATGACTTGCTTTTAAGGATTAATAAACAAAAATCAATATCAATATTAATAGAACCGGCTATTGCAGGTAATTTAAAAGATCAAATAAAAGATAATTTTGAACAAATTACTTATAATAAAATATCAGAGAACACTTTAAGTCATTATAAAATTCCTGAGGTGATAAAAGAATATGCAGGGTTTCCAAAATGGGCGCCAAATGTTTTTATGGCAAATCATGGCTGGATTGCAAGTTATAAACCCTTACCTTCAGAGCTTCATGCAAATAAAGAATTAATGCTGGTTATAAATAAACAAACAGAAAAGTATTGGCAGGAAAAAGGGAATAAAAAACCTGCAATATTTGGGCTTCATTATATTCATTACAGAAAAAAGAAAAAAATAGAAAAATCGCCTGATTCAAAAGGAACAATAGTATTTCCCGCTCATGGAACGCCTAATAACTATATGGATTTTGATATAGATAGTTTTTGCCAAAAGCTAAAAGAATTACCTCCTAAATTTCATCCTGTTAAAATATGTCTTGGGATATTCGATTTTGAACTATGGGAAAAAGCCGTTGAATTTAAAAAACGCGGTTTTGAAGTAGTAACGGCAGGTTCCGCTCTGCATAAAGATTTTATTGATAATCTTTATGAAATTATCAGAAATCATAATTATAGTATTTCCAATTCTATTTCCACTGTAACAATATTAGCTTTAGAAGCGGGATTGCCATTCTTTTTAGTGGGCGAAAAAGATCTTAAAATGAAAAGGGTAAGAAAAAACGGCTCTGAATATTATTTTACGGAAGAATTTGCTTATTCTGAAATTCCCGGCACTGATGAAAAAGTGTTAAAATTATTTCAAACAGGTCCTATAGATGAAATCACACCGGAACAAAAACTCTTTATGGAAAAAGAAACCGGCTTAAATGACTGTATATCGCCTCAAAAACTAAATGCTCTTTTATGGAGCGCTTTTATAAAATTTGAATTAAAAAAATATGTTGATGAATTTTTAAGAAGGCATGTTTTTAAACAAAAGAAATTAAATTTAGGGAAAATAAATGTTGAAATGCGTTGTGAAAAGCGGTCAATAGAAGTTAACGATTCAGAAGCTTTTTCAATTCCTGTTACAATTCATAATAAAGGCGTCGAAAAACTGATTTCTTCTCTTCCTTATCCGGTATATGTAGGTTATCATTGGTTAAATGAAAACGGCGAAATGTTTATTCATGGAGAAAAGACGCCGATTAGAAGACCAATTTTTCAAGGACAAAGCGGAACAATCCATGCTATTGTTAAAACCCCAAGGATAAAAGGCAAGTATATTCTACAAATAAGTCTTTTGCAGGATCCTTGTTTCTGGTTTGAGAAAAGCGCGGAAAATTTTTTACCGGTTAATTTAGAAGTTACTATATCTTAAGGGCGCCTCTAAAAACAAAAGAATTTTATACCAAGTTGCAATCAAAAGAGTATTATTTTTTGATAAGGGTTTTGCCGGCGTAGCCGGCAAAACCCTTATCAATTCGTCTTCCCCTCCCTTGGGGAGGAAGCAGGGGGAGGGAGATTTAATACTACTACAGTGATTCATTAATTTTCAAGGTAATCCTAAGCGTAAAAACTGTTATCCTGAGCGAAGCGAAGGATCTCATGGCATGAATACAACAAGATTCTTCGGACTAAAGCCCTCAGAATGACGAACCCTCAAAAACAATCTTTAGGGGTTTTTATTAAACTCCAAAAAACTTTTACAGATCACTATAATTTTTAGAGAGGCGTAAAAAAATTTTTCATGATAAGATATAGTTGACTGTGCTACACGGGGAACTAGCGATGCCCTGAATCTGCAATCGCTTTAGCAGGGTGGACAGCCTGCCGTGAGGTCTGAGTAGTTATGGTCGACAGTAATTATTAATCTGAGAAGGTTCGGTCTGATGCGGCGAAAGCCGATGAACCTGGTCAGGGCGGGAACGCAGCAGCCATAAATCATGTCTTTCGGGTGTTGTCAGGCTTCCGGACTGGAGATTAAAGTTACTGAACCACATAATTGCCCTTATCGATGGCGGGGCACAGTCAACAAAAAAAGAGCTGAAATTTAAGTCGGCTCTTTTTTTGTTTTTATTTAACTCGAGTCGCTAATTACCCGAATCCGTCATCCTAAGCAGAGCGAAGGATCGCAGCCAAGCTTCAAAAGCAGGAGATTCTTCGGGTTGTACTATACCAATCCAAATAAGTTTTCGTTAATTTGTTAAAAAGCTAATATCTATAGCCCGCGCCGCCCGCAGGGCGGCGCGGGCTAGGTAAGAGTAGAGCAGGTGTTTTGCCTTCGGCAAAACACCTGCTAATTAAGGATTTATAAAAACCATCTTTTTTATTTAACGGTTTTTTAAATTGATTGGTATAAACGCAAAAAAAAACCCTCTTTAAAAAGGGTTTAAAATCTTTATTACAGAAAGGGAAGGAAAGGAATTTTTTAGTCGTAGAAGAGAGTTTATTTATCAATGATTGATTGATTAATTGCGTTTCCTATAGTGTTAAAGTATTGAAAAAATATATTTTTTCAAATAATTAATTTTTTTTTACAATACTTTACAATATTTATATCAATTCAAATAAGTTTTCGTTAATTTGTTAAAAAGCTGATATGTACAGCCCGCGTCGCCCGCAGGGCGACGCGGGCTGGGTAAGGGTATAGCGGGCGTTTCGGCTTTGCCGAAACATTCGCTATTTAAGGATTTATAAAACTCATCTTTTTCATTTGCCGATTTCTTTTAATGATCACTATTGCTCTGTTAAGTTAATTCATTGGGTTGAGCGAGCATAGCGAGCGAAACCCAAAAACAAACAAAAGCCCCTTCCCTTTGAAGGGAAGGGGTTGGGGATGGGTAGATAAAAAAATAAAATCCTTTAAATTTAACTTAACAGAGCGCTATAAATAAATAATTTTATATTTGGCGTAGCGGCTGGCAAAGCCAGCCGCTACGCCTTCTTAAGAGCATGCGGCTCGCAGGCTTTGCCTGCGAGCCGCATAAAAAATTATAATAAAATTTCAAGTTATTTCAGTGTTTCGACTAATTAGCAATTCAAGTTATTTAGTTCATTCTGTAATTAGGCGATTCTTTGGTGATTGTTACGTCATGAACGTGGCTTTCTTTGTATCCCGCCTGAGTTATCTGTACGAAATTGGCTTTATTCCTTAATTGTTCCAAATTAGCCGCTCCAACATAACCCATGCCGGATTTTATTCCGCCAAGAAGCTGATGAACATTGAATGATAATGTACCTCTGTATGGAACCATTCCTTCAATACCTTCAGGAACAAGCTTTACCTCGTTTTCAGTTTCGTTCTGGAAGTATCTGTCTTTGCTTCCCTGCTTCATAGCGCCAAGAGAGCCCATTCCTCTGTATAATTTATAACTTCTTCCCTGATAAAGTATTGTTTCTCCAGGGCTTTCTTCTGTTCCTGCGAAAAGACCGCCTATCATAACTGAACTTGCGCCAACAGCGAGGGCTTTAATTACATCGCCTGAAAACTTTATGCCTCCGTCTGCAATAACCGGAATATTAAACCTATTAGCTGTTTTACAGCAGTCAATAATCGCTGTAATTTGGGGAACTCCAACTCCAGCGACAATTCTTGTTGTGCAAATTGAACCCGGACCGATTCCGACCTTTACAGCATCTACCCCAGCCTGAATAAGAGATTCTGTGGCTTCTGCCGTCGCTACGTTCCCTGCTACAATTTGAAGTTCAGGGTTTTGACGCTTAATTTCCCTTATTGTTTCAATAACTTTTCTGGAATGCCCATGCGCTGTATCAACGGTTATAACGTCAACTCCAGCCTCAATAAGAGCCTGTATCCTTTCATCTCTGTCGTCGGAAACCCCTATTGCGGCTCCTACCCTTAATCTTCCAAAATTATCCTTGCAGGAATCAGGAAATTTAATAGCTTTTTCAATATCTTTTATTGTAATAAGTCCTTTCAGCTCGAAATCATCGTTAACAACAAGAAGTTTTTCAATCTTATTCTTATGCAGAAGCCTTTTCGCTTCTTCAAGACAAATTCCTACAGGCGCAGTAACGAGATTTTCCTTTGTCATTACGTCTTCAATTCTCTGGTTAAGATTTGTTTCAAATCTTAAATCTCTATTTGTAAGTATTCCCAAGAGTTTTCCGTTTTTTGTTATTGGAAGTCCTGATATATCATACTTTTTCATGACCGCAAGGGCTTCAAAAATCTTTAATTCAGGCTCCATTGTAATCGGATCAACAATCATGCCGCTTTCGGATTTTTTAACTTTAAAAACCTGAAATGCCTGGTCTTTTGGGGACATGTTTTTATGTATAAAACCTATTCCACCCTCTCTTGCTATGCTTATAGCCAGTTTGGACTCTGTTACAGTATCCATCGCAGCGCTCATAAGCGGAATGTTAAGCTTTATGCTGTTTGTTAATCTGGTTGAAACATCTGTATCCTTGGGCAAAACGTCTGATTCGCCAGGAACCAAAAGTATATCATCAAAGGTTAAAGCTTGTCTTATCTTGATATCAGCCATATAATGACTCCTTTATATTTTGTGTGATTTCTTAATTCATGCTGTTTTCTTCAACGTTAAAAATTGAATTATATAAGGTTTCAAACCTTTTGTCTTCCATTTTATTCAATAAATCTTCAATTTCAGTCATTTTATTAAGCGCAAATCCTGTTTCCGCAATAAGAACACAGTCGTTGCAAAGTCTAAAACTTTTATATAAGAGTGAGCCAGCCAATATTTTTACTTCTCCGCAGCAATCACACTGAAATTCCTCATAAGCAGATTCGGGATTTTCTTCTATATCGTCAATCTTCATTTGTTCCGTTGATTTTTTTATAAGCTCAATTGTTTCAAGTTGTTTTTCTTTTTCCATAAATTGATTTCCATATAAACTTCGGATTTTTGGTTATAATATAGTATGAAATAAAAAGAAATAACCGTAAAGGGCGCCTCTAAAAACTCAATTTTTTGAAATTTTCATAAAATTTGATTGGGGTTTGTGTGTAGATATAAATAATAAAATTCTTTTGTTTTTAGAGGCGCTCTAAAGAAATTTTGTTTTATAATCTTAATTGAAAGATAATCGGGCTGATTTTACAGTTCACAACGATAGTTTAATATAAGGCGTACAAACCACATGAATCCATACGTACCGCTTCATTTGCACACAGAACACAGCCTTCTTGACGGAGCAACAAGGATTAGCGACCTTGTTAAACATGCAAAAGCAAACAATATGCCGGCGGTAGCGATAACAGATCATGGAGTAATGTACGGAGCTGTTGAACTGTACAGAACAGCAAAAGAAGAAGGTATAAAGCCGATTATAGGGTGCGAATTATATATTATAGACGGCGACATTGAAGATAGAAAAAACAAAATATCAAACTATCATCTCGTACTGCTTGCTAAGGACAAAAAAGGGTATCAAAACCTTGTAAAATTAGTAAGTATAGCCCATATAGACGGGTTCTATTATAAGCCAAGAATTAATAGGGAGCTTTTAGAACAGCATAAAGAAGGCTTAATCTGCCTTTCGGCATGTCTTAGCGGAGAAATAGCAAAAAAACTGCTAAATAAGGATCATGAAGGAGCTAAAAACACCGCAAAATATTATAAAGAACTCTTTGGAGAAGATTTTTACATAGAGCTTCAGGATCACGGGATTGAAGGTCAGAAAATGACCAATCCTAACCTTATTAAAATAGCCCGAGAGCTTGATATTGAGCTGGTAATCTCTAATGACAGCCACTACACAAAAAAGGAAGACGCACTTTGCCACGATATTCTGCTCTGTCTTCAAACCGGGAAGACGTTAAAAGACCCGTCAAGAATGAAATTTGCCAATAATGAGTTTTATATAAAAAACTCTGACGAGCTAAGACAAGCATTTAAATGGTTAGATGAGGAAACTTTCAACAGGGCAATTGATAATACAGTAAAAATATCGGAAAAATGCAATCTTATTCTGGATATGGGCAAATCACTACTGCCTTATTACCCGATTCCAAAGAATCATACTGAAGAATCATACCTTGATACAGTAGTCAGAGAAGGTTTAAGCAAACGATTTAAGGAAATAACTCAGCAAATAGAAGACAGGCTTAAATATGAGCTTAAAATCATTGGAGAAATGGGATTTTCAGCTTATTTTCTTATTGTGTGGGATTTTATAAAATTTGCCAGAGAAAACAATATTCCCGTTGGTCCTGGCAGGGGTTCAGCGGCAGGAAGCCTTGTCGCGTATTCGCTCGGGATTACCGATATTGATCCAATACGGCATAATCTCCTTTTTGAAAGGTTTTTAAACCCTGAAAGAGTTAGCATGCCCGACGTTGATATAGATTTTTGCATTGAAAAACGTGATAAGGTCATAAATTACGTATCTGAGCTTTATGGCAAAGATAAAGTCTGTCAGATCATTACTTTTGGAACCTTAGCGGCGAGAGCCGCTCTTAAAAGCGTTGCAAGAGTAATGGATATTCCTTATGCCGATGCTGATAAGCTTGCAAAAATGATTCCTTCCATCCCAAAAACCAAAATTGACGATGCTTTGCAGGAAGGCATGGATTTAAAAAAGATTTATGACAAAGACCCACAAGTAAAAGAGCTTGTTGATCTGGCTAAATCGATTGAAGGAATTAAATTTAATGTGGGAACACATGCCGCAGGCGTTGTTATTGCAAGAGATCCTCTGACAGAAGTTGTACCGATTCAGTATTCAAAAGAAAAAGCTGTTATTTCAACCTATCCAATGGGTGATCTTGAGAAACTCGGACTGCTTAAAATGGATTTTCTCGGACTTAGAAACCTTACAATCATCAGTAATACTGTAAATCTTGTTAAAGAGCGGCATAACATTGAAATTGACATTAACAACATTGCCCTTGACGATTCAGCGGTGTATGAAATGCTCTCAAAAGGCGATACAGACGGTGTTTTTCAGCTTGAATCGTCTGGAATGAAGACTCTGGTTAAAGATTTAAGACCTTCAGTTTTTGAAGACTTAGGCGCACTTGTTGCTCTTTTCCGTCCGGGTCCGCTAAATTCCGGCATGGTTGGCGATTTTGTCAGAAGAAAACACGGAAAACAAAAAATTGAATACAAAGACCCTGCTTTAGAGCCCATATTAGTTGATACATACGGAACAATCGTATATCAGGAACAAATAATGCAGATTGCTCAGTCGCTTGCAGGCTATACGCTTGGACAGGCAGATATTTTAAGGCGGGCAATGGGTAAGAAAAAACCCGAAGAAATGAATAAACAAAAGGAAATGTTTCTTTCCGGGGCTCAAAAAAACAATATAGACCCAAAACTGGCGGAAGAACTCTTTGAAACCATGATAGAATTTGCGGCTTATTGCTTTAACAGGTCGCATTCCGCCGCCTATGCCTTTCTTGCATATCAGACAGCCTATTTAAAAGCGCATTATCCGGTTGAATATATGTCCGCCCTTCTTTCCAGCGTAAGTAGTAACCAGGATAAAATCCAGCAATACATTGCAGATTGTCAAAAGATGGGAATCGAAGTTCTTCCTCCCGATGTAAATAAGTCCAAAGCGGATTTTACGCCAGATGAAAACAATATCAGGTTTGGGCTTTGCTCTGTTAAAAACGTGGGAGCAGGCGTGGTTGAAGAAATTATACGGGGAAGAGAAAAAGAAGAATATAAATCTTTTTTTGATTTTTGTACAAAAATTGGCTTAAAACAGTTTAATAAAAGGACTCTTGAGAGTTTAGTCAAGGCAGGAGCTTTTTCCAAAATAGAAAAAAGCCGAAAACAGGTTATAGAAAACCTTGATTCAGCGGTAAGCGCCGCATTAAGAGAAATTGAAGCCAAAGTCAGCGGGCAAATGAACCTGTTTGCGATGATGGCAGGCAATAACGCGCCTACTTTTCAGTTGAACGGCTCTGACGAGGAGTTTACCGACACTGAAATTCAAGGTTTTGAGAAAGACTATCTCGGATTTTATGTAACCAGCCATCCTCTTGCCAGCATTAAAGATCAGCTTCCATTTTTGACAACGCATAATATTGCGGAGCTTAAAGAAATTTCAGAAGGAGCAATAGTTACTCTATGCGGGCTTGTGACCAGTACAAAACAGATTTACACAAAATCCGGCAAAATGTTAAAAGTTGGAATTTTGGAAGATTTAACGGGAAAAGTTGATTTTGTCGCTTACAGTGAAGTCCTTGATAAATGCGGGACATGCCTTGAGCCGGAATCCAAAGTTATTATAGGCGGTAAAATTCAGCATCGTGGAGATGAAGAAACCATTATTAATATTATTATTAACGATGTTTCAAAAGTAGAAAACTGCAATATAGTTAATATACATCTTGACAACGAACTGAAATTTGAAGAAATAATGGCTCTAAAAGACGTTTTGGCAAGCCGTAAAGGCGGTGATCCGGTTATTTTCAACGTACAAAACAATGGAAACATTATGAAAATCATCACTGCTTCCAGTTTTTGGGTCAGGGCGGATAATGAGCTTGAAAACATTGTGAGAAATCATTTTAAGTCAGATGTAAAAATTTGTTCACTTGATTGCGCCTAATTTGAAATTCATTTTTATTTGACCATAAAACACAGGAATTTAAACATGAAACATCGCATTGGATACGCCTGCATAAACCTTACAACGGGAATTCCTCTTAATAAAACGTGTAGGCTCGCAAATGCCAGCGAAATAAAATTAAGAGAAATAATAACATCAAACCTTTCCGGCTTGAAAAAAGTACTGGAATGGAATAAGGACAATAATATAAAACTGTTTAGAATAAGCTCTGACACAATTCCATTTGCTTCTCATCCTGTGAATACAATAAAATGGAGTCAGGATTATAAAAAAGAGCTGGATGATATTGGTTTATTCATAAAACAAAGCGATACCAGAGTTTATATGCATCCAAATCCCATTGTTTACCTGAATTCTCCTGACAAGGATGTTGTAAGACGTTCAATAGAGGAACTTGAATGGCATATTAAATTTCTTGATTCCTTGAATATTGATTTTACGAGCAAGGTAGTTTTTCATGCAGGCGGCGTGTACGGGAATAAGCCCGAATCGCTAAAAAGATTCATAAAAGTGTTTAATGAGCTGCCTGAATTGTTTAAAAACCGTCTTACGCTTGAAAATGACGATAGAAACTATAATGTTTGGGATCTTATAAGGATAAACGAGTCAACAGGAGTTCCGCTTGTTTTTGATAACCTTCATCACAAGGTTTTAAATACCGGAAAACCTTATGATGAAGATATTGAAGCAATTATGAAAAAGTTTTTTTCAACCTGGGATGAAAAATCCGGTTTACCCGATATTCATTATTCAAGCCAGAAAGAGAATGCCAGAGCGGGAAGCCATTCAGAATCAATCAATTTAAAGGAATTTGCAGAGTTTTTTCTGAAATATTATCATCTTGATTTCGATATAATTTTTGAAACCAAAGATAAGGATAAAAGCGTACTTGCTGTTTATGAAATGTTCAAGCAGGATAAAAGATTTAATGAGCTTGATGTATTTTAGCTGCTATACCAATCCAAATAAGTTTTCGTTAATTGGTTAAAAAGCTAATATCTACAGCCCGCGCCGCCCTGCGGGCGGCGCGGGCTGGGTAAGGGTATAGCGGGTGTTTTGACAAAGCCGAAATACCCGCTAATTAAGACTTTACAAAAACCATCTTTTTTATTTACAGGTTTTTTAAATTGATTGGTATAAGGATTTACCAAAATAATCTTTTTTATTTGTCGATTTCTTTTAATGATTGGTATAAATCTTTATTTTTATTTTATAATAGTTTTAGTATTCTATTGAATTGGAATATTTATTAAATCAATTCGTAAAGGAGTTTGATATGGCAAAAGATAAAGGATCAAGAGAAGTAAAAAAACCTAAACAAAACAAACCTAAAAAGGGCGCAAAAGAAGCTCCGATTGAAATCAAAAAATCTACAGAGAAAAAATAATACGATAAACGAATTTTAGTTTTTCCGAAAACCAAACTCAACCTGATAGACAAGGAGGTTTGGGGGCTAAAGCCCCCGATGGTATAGTCCCTTTGGGTTAAGTTTTTCTTTTCTTTTGCTTCGTTTTCTTTTCTTTTTGCGTTCAAAAAGAAAAGAAAATGAAGAAACATCAAAATAAACTTAACACAGATTATAGTAAATTAAGGACATAGAAGAAATATGATCACCGTAAGCGGTTTAACGCACAGGTTTGGAAGCCGTGATTTATTTAACGACGTAAACATAATATTTACCCCCGGAAATTGTTATGGATTAATCGGAGCAAACGGCTCGGGAAAATCGACCTTTTTAAAAATTCTGTCAGGCGAGATAGAATCCTCGAAAGGAAATATATCTATAGCGCCGGGGAAAAGAATCGCTATATTAAAACAAAATCACTTTGAATTTGATGAATTCAAAGTATTAGAAACAGTAATAATGGGGCATAAAAGGCTTTATGACATTATGCGGGAAAAAGACGCAATTTACTTAAAGCCTGATTTCAGCAATGAAGACGGGATCAGAGCCGCAGAATTAGAATGTGAATTTGCGGAACTTAACGGATGGGAAGCTGATTCTCAGGCAGGAACGCTTCTTAACGCCCTTGGCATTAAAACAGAATTTCATGATTCCCTAATGAGTGAAATGAGCGGGACAGACAAAGTCAGAGCGCTTCTTGCGCAGGCTTTATTTGGCAATCCTGACATTCTGCTGATGGATGAACCGACGAACCACCTTGATGTTGACACTATTATGTGGCTTGAGGAATTTCTTATAAATTTTGAAAATACCGTTATAATTGTTTCTCACGACAGACAGTTTTTAGATAAAGTTTGCACTCATATTGCAGATATTGACTATAATAAAATCCAGCTTTACACAGGGAATTTTTCATTTTGGCGCGAATCCAGTCAGCTTGCTTTAAAACAAAAACAGGATCAAAACAAAAAGACTGAAGAAAAAATGGAAGAATTAAAATCTTTTATTGCAAGGTTTAGCGCGAATGCATCCAAGTCAAAACAAGCAACTTCCAGAAAAAACGTGTTAAGCAAATTAACTCTGGAAGAAATTAAGCCTTCCACAAGAAGATCGCCTTATATTATATTCAAGCCTGACAGAGAAGCGGGAGATAATATTCTGCATATTGAAAAACTGTCTAAATCAGTTGATGACAGCGTTTTATTTAAAAATTTCAGTCTTACTGTTGAAAGAGGGGAAAAAATTGCTTTTGTGGGAAGGGATAATTTAGCGGCGTCAACGCTGTTTCAAATTCTTACAGGAGAACAAAAAGCTGATAAAGGAAGCTTTAAATGGGGCGTTTCAACGACTCAGGCATATTTCCCAAAAGATAACAGTAAATATTTTGAAAATGATCTGACTTTAGTTGATTGGCTTCGTCAATATTCAAAAGAAAAAGACGAGAATTTTATCAGAGGATTTTTAGGAAAAATGTTATTTTCCGGCGAAGAATCTCTTAAAAAGATCAATGTATTATCCGGCGGAGAAAAAGTTCGGTGTATGTTTTCGAAAATGATGATAACCGGGGCAAATGTTTTAATATTTGACGAACCCACCAATCACCTTGATTTAGAGTCAATCGAAGCATTGAACAATGCGTTGATAAGCTTTCCCGGCACGGTTTTATTTCTTTCACATGACCATCAGTTTATTGAATCTATAGCGAATCGAATAATTGAACTTACTCCGGCAGGCTGGATAAACGAACAAATGACTTATGACCAGTATATAATTGATCCAAAAATCAAGAAAAGACGCGCCGCTTTATACGATTACAATGCAGTAAAAAAATAGACTGATAAGCTTGATTGGTATAACTTATTTGGATTGGTATAGGTAGCCACTAAGGTTCTCCTCGCATGTCATTCCGAGGAGGGCAAGACTTATAAAACAGTATAAAAGCGGGTAGTTTTTATCTTGTCTGACGTGGGAATCTATCTAAATGAGCCAAAGGCTCATAGTTTACAAGCAACATTTGAAAGATTGCCGCGTCGGGGCTTCGCCCCTCCTCGCAATGACACCTGAGCAGTTACTGCTATATCATAACAAAACACATTCTTAATGTATTTAATGAACAATTATTCAAATATCAACCAAAATTATGAAATATATTTAAAAGAATAAAGTTTTATTAAGGATTCCCGATAATAAAAAACAGGAAGAGTATACAAATTTTATGCGCCACACAAAAGTATACTTGGCTAATCTAAAAAAACAGCGGGTTTAATAAAGTTTATTCGCTGATTCATTTGTTATCAGTCATTTGTTTTTAATTGAGGAAACTTAATGTTAACAGAAAATACGCATGAGGAAATTTTTGTCTTTTCAGGAGCTGATATAAATCAAATATTAGACCTTGCGCAAAAATCGCACGAAAATTATTTAATAAGAGCCAATGCGAAAGACCTTGATAAAGCTTTGGTTTATTATCTTGAAGCAATAAAATTAAACCCGGAAATTTCCGAAGTCCATTATAAACTTGCAAGTTTACTGTGGGAAAAAGGAGAAATTGACTTAAATTCAGCGATAAAGCACTGTAAAAAAGCGGTAGAGCTTTCTCCTTATTCAGCAAAAGCCAGGTTGCATTTGGGATATTTTTTGAAAACGGCGGGCAAATATCTTGAAGCTGAAAAAACGTTTCAGGAAGCGATTTCTCTGGGCAAATTTTGTTCCGCAAGACCAAGACTTGTTCTTGCAGCTACAATTATTGAACGGTTAAAAACTACAGGATTTAATTTCTTTGACTTATTTAAATCTTTTTATTGCGTTTTAACAGGCATTGTAATGTCTATATACGATTATGAAGTTATAAGAATGATTTATAAGGCGTGTTCTGAAAAATCGTTGGTTTTGAAATATAAAATAAACGGAAATATGCAAAAAACGCTTCGTAATTATAAAAAGACGGTTGAAATATATGAAAAAGCCGCTGAACAAACCGGTCGCAAAGAATTATTCTATTCCAGAACAGGCGATTTGTTTATAGAGCTTCAAAATCCCAAACAAGCTGTGGAATATTATAGGCATGCTTTAAAAGACTCGCCTGATGACGTTGTATTATGGGCAAAACTTGCGGAAACCCTTGAAAATCACGATAAAAGAAATATAAACGCAATTGTAGAATGCTATAGCAATATTTCAAGACTGCAACCCGCCAATTCAAAAGTATTTTATGAACTTGGACACCTGTATTTAAGAAACGAGAACAAATTTAACGCTATAAACGCTTTTAAAAGAGCTCTGGAATTAGAGCCTAAAAATGCTTTTTACCATAACAGCCTTGCTTATGCATTAGTGCAACTTCAGGATTATGACGGCGCAATAAATGAATATCAACAGGCTATAATGATAAACCCCGACAATGAGTGGACTTCTATTGTCGCTCAGGCGTTAGGAGCTATTTATCATCAGATTAAAGACAATTTAGACGCCGCAATAGTGGCGTATCAGACCTCAATACTTATGGACAGAAATAATATTGACGCTTATATTGCGTTAGGAGAAGCATATCAGGACAAAAACGATCTGGATAACGCCATAAACGCTTATTGCGGCGCGGTAAAAATAAACTCCGGTTCCGCCAAAATATATTGTAATTTGGGTTTACTGCTTTGGGAAAAAGGTTATGTTGAAGAAGCAATGGTAGCTTATCAAAAATCAATTTCACTTAATCCTGAATACGCAATAGCTTTTAATAATCTGGGTGTTGTATATCTTGACGGATGTTGTAATCCTCAGGAAGCTGTTAAAATGTTTGATTCCGCCATAAAATACAGTCCAAATTACACTCTTGCCTATTACAACAAGGGAAGAGCTTATCAGTTAATGCGCAATTTGACTAAAGCCGCTGAATATTTCCAAATGGCTTTTGATATAAACACTTTAACCTGTGAATTAGACAACGAAGAGATTGAAGGCAGGATCAAGTCTTTATTTAAAGCGGAATAGCTAAGGTTTCACAAAAATCTGATTTTCATTTGGCTTATATACAAGAAGATTCTTCGGGCTGAAGCCCTCAGAATGACGATTCTGCAAAGCCTTAGAATGACGATTCCGCAAAGCTTTCTTATACCAATCATTAAAAGAAACCGGTAAATAAAAAAGATGGTTTTTGTAAATCCTTAATTAGCGGGTGTTTCGTTGCGCAAGCGGGAGTTTTAACTCATTCATGTTGCGAAGCCGAAACACCCGCTATACCCTTACTCAGCCCGTGCCGCCCGCAGGGCGGCGCGGGCTGTAGGTATCAGCTTTTTTACCAATTAACGAAAACTTATTTAAATTGGTATAACAGAGCGTTGGGAAAATAAAACCACTATAATAATAAAATTTTTGTAGTATAATTTTTAATAGTTTTTGGTTAATTTAATTGAAATATAGGTTTTTTAACAGGTTATTCAAATGTCTTCAAAATGGTATAAAAACATTGTTAATAAAGTAAAACTTTTTGGCAATAAAGTTCAGGTTCTTGAAAGCAGTGTTCTTGACGAAAGAAAAAATTACAGGGAAATTTTTGAAAGAAACCTTGCTTTAGAAAAAGAAATTGCTGACAGAACCGAAGAACTCAATCAGGCAAACAAAAGCCTTCTGACCTTAAAACATATCTGGAGCACTATGAATTCTTCAGAACCGCTTTCAGAAGTTCTTTTAACAGTTGTAAACGGACTTTCAAGTGAGCTTGGATACCTTCAATGCCTAGTTTTTCAACTTTTTGATTTTGAATCCGGCAGCAGATTAAAAATCAGAGCTTCAACCGAAAACAAATTTTCTGAAAAAATCAGTCAGATTCTTTGCAGCTCAGTCTTTTCTTATGATATTCCTTTAGGAGCAAAGAAAAATCCTATTGTTCAGGCTCTTAAAAATAATGAAATAAAAAATATAAAAGGTTTTTCCCAACTGTTTTATGATTCATCGCCGGAAATAGAAATTGAAAAATTAAAAGAAATAGATCAGTTATTAGGCAATAAAGCAATTTGTATTTTCCCGATAATCGTACAAGGCAAGCCGTTTGGGTGTTTTGTCACAATATCAATCAGAAATGAAATATTACCTACAGAGCAAAATTTTTTAACGCTGTTTGCCGGTCAGATAGAGCTTGCTGTAACCATCGCAAATCTTTTTGAGCAAATAAAAAAACAGGCTCTGACAGACGCTCTTACAGGACTGTTTAACAGAAGACATTTTGATCAATGTCTTGCAACCGAAGTTGAGCGTTCTTTACGATTAAATCAACCGTTTACTCTAATATCACTTGATCTTGACCATTTAAAAAAGATTAATGATAATTATGGGCACTCTACAGGAGATGAGGCAATTAAAAGAATCGGTGAAGTTCTGAGAAAAAATGCAAGATCGGTTGATATTCCCGCTCGTTTTGGAGGAGAAGAATTTGCGGTAATTTTACCCGGCATTGACGTTGAAGGTGGAATCGTTGCCGCAGAAAGGCTTAAAGCTTCTATCGCAGAAAGCGAAGTTAATGATTTAGAAAAAATTACGGCAAGTATCGGAGTTGCAACCTTTTTAAGGCATACCGAATCTTTGGGAGAATTGCTTGAATTGGCGGATCAGGCAATGTACAGGGCAAAGAAAAACGGAAGAAACAGGGTTGAGGTCGCAACAAGAGAAGAAGACGAAGATTGGAAAAACATTATTGTTGAAATTTTTACGGAAATGCTCCTTAAACATAAAAATTCTGAAGTTTCAAAAATTGTAAATAAGTTTAAAGTGTATGAAAATCAGGACATTAATCTTCAGGATTTTGTTTATATGATATTAAAATACGTTTCAGAAGCGTATAACAATGTTTATAACATGGGATGCGTCGACGAAAAGCTTGATGTTATAGTAAAAATGGGTAAAAAAACAAATACGTCGGAAGAAGAAATTGAAAAGTTCAAAATTGCTACCATGCTTTATGACATAGGCAGAATATTAATGTCTGAAGAAATAATCCTGAAACCGGGTCCTTTGTCAAAAGAAGAAAAAACAAAAGTTTTAGAAAACCCGATTTTAGCGGCAAAAGAGATTTTGAAACCCATTAAAGCAACCGGTCATATAATTAATATAATTGAACATTATCATGAACACTGGGATGGAACAGGCTATCCGGGTGAGCTTTCAGGAGCTCTTATTCCAAAAGGAGCAAGAATTTTATTTATTGTAAGCTCATTTTATGCAATGATAAGCAATCGTCCTTACAGAAATGCTCTTCCTTATGAAAAAGCTGTTGAAGTCTTAAAAAATGGAGGAGGGACTGTCTGGGACGCAAGGTTGGTTGATATTTTCATTAGTATTATTAAATCAAAAAGAGAATTATTTTCTTCTGCCATAAATGAATAATATGCTATACCAATCAAAATAAGTATCGATGAGAAGAAGAAAAAAATTTTTGTTTTTGATATTATAAAAATCAAAATAATTAATGGAGTTTGAAAGAAATGATAAGTTTTGACTGGAAAAATGCGGACGCTTCTGCAATAGGCAATGAACACGGGCTTGAAATCAAAAAAGAATTCTCTAATTATAAAAAACAAATTGCAAATATTGTTTCAGAGCTGTATTCTTCAAAAGATCAACACGGGAAATGGCTTAAATGGATGAATCTTGGCTATCAGGATGAATTGATACAAGAAATTAACCAATATGCTCAAAGCGTTAAAGGTAAATTCGATAATTTACTGGTTTTAGGAATAGGCGGCTCGGCTCTCGGCGGAATTTGCATTACCGAAGCCCTTTTAAAACCCTATTGGAACATCCTTGACAAAAATCAAAGAAATGACTTTCCAAGAATATTTTTTGTCGATAACATCGATCCTGACCAGATTAACGGGCTTTTTGACGTTTTAGACCTTAAAAAAACATTGGTAAACGTAATTACCAAGTCGGGAACAACCGCAGAAACAATGTCAGCTTTTATGATAATACAGGAAAGACTTGAAAAAGAGCTGGGCGATTCCGCTAAAGAAAATATTGTTACAACTACTGATCGAAATAAAGGCATTTTAAGAGAAATTACAAACGAAAAAGGTTATAAATCCTTTATTGTGCCTGATGATGTAGGAGGAAGATTCTCTGTATTTTCAGCCGTCGGGCTTTTACCGTTTGCTCTCACCGGAATAAACATTTCAGAAATGCTTAAAGGCGTAAGAGAGATGGACGATGCGCTTAAAAATACTGATGTTGAAAAAAATATTGCGGCGCAAAATGCTCTTATTCATTATTTAATGGACAAAAAAGGCAAAAATTTATCCGTAATGATGCCTTATTCAAGCAGATTAAGGTATGTTTCAGACTGGTATGTCCAGTTATGGGCAGAATCTCTGGGAAAAGAAACCGATCTTGACGGTAACGTTGCAAATATTGGACCAACACCGCTAAAAGCATTAGGGGCAACCGATCAACACTCTCAGATTCAGCTTTATAACGAAGGACCTAACGATAAGCTTATAAATTTCATTAGAGTCGGCTGTTTTGATACGGAATTAAGAATTCCTGAGGTTCTTATGGAAACAGGCGTTGGATATTTAGGCGGAAAATCTGTTAATAAGCTTATGAATGCTGAAGCAGACGCAACAAGAATTGCTGTTACCGATTTTAAAAAACCGAATGTAAATATCCTTGTGCCGAAAGTTAACGAATATTATTTAGGACAGCTTCTTTATATGCTGGAAGTTCAAACAGCCATTGCGGGCGCGCTTTATAATATTGATACATTCAATCAGCCAGGCGTTGAGCAGGGTAAAAATTATACTTATGCTTTGATGGGAAGAAAAGGATATGAAAAAACAGCAAAAGAGCTTGAACAAAAACTTGTAACCTCAATTTGCCAATATTAAATTTCTTTTTAGTATATAACTATATTATTCACTGCCTTGCGTAAATATTTTAAGAATACTTAATGCCGCAGGTGTAAGAATAACTATAAACGTTGCGGGAAGAATAAATAATACAAGCGGAATTGTCATTTTAATGCTGGCTTTAGACGCTAATTCTTCTGCTCGCTGCCTTCTTTTAACCCGTAATGAATCGGAATATACTTTTAATGACTGCGAAATGCTTGTTCCAAGCCTGTCAGACTGCACCAAAAGACCAACAAAAGACCTTAGCTCAACAGAACCGTTCCTTTTTGCAAGCGCTTTAAGAGCATCTGATCTTGAAATACCTGTAATAATATCTTTCCCAACCCTTTTAAATTCCTGCGATAAAACAGGAGCAGAGGTTTCCTGCTCATTTGCAACTCTTGAAATTGCGGAATCTATGCCTAATCCGGCTTCTACGCAAACACTCAACAGGTCTATAGCATCAGGAAGCGTATATGTAACTTCTTCAGCCCTTTGTTTTGCAATTTTTTTAATTTTCATATCAGGAAATCTAAACCCTAACAGCGGGAAAAACAGTATCAACATTAATTTATTCATCGGGGAAACACTGGTTAACATCGCAAGAGTAACGCCCATTGCTCCACAAATAAAAGCATACATAAGTTTTTTTGAAATATGTCCTATAAATGAATCATCATCGCTCGACATACCGGCTTCAGCAAGTGTTTGTTTCTCTGCCAGAACATTTCTTGATTTATTTGCCACATTCTGTGAAAGTTTTTTAAGCGCATCTTTAATAAAAGTTGCAGAATCCTGCTCTTCTTTTTTTTGCTTTTCTTCCTCCGTCAGAACAGGAGAATACTCTTTCAATCTTCTTGTGATTGAATCATCTTTTTCTTCTGCGAAAAATTCTTCATATATTATAAAAATAATTACTGAAATTAATATTAGTGTAGAAATAAATTCCATTTTATTTTTATCCTTAAAATTAAACTCTTATTTCGGTTACTTTACGAATTATCATAAAACCGGTAAACGACATCATAAAAGCCCCAAAAAGAGCCAAATTGCCCATTGTAGTGTTGAAAAGCGGCTCCATGTAAGCAGGGTTCATTAATGTAACAAGAATTGATATGAATACAGGAGCTAATCCAAGCACAAGCCCTGACATTTGCGCCTGGGCGGTTTGTGTTCTTATTAAGCCCATAAGTTTTTCTCTTTCTCTAATCGTAACATTTAATGTATCAAGAATTTCTGCGAGATTTCCGCCGATTTCTTTCTGGATAAGAACAGCTGTTACGAAAAATCTTAAATCCTGACTGTCAGGCATATAATTGTTCATATCCTGCATGGCTTCTCTTACTTCTTTTCCAAGAGAAATTTCATCAGAAACCGTTTTAAATAGCCTGTTTACCGGATAAGGACTCTCGCTCGCAACCATCTGAAAAGCCGCTAAAAGAGAATGCCCCGCTCTTAGCGAGTTGGCAATAATTCCTAAAGAATCAGGAAAAAATTGAGCAAAAACTTTTTGTCTTTCTTTTATTTTCATTTTTATAAATAAAATGGGAGAAAAAGCAGCCCCTGCACCCATTAATAAAAATAAAAGATTATTATTTAACATGGAAAGAACTAAAAATGGCAAGAATAAACTTCCTGCTATTATAAAAACTACGTCAACAGGCATTTTTATATCCGCTTTTTTTAACAAATCCTTGATTAAGTCGATATACTTGAATTTATTGAGCAAAAGACCTAAAATCGGTATTCTGTACTCTGATTGATCTTTTAACATTTCTAAAATATTCAGCTTTTTAGAAGCTTCTCTTTTAGCAAGAGCTTCATAAATTGTATCTGATTCGCCTGAGCCTTTTCTTTCGGTTTTGCCTTCTTTAATATCAAGTAAACGT
>JAKLDH010000109.1 GCA_022703625.1 Cyanobacteriota bacterium | reverse complement strand
CTGCGCAGAGGAATTATATCTTATTTTAACCATCGCATTAAAACTGCTTTTTGTTGAAAACTCTTCCTGTTGCCAGTTAATTTCTTTTACGTCAAATTCTTCGGAAAAAAGACGCTGTTTTTGTCCGACATAAATTGTATTTTGCTCAGCGTCGACAGAAATAACATAAAGCGGCTCAGAAGCTGAAATTTTTATCCCTTTTCTCTGACCCATTGTGTAATTATAATATCCGTCGTGTTTTCCAAGAAGTTCGCCGGTTTTATAATCAATTATATTCCCTTCTTTGGGTCCGAATTTTTTTGTTAAATATAAAGAAACGGTTTCCGGCGGAATAATAAAACAGACATCCTGACTTTCCTTGTTATCAGCCGGAGCAATTCCATTTTTTGCGGCAATTTCCTTGATTCTTGTTTTGTTTAATTCTCCCAGAGGAAAAAGTGTTCTTGCAAGATCAGCCTGATCCAGCTTATAAAGCATATATGACTGGTCTTTTTTAGGGTCTTGAGCTTTATAAAGTCTGTAAGTTTCGTTAATTCTTTTTATTTCGGCATAATGACCGGTTGCGTAGAAATCTGCTTGAAGCTCATTAAAAGCAAAATCTTTCATGAATCCCCACTTAACCGCTTTATTGCAAAAAACGCACGGATTCGGCGTTAAGCCGTTTTTGTAGCTTTCTTCAAAGTAATTAATAACAGTATTTTGAAAATTTGTTCTTAAATCCAGGCTTTTATGCTCAATTCCAAGCGTGTTGCAAACCTTTTCAGCATTTTTAGCGGCAATCTGCGCCGCATTTGTCATTATTGCGGTTAATCCTACAACTTCATATCCCTGTTCAAGAAGCAATAAAGCGGTTGTACTGCTGTCTACTCCTCCGCTCATCGCAACAACAACTTTTTTATTTTTATTGGTATTTTCAAATTCAGACATAATAAACAGCTTAATTTTTAAAGTTCATTTAATAAATAATCAACGCCTTCTGACGTAATTGCATATTCTGTTATATCCGATGTTCCTGAATAATCCGGAACTACTTTAAAATAACCGTGAGCAACCGCTTCATGTATTACAGAATGGTCAACGGGTTCTTTTAAATGAGGAATAACTTTAGAATTAATTTGTTTTAAAGAATATTTTTCCTTCTGTTCCGTTTCCTGTAAGAAATAAGACGTTATTAACAAGTAATCAAGCTTGGTTTGAGGCTTTTTTAAGTATAATAAATCTTCAAGCCCTTTAAATTTAATAGAGGAAGATGCTTTTTTATATTCAGAAGGCGCTCTGTTTAAATTAAGCCTGCTTTTTTCTTCTTCCGGCAGAGAAGACAGTTTTTCCTGAAGAATATCATAGACTTTCGAGTTTTTTTTAGGCTTTTCCTCTTCTTCAAAGCTTTCGCGCAGAATTTCAGCCAGCTCTTCTTCTTCAGAATCAGTACTTTCCTGTATTTTTTCGTCTATCTCTTCGTCTTTTTCAACTTCTTCTTCAGTGTCTTCATAGAAAGTTATGGTTTCTTTTAATTCTTCCTCAATTTCCTGTGTTTCTTCTTCTGTTTCCTCGTCTTCTTCAACTTCTTCTTCAGATTCTTCAGGGAAATCGGTTATTTCAATGTCTTCCTGCATTTTTTGTTCAATAATTTTCTGAAACTCATTTTGTATTTCGATCGTTTCAGCTTCTATTTCATCCTCTTCCTGTTTTTCATCCTCTTCATCTTCTGTTGATTGGTTTATTTCAATTTTTTTTGAGGAAAACAGTTCTTCTATGTCTTGTTTTACTGCTTTTTGAACTGATTCTTCTATAATTTCAACAGGTTCAGAAACTTTTTGTTCTGTATCAGTTTTTTCTTCTAAAACAGCCGTTTCTATTTCTTCTAAAATTTCCGGTTCCGGTTTTTTATTTTCAATTTCAGGAACAGTTGAAGGTTTTTCTTCAACAGGCTGTATTATTTCAGAGTTGGCAGGTTCTGCTTTTTTTTCAGCGGGAATAACAATGCTGTCAATTTTTTTAGGCGATGCTTTTTTTTCAGTCAGATCACGGTAAAAATTGTCAAATTTATTGAGGATAAAGTATTTATTTTCTGAAAGAACTTCGAGTTCAACTTTTCCTTTTTTAATTTTAAAACTGTAGTATGGCATTAAAATTCCCCGCTCAAAAAATTATTTATCTTCTTTAATAAGAGCATCTCTCCATTTGTCGAGCTGATCTTCGATAAATTTTGAATCATCTGATTTTAATTCGATTTCAATATCGCCTTTTTTCATTTTGAAAATATAATCGCTCATGTTTTAAAATCTCCTTTTATTTTTGAGGCATGTAATATCATTAAGTGTATTATAGAATAAAAGAAGAAAATAAAAATTTTTATGAAAATAAATGTATAAAAATTTAATATTAAAGTTTTTAAACAAAATTTTTAAAAAACAGACCGATAATATTTTTTATGTAAAAAACAAAAAAAAGGACGAAAAGTAAGCATTTGAATACAAGGGGGTTCGGGGGCTTGCCCCTGACCGATATGTCAGTTTGGCTTGTTAGTTTTTCTTTCTTTTGCGCGCCTAAGGCGCATTCACAGGGAAATGTTACTTGGATTGAGTCCCAAGTGTCCCGCTTTGCGGGTTCTTTTCTTTTTGCGTTCAAAAAGAAAGAAAATGAAGAAACGGGAAGCATGCTGGAAAGATGCTGAAACAAGCATGACGCTTTGCGCCTCTATAAAATTACAATGTTATCTCTTGTAATAACAGTATCGTAGTTTTTAAAACCTAAAATCTTTTCGATTTCTTCAGAATTTTTCCCGATAACATTTTTGCATTCCTTGCTGGAATAATTTGTTATCCCTTTTGCGAATTCCTGATTATTTTCATCAATAATGCCTATTACATCGCCTTTTTTAAAGGAATTTTTTATTTGAATTATGCCTATAGGCATAAGGCTGGCTTTTTTTTCGATAAGAGCTTTTTTGGCTCCCTCATTAACCATAATATAACTGCTTATATTTGTTGCGAACGCAATCCATTTTTTTCTGCCGGAAAGCTGTTCCACCGACAAAAATAACGTCCCTACATCTTCGCTGTTAAAGATTTTTTTAATTATATTCGCGTCTTTTCCATTTGCTATCACAACCATAGAACCTGAATGAGCGGCAATTTTAGCCGCTTCAATCTTTGTTTTCATTCCTCCTCTGCCTCCTTTGGAAGCTGAAAAGCAAAAAGACTCTATTTCCGGCGTTATTTCCTCAACAATTGAAATCATTTTCAGATTTTTTTCAACTTTGGGATTTCCGTTATAAAGCCCGTCAACATCGGAAAGTATTACAAGAATATCAGCGTCAAGTTTGCTTGCGACAAGGGCAGAAAGCTTATCATTGTCGCCAAAACAAACAGCAACATTATCTTCCTTATAACATTCAAGCTCACTTGTTGATATAACGTCGTTTTCATTAATTATAGGAATTACATCCAACGCTAAAAGCGTATTTAAAGTGTTTCTGACGCTTAAATATTTTTTTCTTTTAGAAAAATCATCAGCGGTAAGAAGAATCTGAGCTGTTTTGATATTAAATTTTTCCAAAGCTTCTTCGTAAAACTGCATTAATCTTCCCTGCCCAACAGCGGCGCAAGCCTGCTTTAAGCTTATAGGGTCATGATTCCTGGGATTGCCGAGGATTTTTGCTCCCATTCCTACAGCGCCAGAAGTTACCAGTATAATTTCCTTGTTTTCTTCTTTTAATTTGGCAATCGACTCTATTAAAGAATAAACTCTTGACAGAGCAATATTTCCGCATTCATTCGTAATTATATTTGTGCCAAGTTTAAAAACTATTCTCTTTGAATTTTTTATATTTTCTCTATGATTGATCATTTTTCAAGACATTCATTAACAAAACAGCATGTTTGAGTATAAAACAATTATTAAGAAAAGTAAAAAAATTTTAATAACTTATAAAAATTATATTTAAAAAGTTTTTATTTATATACGGAAGTATTAAAACATATATATTTAAGGTTTAAAGTTTTAGGAATTATATCAAAATTTAGGGTGTTTTTATGTTGAATCTATGCTCCTGCAATAAGATCGCTAAAACAGAAGGCAGTGTTCTTAACCGTTTTGACCTGAACAATGACGGCGAAGTTAATGATTCTGAACTGGCAAAAATAAATCTTAATGACGCTCATAAAAGCATTTTTTCCAATGAATCCGCCTATAAAGACAATAAATATTTCAAAAGAATAGACGCAAACAACATAAAGACCGCATTAGACAGAAATAAAGACGGAATTATTGACATTAAGGACTTTAATCTATTATCGCATTATAACAAAATAAATGAAAATATATTTTCGTTTATAGAATTAATAGCTTTAAGCGAGGCTTTTGGCGAATATAAAGACATGATGAAAGCAAAAGTTGGCGTTAATAGTAATTATAAAAGTTTTTATGTTACAAAAGCCGAACAGCAGTTAAATAATTCTCAACTTTTTGATGAATTGTTTTATAAAACCACGATTTCTTCGCCAATCCCAACAAATCCTTTATAAAGCTATACCAATCTAAATAAGTTTTCTTTAATTTGTTAAAAAGCTAATATCTATAGCCCGCGCCGCCCTGCGGGCGGCGCGGGCTAGGTAAGGGTATAGCGGGCGTTTCGGCGAAGCCGAAACGCCCGCCAATTAAGAATTTACAAATATCATCTTTTTCATTTACCGATTTCTTTTAATGATTGGTATAATTAAGGATTTATAAAAAACGGCTGTGGGCGCAGGAAGGGGCTGAATTCTATTAATTTTTGTAACTTGTATTTTCTTTTTTATATCAACTTTTTGTTTCACGCATCTTTAAGTAATTGATGATTAAGAAGATTAATAGACAGGGGATTTAGAGAAAATGATCGAAAGAATGAATTTAAATTGTCAGCCCATAAAATCATTTCAAAATAATACTCAGATTCCTTTTGGCAATGAAAAGCGCGCGCAGCAAAAAGGAGAAGAAAAACCGGATTCTTTTGATTTAAATCAGGTAAATGAAACAAATCCTGAAATCTCGCAAAGAAAATTCAGTTTCAAAAATGCGGGCGATAATTTTTGGAAAGGCGTAACTTCTCCGGTCCAAATGCTTATTAATAATCCTCTTAGCGCGGGAGCAACAGTTTTAGGCGGAATCGGTCTTAAAAAACTGGTCAGCAGTTATAAACGAATCGGAATTATCGCAGTTGCGTTATCCGGGGCAATCTCTGCATATACTATGGGAAAAGGTGTTTTAAAACTTGCTAAAGCCGATACAGCCGAAGCAAAAGAAAAAAGTTTTTATGATATGGGTCAAGGCGCAATTTTAACGGCATTATCAGTTTTGCCCGCAAAAAATGTCGCAACGGCAAATAGTGATATAATAGCCGGCGCGGAAAATATGAAAATGTTTAAATCTTATGCTGAATGCATAAAAGCAACGCCGAAAGTAGTCAGCAATATCGTTAAAAACTTGAACGATTCAGAAAAGTTAACAGTTGCGTTAGGCGGAGTTCATGCGATAGGAACAGCCGGCGCCATAGAAACAGCCGGAAAAGAGGCTTTTTACCCCCAACATGCTGACAAAACAGCAATTGATGTGCCTCATGACTTACTGGACGCAATGCCTCAGGGGTTTCAGCAAGCTGTAAACAATATAAACACTATGGCTCAAGACCCTGCCGCAGGAGCAACAATCGCATTAAACAATATCCCTAAAAAAGCGGAAGAAGAAGAAATATAAAGGCAATTTCATTTGCTAATACAGGGCAATTAGGCGCCACCTTGTCATTGCGAGGCGTCTAAGCAGGCATATAAAAAAGAAAATGAACATACGAAGCAATCTTCCGGCATGGCGCATGGGAAGATTGCTTCGCAAGTTAATTGTTTGCATATAATCCTCGTTCATTGGCTCGCAATGACGTTTTTTTATTACATAAAATTGAATTGTCCTATATAATAAACATGCGTTACAAAACTTAACACCCATGTTTAAAAAAGTTCCGCAGAAGGAATAAATAATATAAAATACAAAAGGAATATAGGGGTAAATATATATGAGCATGAATAATCCAGACAGACAGACAGACAGGCCATTTCTTCATAAAAATGAGCTAAAGTCAATAGGGGGAGAGAAAAAAAGTTTATTTAAATTCTGTATTGGTCATGCTGAACTTGTTTCAGCATCTATCCGGCGCTCATTTGCGGGCATTTCAGCCTCGCTTTGTCATTGCGAGAAAAACGCAAAGCTCAACGCTTTGTCATTGCGAGGAGGGGCTTTAGCCCCGACGTGGCAATCTATCCAACAAGCATTTACAAGCATTTTAGTTGCGCTGGAAAGATTCCCACGCTTCGGCTTCGCCTTCGCTCGGAATGACAATTCCTGGTTTACAAGTATAATCCCTGCTAAGCGGCTCGCAATGACGCTTTCTTCATCCCGTAGAGGATTTTCTATGATGGGCGGGATGATATCGCTGTTGCTCGTCGGGATTTCTCTTGCGGCGACAATTCCGGTTATGACAAAAATGAGTCAGCTTAGAACCGGCACTGATAAAAATACTATAACATGTATTGAAAGCAACTCCTCAAGCGGATGGTACACAGAAGCAACCGGCGAAACCGCAACTCCTGCATCAGGAACCGTATGCTATGCCGCTGTATTGGACGCCAGGCATAATCGGGGACGAGCTGTTGAAACCGCAACATGGTATGCCGACAAAGGAAACGCATCTCAAAAAATCCTCGCGAAAAAAATACTTAGAGCCTCGTGTGATTTGGGCGGGGAAAAATCTTGCGATTATTTTATCAACACCTGCTGGAAAAACGGCAATACTGTTGCCCCATATTGTGATGACACAACAAGTTTTCTTGATATAACATATTATTTGCATAAAAATGCCGAAACTAACGAAAATTTGGGAGCGACTTATATAGCAGATCAAGTGGAAAGTTTGCTTCCGAAATGGATGCCCGGGCTTGTAAACGAAGTGGTTCATGCTTGCGGTAACGCTCAACAACCTGATAACGGTCAAAATTTAAACGATAATTTTTCCTGCGATTTGTCAGGACCATGGCTTTATATAGAGGGTTGTAACAGAGGCTCGACGGCCGCATGTGAAGAAGCGTATGATAATAATTACAACAAAAGTTGTTCCCAGATTAAAGCGGCCTGGACTGCCGCTCCAACAGATAATTACAAACTGACTTTTAAAGGAGCGGATGACACTGTAACCGTAAGCTGTAACATGTACAGCGCTGCAAGCGCGGCGATAACAGGCTGTAATGCTATGACCGGCAATTTTGCGTATAATTGCGCAACTACCGATGCAGGGACAGACGACTGCTCAAACGACTGTTTTATAGGGCATAACACTAACTATAACCGGTCATGCGCTCAGGTTGCAGCCGCCTGGCCCCTTGTGGAAACAGGACTGT
>JAKLDH010000108.1 GCA_022703625.1 Cyanobacteriota bacterium | reverse complement strand
ATGCTGGAAAGATGCTGTTGCGAAGCAGTCGGCGCTGTCCGCATTTCGCAAACAATTTCAGCATGACGCTTTTAGCGTCGTTAATCAGTTAATTAAAAAATTACATAAAAAATATTATCGGTCATAACTTACAGCGTTTTAATAAATTAACATAGATCATAGCGTAGCAATTTTTATTTGATAAATGTTTTTATATTTTTATAAAGAGTAATTTTATTTGGGGGTTATTAAAAGATTGTTTAGTCCTGCTTTAGTAAGATATATTTTAGACCCGGATAACAGCGTCGGGCAAATAGCGGTAAACAGGAGCATTGTTGCCAAAAAACAAAGGTTTGAGCTTAATAGTTCTAATATTAACAGAATTAGAGAGGATTATAGTTTTTTACAAAGAATTATTTTAAAAATAAAGTCCATTTCAGGCTCTAATAAAAGATTTGAATTATATAAACAAAAATAATTTTAACAATAATTGAAAAAAATCGATAAATAAAAAAGATGGTTTTTATAAATCCTTGATTATCGGTCAAAAATTATAGAGCGCCTCAAAATTTCAAAAAATTGACTTTTTAGAGGCGCTCTATTCCTTGCTGAAAAATTAAGTGTAATAAATACAATAATGTAAATAAGTGTAAATTTTACGCTTAAAAAATTATAAAACAAAAAATTTTGTTTTATAATTAAAGCCAAGTAAAGATATGACCTCTAACTCTCTATTTTAGCTAAAAACCTCTATCCCCCTGGAGGTTTTTTTATTTTTAAAATTTGGAATCTGCCATGGATAGATTGCCGGGGCTGAGTAATGATATAAATGATTTGTTTAAATAAAAAGGCAAATTTTTGTTTTATTGGTATTAGATTAAATCAGAAAAATAAGTGTTCTCTAATTTCCAGGCGGTATAATCTCTTATATCTTTAAAAAGCCCCAGAAGTTTTGCGCTCTGTTCAGAAGGAGTTTTTTCATAAAAATATTTGCTCACGGAATTTATTGGAGCAAGCGGACCGTTGATTAATCTGACTACATCGGCAACACAGATTTTATCGGGCGGTTTTGAAAGCGTATAACCACCTGCTGAGCCTCGCCGGCTTTTTAAATAGCCTGCTTTTTTCAGCGTTAAAAGAATTTGTTCAAGAAATTTTTGTGGAATATGTTGAAAATTTGCGATTTCTTCAATTCTTATCCAGCCTTTATCATATTGTTTAGCAAGATAAGTTAACGCAAGACATGCATATTCACTTTTTACCGATAATCTAACCATATTATTTAAAAATTGAAGTTAATTATTTAAATAATATCAATAAAACGAGTTTTTATCTATAATTTTGTAATTATTGGTTCATCGTGTTTTTTGTGAAATTCAATGCCAATAAGCGTGGAGCTGTCATTGCGAGGCATAAAATTAGGCGTATAAAGGGTTAACCTGTTTCGAAGCAATCTTCCATTTGTGAATTTTATACCAATCCAAATAAGTTTTCGTTAATTTATTAAAAAGCTTATATTTACAGCCCGCGCCGCCCGCAGAACGGCGCGGGCTGAGTAAGGGTATAGCGGGAGTTTCGGCTTCGCCGAAACTCCCGCCAATTAAGGATTTACTAAAATCATTTTTTTATTTAGCGAAAATTTCTTTGCCCTGCGTTAAATTCTTCTAAAATCAGGGACGGATTGGTTAATGCAATCTGTGAACCTTTGATTTCAGTTGTTATATAATCTACAACCCAATTTAAATCAGGATTTTCAAAAACTATTTGCTCAAGATGACTTATAACAGGAGTTCCAATTCTTATAAGCGTCATTGCAATCAAACCTCTGGTGGTTCCTTTTGTTTCAACAAGAGATTTAACAAGAATTGAAGCGGCATCTTTTCCGATTTTCACCAAATGATTCTCAATTTTACTTTTTGTTTTAGGATCAGCATTTTCAAAAGCGCGCAAAAGATAAGAAATATGATCTGAAAAAGTATATTCGGCATCTTTTTCTTTAATAAAACCAATACTGTTTATTATCGTTGAAAGACTGTTGACAATACGGTTTCTCGTTTTTACTTGCTTTAAAGGATTTGGGGCTGTCATGTTCATTGAATACAAAGTAACTCCAGGTACTATAAATGTTTAAATTACACTATTTAAACTTTAAATTAATTTTACAACTAAAATTTTAATTTTTTAAAAATCCATACAACATCTTTATAAGAGGAGCTAAACCCTTGATTTCAAAGGATTAAGCCTTTAAGGCAGAATAATTGTTTTGATATTGTTTTAAAAAATCCGCAATATCAACCGCTTCGTTTGCTCCAACTATAACTTCCCATTCAGGCATTTCTTCCTCTATTTCTTCTTTTAATGTTGAAACATAGCCTGGAATTATAAGTTTTCTGCCTTTTACAAGCTTGTCAACGCCGTATTCCCTGAATGTTTTTGCAATGATTTCCCCGTTAAATTTATTTGCTGACCATGCCGTAAGTACGCTCATGCCGTCAGAAGGAGTAACTACAAGATATGAAGGAATATTTGAGGATTCTATTTCCCCTGCAACCGTAAAATATGTTAAAGCAAAGTTTGTAGTAACTATTACAGGAGAATTTTCATCCGTATCCCCTATTGGATACACTTTCGACTCTATTTGCAGAGGTTTTTCAGGGTCTGTATAAATATTTTGTCTTAAAGTTATAAAAGCATATATGACAGCTTCGTTAAACTCTTCAAGAACGACTATGTTTGAGTATTTACAGATCAAAAACGAACCTAAAATCCCTTGTTCTACAGGATCGCCAGAAAACTCCTCAATATCTTTTTGAAAAGTAATTACAGGAAAACCAAGCGGCTTAAATTTGTCTTCTATAGCGGATCTTCTTATATATGTAAGATTTTGTACTGTATTTTTAACTGTTAGATTAGTTAAATTTAAAACAATATTGTCTAAACCTTTGTCAAGAGCGCTAGAAGAGCAGTTTGCAAGTTCTTCTACAGAATTTCCCGAGATTATTACAGGAATTTTATATTTGTTTTGAATCTCGGCAATAGCTTCAATATTGTTATTTTTTAAATAAACAAGCGGATTATGCTCTTTAACTGCGGCTAAAACATTATCTAAACTTGAAAAATCATTACTTGCAAGAATTAACGGGATTTCTAATTTTGCAATTTGCTGAGCTTTTTCTTTGAAAGTTTCATCAGTATCAATCAACGCAATGGCGTCAATCGAAAAGTTTTCTCCTACTCTTTCCACAGAATAATTTTTAATTTTTGTCAGTTTTGAATCAAAATTTTTATCTGAACTTTCAAGTTTTATAGCTATACAGGCTGGATTTACAAATTTTTTGTCATGCCGAAACATTACAGTTTCGTTTCCGACTTTTAGTTGCCTGTTTTTTGGTCCAAAAACTATTTCCTGTTGTTGAAGCTGGCATGCTTCTTCAAAAACAGTTTTCAATTCGTCGGAAGCGTGTTCACATTTATCAAGAGAAATCTCTCCTTTGGCAAGTTTCATCGCAAAAGCCATGCAAGTAGGCAATCCGCATTTTTTGCAGTTAGCTTCAAGTTCTTTTTTCCCGCCTGGAAGGTATTTAAATATTTGTAATCCGGTAAGCTTCATAAATTTATTATACTAAAGAGCGCTTTAAAAATACACACTCTGGCGCATTGTGAAGTTAATTTTGTAGAATAAAAAATAAAATATAGACCGATAATATTTTTTATGTAAAAAGCGAAGAAAAAACAAAAAGTGAGCATTTTAATACAAGGGGGTTCGGGGGCTTGCCCCTGACCGATATGTCAGTTTGTCTTGTTAGTTTTTCTTTCTTTTGCTTCGTTTTCTTTCTTTTTGCGTTCAAAAAGAAAGAAAATGAAGAAACGGTAAGTATTGTATTTGCATGCTGGAAAGATGCTGTTGCGAAGCAGTCGGCGCTGTCCGCATTTCGCAAACAATTTCAGCATGACGCTTTTAGCGTCGTTAATCAGTTAATTTAAAAATTACATAAAAAATATTATCGGTCTATATTTTTAAAAAGTTTTTGAAGTTTAATAAAAACCCTCGCTCCCAGCTCTCTCTCCCCTAAAAAGAAATATCATAAAAGCTTTTTTATGCATGATAAAATTCCGGAAATAAGTCCTGCTACAGAAAAAAACAAGGTGAATAACGGAACTTGTGTTGATAAAATGTTATCAAAAAATAATCCAAGAAAAAAACCTAAAAATAATGCTGAGCACAGCCTAATCGGTATATCCCACATTTTTAAAACCTGTACTTTATATTTTCTGTATTTTTTTTTATTATACTATACCGTAATTCGTTTATAGTATAAATTCGAAATTATTGTTGCAAAGCGGTATATATATGTAAATATTTACATACTTTTCAGGCGGGTTTGAAAAAAGGTATAATTTTAAAACGGTCATAAAAAATTAGTTATATGAAACATTGATATTATATGAATTCATCACATTTTTTTAAAGAAAATATACATAAATTTGCAGATTTGTTGATAAAATCAAAAGATTTGCTGCTGGTTCAGTTTAATAAAAAAGGAGAAATCCTCTTTGCAAACGACGCATTAAGCGATTTGCTGGGATGGGACAAAAATAAAATCCGGAAACTTAAAACAACATCCGTTTTTGACTTTAGAATTTCTGAAATTGAAAGAATATTAACTGAAAAAACAGATTATTTGTCTGAAATCAACTTAATAACTAAAAATAAAGAGTTTATTCCGTCTAAAACTAAATTTATAGCGGAAAATGATACTGTTATCGCTTTCATCATGCTTTTAACAGACGTTTATGAAGAAAATAAATCCTCTTTAAGGTTTTCTAAAACGCTGGAAACAATGAAAGATTTTCTGACTCAACAACCGGAGCTTGAGAAAGGTGTTTTTTCACTGTTATTTAAAAAAATAAAAGAGCTTGTTAATTACGATCAGGGCATTATTTTACTTTTAGAAGGCAATTCCCTTATTATAAAAGCAAGAGAAAATATAAATCTGGCAAATAAAAATTATAGCAAGATAATTTCGGAAAAAGATAAGGTTTTAACAGAAATAATAAGGAAAAGAACCTATTTGCTAGAAAATAAAAACTTTTCCATTACAACTGAACTCGGCATTAATTCAAGGGTAACGCCAGGTTCTGTTATGGCAGTCCCTTTAACAATAAGGGAAATGGTCTATGGAATAGTTGTTTTGATTAATAATCAGGAAAGTTTTAATGAAGATGACGTTAAAATCGTTGAAGCAATTGTATCTGCGGGATCATATATTATCAAAGACGCTGAATTAAGCGATGTTTTCAAAATGCAGTTAACTATTTTAAAAAATAATATAAAAGAAAGGTCTAAAACCCTTGAGTTGATAAGGGATCAGAACAAAAAAATCCTTGAAGCCGATAGAATAAAAAATGAATTTCTGGCAAATATGTCGCATGAACTTAGAACGCCTTTAAATGCGATTATCGGATTTTCTGAAGCCTTAACTTTAAAGATTTTTGGCGAATTAAACGACAAACAAGCTGATTATATCAATGATATTCATACCAGCGGACTGCATCTTCTCGGCATGATAAACGATTTGCTTGATTTGTCAAAAATTGAATCCGGAAAAATGGAGTTAAACACAGAACTTTTTAATGCCAAAAACGCTGTAGAAGAAGCTGTCAGCGTTATTAAATCGCTTGCTGACAAGAAAAATATAGAAATAACAACTTTTACAGATAAAAAAAATATAGAAATAACAGCAGATAAGCGAAAATTTCAGCAAATTTTATATAATTTGCTTAGTAATGCTGTAAAATTTACTAATGAAAACGGAAATATAGCTCTACGCTTGATAAATCACAATGATAAAATAGAAATTTCCGTTAAAGACAACGGCATAGGCGTACCTGTCGGGTATCACGAAAAAATATTTGAAAAATTTCAGCAGGCTGAAAACGCTGTTTTAGGCAAAACAAGCAGTACCGGACTTGGTCTTACTATCACAAAAGAGTTAATAGAAATGCACGGCGGCAAAATCCGGGTTGAAAGCGAGGAAGGGAAAGGCTCAAGCTTTATTTTTACCCTTCCAAAGACTCCTTCATTAAAGCCCTGACTTTAAGAGGCAATCCAAACAGGTTGATAAATCCTTCAGCGTCTTTATGGCTGTACAGTTCACCTGTTGTAAAGCTTGCAATGCTTTCATTATAGAGCGAATAAGGCGAAGTTACGCCGGCTGGAATGATATTTCCCTTATACAGCTTTAATTTGACCGTTCCTGTTGTAGTTTCGTGGATTTTATCCACGAAAGCTGACAGTCCTTCTCTTAAAGGGGTTTCCCATTCTCCGCTATAAGCCAGCTCAGCGAATTTTACAGACATAATCTGCTTAAAAGCAAACGTTTGTCGGTCAAGACACATATGCTCAAGTTGCTCAATCGCCTCATAAAGGACGGTTCCGGCTGGAGTTTCATAAACGCCTCTTGATTTCATTCCTACAAAGCGGTTTTCAAGAATATCAATTATGCCAACGCCGTTTCTGCCTGCAATTTCATTTAATTCCGCCACAAGAGCTACCGGACTCAAAGTTTTTCCGTTTAATTTTATCGGAATTCCTTTTTCAAATTCAATTTCCACATATTCCGGCTTGTCAGGAGCTTTTTCCGGCGGGCTTGAAAGCTTCAAGAGTCTGTCATAAATCGGCTCTTTTGAGGGGTCTTCAAGCTCAAGTCCTTCATGACTCAGATGCCACAAGTTTCTATCTCTTGAGTAACTGTCGTCTTTCTTTACAGGTACGGGAATATTTCGGTCTTCAAGGTATTTTACAGCGTCTTCTCTGGATTTGATATCCCATATTCTCCACGGGGCAATAATTTCAAGGTGAGGAGCAAGAGCTTTTATAGTAAGCTCAAATCGTATTTGATCATTGCCTTTGCCTGTTGCGCCGTGGCAAATAGCAGTTGCTCCTTCTTTTTTTGCCACTTCAACAAGTTTTTTAGCGATAAGAGGTCTTGCAATCGACGTTCCAAGCAGGTATTTGCCTTCGTATTTCGCTCCAGCCTTTAAGGTCGGGAAAACATAATCTTTTACAAATTCTTCTCTTACTTCTTCAAGATAATACTTTACTGCGCCTGTTGAAATTGCCTTTTGCTCAAGCCCATCGGTTTCTTTGCCTTGCCCAACGTCTATACAGACCGCTATTACATCGTAATCATAGTTTTCTTTAAGCCAGGGGATTATTACTGTAGTATCCAGCCCGCCTGAATATGCCAAAACAACTTTTTTTCTCATTATTCCCACTCCGAACAAACTATTTAAACTTTTTTAATTTTAACTTAATGAAAAAAAGTAGTCCATATATACCAGTCTACCTAAAATAAAAATAAAGGGGCTGTCCCAAAAGAATGGACAGCTCCTTTAAATTTTGGTAAAATAATTATACTGAAAGCATTGTAAACAGGGGAGCTAAGCCGGCATGAACAAGAAAGTTGTTTTTAAATACTACAATATGA
>JAKLDH010000107.1 GCA_022703625.1 Cyanobacteriota bacterium | reverse complement strand
GGTTAAAACAGAATGGGGTTTATTGAGCATTGCGCACAATATGAAAAAACTGGCTGTTGCATAGAGCCAGTTTTATTTATTTTTTTTATACAAAGAGGTTGCTAAAATTTACTTTTTAGACAGCCCCCGCATGCCCTTAAAACGGCGTAGCGGCTGGCTTCGCCAGCCGCTACGCCAAATATAAAATTATTTATTTAGCAATTCAAGTTATTAATTTATACCAATACAAATACAAATAAGTTTTCGTTAATTTGTTAAAAAGCTGATACCTACAGCCCGTGCCGCCCTGCGGGCGGCACGGGCTGGATAAGAGTATAGCGGGTGTTTTGCCGAAGGCAAAACACCCGCTAATTAAGGATTTACAAAAACCCTCTTTTTTATTTAACGGTTTTTTAAATTGATTGGTATATGTTAAAATTGATTTAATTAACTAGGGTAAGCCCTGAATCATTTCCCCTTCGGACACGCTCTAAACGTGGAATAGTCGAAGAAAGGAGGTGATGTCGGATGAAGGTTAAATTTGCTCTGAGTGAGCGGGAATTATTAATACTTGTTATTGTAGTTCTCCTCATGATAAGCAAAAAAGACTTAGCAGAAATACTAAGTCTTTTAACATCAATCTAAACTGGGCTTTTAAAGAGGATGTCTTAGCAGGGCATCCTCGCCCTTTTGATATTATTATAACATTAGATTGGAAAATTTAAAGAGGTGAAGTAATGATAAGTAATATTTTATTTATAGTGGCTATAGCTGCAATTTTTATTGATAATACGATTGAACAATTATGTTTATTTATGCCAGAGTATGATAAGCCAATTATTTTAAGGTTTCATTTTTGGGGTTATTTTTTTCACTTGCTATAATTTCTCATATTTATTTATTTTTTAGCCTTATATTTTCAGGGGAAATAATTATGTATGTTTTATTAATTTTAGGATTTTGGATTTTATCTAATACCAAGTTGCAATCAAAAGAATATTATTTTTTGATAAGGGTTTTGCCGGCGTAGCCGGCAAAACCCTTATCAACTCTTCTTCCCCTCCCTTGGGGAGGGGGCAGGGGGAGGGAGATTTAATCATACATTGATTGCAACTTGGTATAATATAGTAAAAAATTGGCTTATAAAAGAATATGGAAAAGATATATTTTACAAAAGTTATATGAACCAGACTTTAAAAAATAAATAACAGGTAAACTAAAATGCAAGACGACAATCGCCCAAGTCCTGATGAAATATTAAAACAAATACAGGAAGAAGAAGGAGAATCAGAGATAACCGGAAGAGGCCGGCTTAAAATCTTCCTCGGTTACTGCGCTGGAGTAGGAAAAACCTACAGAATGCTTCAGGAAGCTGCAAACGTTAAGAAGCAGGATAATGACGTTGTTATCGGGGTTGCAGAAACACATGGCAGGGTTGAAACCGAGGCTTTACTAGAAGGACTTGAAATAATACCCAAAAAGAAAATTGATTATAAAGGTCTTATCCTTGAAGAAATGGATTTAGATTCCATACTTGAGCGAAAACCTAAAATTGCTGTAGTGGATGAACTTGCGCATACAAACGTCAACGGCTCACGCCATAATAAACGCTATCAGGATGTTGAAGAGCTTTTAAATGCTGGAATTGATGTATATACAACGCTGAATATCCAGCATATAGAAAGCATTATAGATGTTGTTTACCGGATTTCATATGTAAAAGTTGATGAAACAGTGCCTGACCGCATTCTTGAGATGGCGGACGAAATAGAACTTGTGGATTTACCTCCTGAAAAACTCCTGCAAAGGCTCAGAGAAGGCAAAGTCTATATCCCGCAAAAAGCCCAGCAGGCTATGCAAAAATTCTTTAGACGTGGAAACCTGCTTGCGCTAAGGGAACTTGCCTTAAGATACACCGCAAAACAGGTTGATGAAGAAATGCGCTCTTATATGGAGAGATATGCTATTAAAGGTCCCTGGCCTGTTGGTTCAAGGCTGCTCGTTGGGTTCAGTACAAGCCCGACTTCAGAGCGGTTACTTAGGATTACTCATAGAATGGCTGCTGACCTTGACGCTGAGTGGTATGCAGTATATGTTGAATCCCCGCAGCAAATAGAAACCACTGAAAAAGTAACCACGCAGCTTCAAAAAAATATACGTCTGGCAGAAGAGCTGGGAGCAAAAGTTGCTGCATTATCCGGCGCTATTATTGCTGATGAAATACTAAACTTTGCAAGGCAAAAAAATATTAATTTAATTATTGCTGGACTGTCCCACAGGTCAAGGATTGAGGAAATATTCAAGGGGACAGTATTAAACGAGCTTGTCAGGAAGAGCGGACCTATAAACGTTCTTATCGTGGGAAATGAAGGCAATCAAACGCAAAAATATGAGAAACCTGATAAAACCACGAAGCAGAATTTTATGCCATATTTTATAAGTCTTTTAAGTATTGCGGTAATAATTGCGGGAGGGTGGTTTTTGCGGTCGTGGATAGAACCGTTTAATATAGGGATGCTTCTTTTATTGCCTGTCATAGCAAGCGATATTTTATGGGGCGTCAGGGTTGGCTTATTTACTGCTTTAATTTCAGTAGCAGCTTTTGATTTCTTTCTTATCCCCCCATATTTAACTTTTGTTGTGGGTGATGTGAGGTATCTGCCAAGTTTTCTGGTATTTTTCATTGTTTCCTTAGTGGTCAGCATTCTGGCAAAAGGTATCCGCTGGCAAACTGAAAGCGCAAGAAACAGGGAACGTTTTCTATTCTCACTTTATTCGTTCAGTAGGGAAATAATCAGCGCGCATAACCTTGACGATATTCTCCAACGGTCTGTTAACAGTATTTATGATGCGTTTGACAGTAATGTAATAATTATGTTGCCGGATGAGAATAATATGCTACAAATTAAAGCGCAGCAGGGCGAAATTGTATTTGACGAAAAAGAGAAAGCTGTTGCAACCTGGTCATATCAAAATGGACAGCAGGCAGGCAGAAACACAAACACTTTATCTTCAGCCAAATGGCATTATTTACCGTTAAAGAGTGAAGAAAATATACTTGGTGTTCTTGGTGTCAATCCGTTTAAAAATGGGAAATTCCTGTCCCCCGAACAGCAGAGGTTGCTAGAATCATTGGCAAACATCGTAGCGCTTTATTTGCAGAATTATAAAGGATAAAAACTGTTATGTACCCCTGCGTTATTTTGACGCTTCAGATCATTTTTACTCAAACGCCATTTTTTATTTCTTTAAAATCGCTGTTATCGAATAAGCGCTTCGGGTTATGCAAAATGGCTGGATATCTAAGGGATATAAAAGGTTTCTTTTAATCCTAAAAAATTTATACTATACCAATCATTAAAAGAAATCGGCAAATGAAAAAGATGGTTTTTATAAATCCTTAATTGGCGGGCGTTTCGATGCGCAAGCGGGAGTTTTAACTCATTCATACGGCTTTGCCAAAACGCCCGCTATACCCTTACCTAGCCCTTCAACTTATTAGCGGAAGGACTATCTTGCAAAAAATGGCTCCCCGTATTGAACAATATTAAAACTTTTGAGTTTAAGAACTTGGATTTAAATCTTATTAAGAATTTATTCATTGTTTAGTTTTTTGATATTTGATATAAAGAGAAAAACTTATATACAAGCCTTTCTAAACCTGATAATCTTAAGTAAGGTTATTAAATTTAAACAAGTTTGGGTTAGAAAAATGAAAAATTGTAAGATGTTATTTCTAGCAATAGGGATTTTTTTGTTCTCTATAAATCTTTCTGCTAATGCATTTAATGTTAATTTTGACGGCGGACCCGGTGGCGGTACTAATTACAGCGGAGGAAACGTTCCTATGCCTGCTACTCCATCTCCGCCGCCTTCATCATATTCAGATGATGATAATTCACAATCACAACCTACTTATTCAGCGCCTAAAAAAAATTCTTCCTCCGGCTCTCTTTTAACTCCTCAGATGAGAGATGATATTGTAGATGATGTTTATAAAAACATAATTAAACAGCAACAAAAAGCTAAATTAAATGCGATAAAAGCGCAAAAAGAAGCTGAAGAAAAAAAGAAACAGGCTGAAGCAAAAAAGAAAAAAGAAGCTCAGGACTGGCTGAAAGAATATCAGGCAGATACAACTCCTAAAATAGATAACATGGATACCCCGATCAAGTCTTTTGTTGATGATGATCCTGTGACTTCTAAAATAAACAATGGCTTTATTGTTCCTTCTCCTACAGGCACTTTGGCGCCAGTTATTACTCCGGCTAAATCCATAGTTAAGAAACAGGAAGAAGCTTCAATGAAGCCGGTTAACAAAAAACCTGATGCGTATGCTCTAAAAATGAATGAAGGACAGATGAGGAAAATGTACTACGATGCTGACAGGGAAATTATGCAGTGCGCTAACGACACTAAAGAATGCAGCCCTGATTATGTTAAAGCTCTTCAGATGAAACGCTTAACAGCTGAACAGGGACTTAGCCTTCATTACAATTATAAAAATGTTGGCGGCAATTTTATTAAAAAACCTAATTAATTAAAGAGAGAAGGTATCATATGAAAAAAACAAGTTTCGCAAGTAAACTATCGCTAATAGTGGTGGCGTTTTCAGCAGTATTTTTGCTTGGCGGTTGTGATCAAAGCCCGGAAGCTTTGCAGAAGAACGGATTTTATTATTATCAAAATAATGATTATTTGTTTAGCGCCTGTAATTATAAGTTTCTGCTTGAAAAACAGCCCGATAATCCAATTGGGTATTACGGAGTCGCAATAAATTATACAGAAATTGATGATTATGATGGCGCTATAACTAACTTTAAGAAAGCAATCGAATTGAGTGGAAATGCAAACTATCAAGTCGATTTGGCAACATTTTATCTGGGGTTGGCAAAAGCTTACCATAAAAATGCTGAGTATCAGGAAGCAGGTAAAACATTAAAAAAAGCTAATGAAATTGATCCGGCAAAATGTATTGCAAATGATAATCATCTGTTTCAATGTACAAGAATCTATGATTATGCAGGATTAATAAAAAATGCTATAGACCTACATAACAGATACAACTATGCCGAAGAGTTTTTGCCCAGAAAATATAGAATACTGGCTTACCTATATTTAAGAGATCACAATTATGATGAAGCAATCAAAATGGCTGCTAAAGCCATAGAAAAAAAGCCAGAGAATGAACTGGCATATTATTTGATGGGAATAGCTTCAGGCGAAAAAGGACAATATGATAAAGCTGTTGATGCTTTTAGAAAAGCTATACAAATTAAAGACCATGCTTCTATAAGCACTAAAAAATATTTGCCGATATATATAAGTCTTGCTTATTATCTGGCAAAAAACGAACAGAATGATGAGGCTTTAGCTGCTTATAACGATGCTATACAAAATACAAAAAATTTAACTTATCAGTATCCTTATACGAGAATGCTTTATAGCTCTGTAACCGGTACTTATGTGCCGTCTAAGGCTTACGCAACCGGTTCTGTATCATATGATGATTATCTTTCTCAGAGAGACTTGGCTTATGCTTATTATAATGCAGGCAGATACGATGAAGCTTTTGTAATGCTTAACTCTCAGATTTCCGAGCTGGAAAAAGGCAGGATCGGAATAGTTGCCCTTGATTCTTATTATCTTAAACAAATTTTTGATAATAACAAGCATATAGTGTCAGTAGCGCCAGGCAGTCCTGCCGAGAAAGCCGGATTAAGATTCTGGGATACAATTATTTCAGTTAATGGGAAAAGCGCGAAAGGAAGCGCAGAACACTTTGTTAATATGGTTGCAGGTCCTGTTGGAACAGAAGTAACATTAAAAATAAAAAGATACGAAGACCCTGTGAATAAAAAAGGTAAAACTGTATTTGAACAAAAGCTTGTAAGAGAAAAAATTAAAAACAAAAACGAACTTAATAAGCTGGCTAAAATGTATGGATTAAGAAGCCTGATATACAGGGCCAAAGGGGAAACTGAAAACGCTTTCGCTGATGCAGAAAAAGCTATGAGTTATAATCCTGAATCCTTTGATGCAAAACTGGCATGGGGTTTGGCTCAGAATGACAAGGGTAAATATAGCGAAGCTTTAAAAATCCTCTCAAGCGCAAAATTGCCGGAAAATGAAACACTGTACGAATTTGATCTCAATTATTTTATAACTCCATTTGCCTGTGGAGAAGAATTGATAAAATTAGGAAAAGCTAATGCGTATCTGAAACTTGGAAAAGTTAATGATGCTATTAGCTACTTGCCGCAAGCTGAATTATCATATTCACTGCCGCCTATTCAAAAAGAATTTCAAACGTTAGCCGGCGAATTAACAGAATTAGCTCAGGCGCATAATACTAAAGCTGTTAATCTGCACAAAAAAGGGTTCCTAAAAGAAGCTTTAAACGAATATACCGCAGCGCTTTCCTACACCGGTAACGCTGAACAGGAAGAAGAAATAAGGAATAATTATATAAATTTATTGCAGGAATATCCTGTTTCTCCGGAACTGTCAGAAGAAGCAAGAAAATATCTTGTAAGAGGCGAGGTTCTATTCAAGCAGGGTGATATGGCTGGAGCGCTTAATGAGTGCAAAAAAGGGCTTAAATTAGCTCCATATTATGCAAAGTTCTATTTTAATATTGCAGAGCTTAGCGGAGGCTTGAAAATTTATGATCAAGCCATTGAATATATGAAAATTTATATAAAAATGGCTCCGAACGCGCCTGACATCCAAAATGCAAAAGATGAAGTTACAAAATGGGAATTATTGCAGGAAAAAATTAGATAACCTGAGTTGCTAATTCTGAATTTTAGTTTATAGCTAAAACCTCTTTGATTATTGAATTATCAAGATTAACATATTGAAAGATGACATTTGACTTGGATTTGTAGATAGAATCACCAAAAAGGAGACTCATTCTTTCCAAACAGGAAAAAGTAATCATGCGCATCCAAAGGAAAATCTCCTGAGCCTTGAAGCTGTGCTGCTGACAGCGATGTATTCCAATTAATGACTTTAATGCGCGGAATGTTTCCTCTATTTTCCACCTAATTTTATACAGCCTGACTATCTGCTAATACAATTTCTGGTTTTAATTTGAATTCATTTCTTAACCTAGATATACCAGCTAATGTCAGGTCGCAAACAGACCCGCTGCCTTTGCGCCATAAACCAAATCCTATTGGTATTCGATAATCTCCCACTTGCCACAGGAATAATACGATTTTAAAACCAAAATTATACCCACTTGTCTTGAGATTTTTCATCTTTCTACAGACATGTTTCAGTCCATACTTGGGATTATCCGAACTATCAATAATCAGTTTTCCTTTATGCTTCTTCGCAAGCTTTATTAGTTCTGGAATGAAAACAGTATCAATCCTCCTAAGATTTTCAAACGCTGTCATCAACTCCTGATATGCTTTTCTTGGAATATCTGTTATTTTGAAATTCCCTAATGTCAGTATCTGTTTGATAAATAATACAATTGTATTCATAATATTGTTAGACCTCTATTTTGAGTTTTGAACTT
>JAKLDH010000106.1 GCA_022703625.1 Cyanobacteriota bacterium | reverse complement strand
GGATTAACACTACTGTTGATCTGTTAATTAAAGATACGGTTGACGTTGGCAGTAAAATATTTATCAGTAACCCGCCTGAACAAGTTAAAGGAGTTATTGACGACTTATCCCGCTTTGCCAAAAAGAAAACAGCGGTTGCGATAGGATCAGCTATAGCTTTAGCGTCTTCTTTGCAGTTCATTAACCTTGCGCTTACAAAGAAAATAACAGGAAAAGAAGGATTTGCGGGCTATAAGGATTTTGGCAAAGAAGAAAATAATAAAACAGACACTTCTGAAAAAGAAAAACCAAAGAAAAAAGAAGATTTAACAAAGAAAAAAATTATTGCAACAGCGGGAATGGCTGCCCTTATGCTCACTTCCATAGGCGCTTTTTCTAAAAACGGACTTTTTAGCAAAGGAGGCTTGAAAAATTTTGCTGAAAAACTCGAACTTAAACAGGGTTTAGCTCATATGGATATGATAAAAACGATTTATTCAAGTGTCTTAATCGGAAGATTCTGGGCGGCTCAGGATAATACCGAGCTTAATGTCAGCATTGCAAGGGATTATACGGGATTTCTTAACTGGCTTGTGCTTGGAGGAATTGTGGCAAAAGGAGCCGCTCATTTGCTTGACCCAAGCCTGGTAAATGTAAAAGGAGTTATAAAAGATAAAAACCCATTGAAAACGGTTAAAAACTGGTTTGAGAATGTGTCTTTAAAAACTATTGGCGAAAGACAAGCTTTAACGAAAACAATGAGCGATTCTGACAAACTTTTAAAAGCCGCTGTTCATAATGGATCAATGCTTGCAGGGCTTATGTATTCAATGTTTGCCCTGGGAATTGGCGTACCTCTTCTGATTAACAAATATATAATTAATAAAGCAGGAAAAGAACAGCCACAAGTCAATAATGCTAAAGAATCTTCCGCAATGAATAATTACAAACCCGCTCCACAAGTTAAATTAAGTTATCTTGCTTCAAATGAAAACGGATTATTTGATAATTTTATTAAAAGAACAAATAAAGTAGTTGCATCGCAATAGGTAAGGAAAAAATAAAAAGTTTTACTTCCTTCTTTTGTACAAAGTAACTACTTAGGTTCTCCTCGCATGTCATTCCGAGGAGGGCAAGACTTATAAAACAGTAAAAAGCAGGTCATTTTTATCTTGCCCGACGTGGGAATCTATCTAAATGAGCCAAAGGCTCATAGCATACAAGCAACATTTGAAAGATTGCCACGTCGGCTAAAACAAGGATAAATCCTTGTTTTAGCCTCCTCGCAATGACACCTGAGCAGTTACTGTACAAATCAATTGTTAATTTATGTAAAAATATATGAGCTAAAAATGCTTTTTGTGTTTATAAAAGGCAAAATTAGGGTATAAATAACTTGTATATTTGTATATATGCATTTTTCATTTATCATTTAATGATGATACTTTACTGTTCAACTTGTAAGTTAGGACAACTTAATGTGGAGAGTTAAAAATGTCGATAGGCAGGGATGATATCGGTATTTTGGGAGCAATTGAAACCCTTAAATCCGAATTTATCAAATCAGGGTCATTAGACAAAAAAGAAAAGAATATTGAGATTTCAGAGCTGGAAAATTCCGGGTCTGAAATTAATGATATGTTTGAAAAAAAATCCGACAATACCACAAATCGGATTGAACAACTTCAGCAGGACTTTGTTTCTCTTGAAATTAAAAATCAGGCTTTGAGTGAAATAGATTCAAGCCTTGAACGTATTGAAAAAACCCGGGATCAGGAGCAAAATTCTGAATTAACTCAGGAAGGTCTTAAAGAATTTGAGCAAATTATTGAACAAATTGCTTCGCCAGAAACAAATTCTTCTGAGCAGTCTGAGCAAAATGAAGAATCTACACGAAAAATAAATGAATTAAGAGCTCAAGTAAATGAACAACAACAACAACTGGCGGCTCTTCAACAAAAGCTGTATAATGAAGTCAACAGTTTGGTAAAATTAAATTTAAATGAAACTGAAGATTCAGCCGAAACACAGGAGCAACAAGCTGAAACTTTAAAAAATCAGGTAACAAAAGAGATAAAAGAAAATCCTGAAAAAAGTTATAAAATGCAAATAATGCATTTTAACAAAGATTTAATTTTGGCAATGTTAAGTCTGCCCGGATAATATAACAATTTAAAAGGAATTAGGAGAATAAAATGCCAATTGATGGGGTATCATCACAAAATTTAGGCTTTCAACAGGTAAACCCCACGGAAGTTAATATTCAGGCGGAAGCGGCTTCAAAAGCAGAAGCTCAAAAAATGATAAAAGAGGCGAATAAATCTGCTAAAACCAAAGCTGACGGCGAAAATGACGACGATCAGGAAAGAGACCTTGAAGGCAGAGATTCTGACGAAAGCGATTCTGAAGAAGAGGATGATTCAGAAAAAACACAAAAATTTTTGCAAAATACTAAAAAATTTAATGTAAAATTTAATTCTTCCACCGAAATGGTTGAAATGATAGATATTTCTACGGGTAATATCGTAGAATCCGTTTCACCTGAAGACCTTATAAATCTTTTATCAAAAACCAAAGCTTTTTCAGGAATTTTAGTCGACAGAAAAATTTAAAAAACTAATTTTTTTGCATGAGTGAATTTTTTAAAAATAAAGCGAAAATGATTAATATATATTATTTTAAAGTATGTAGAAAAAATCGTTCTCGGAAGAGTATAAAAAGGTTGAAAAATGAATCCTTACTTAAAGCAATATCAGCAGACACAAGTACAAACAGCATCGCCTGAAGCAATTTTAATTATGCTCTATGATGGAGCGATCCAATTCTTGAATAAATCGCTAAAAGCTATGCAGGAAAAGAATATTCAGGAGAGCCATAATAATAATATATCGGCTCAAAATATAATCACAGAATTTATGAACACTCTTGATATAGAAATCGGCGGTGATGTCGCTAAAAATTTATACAGTTTATATGAGTATTTGCATTTTAGACTGGTTCAGGCAAATATTCATAAAAATCCCGCAATGATAGAAGAAGTTTTGCATCACCTTAAAGAGTTAAAACAAACCTGGGAAGAAGCAATAAAAATAGCAAACAAAGAAAAATATGACAAGCGCTCAGATAGCTATAGCGATGAATCTTCCGATGAAGAAAATGACGATAACGATGATGACGAAGAAGAGGAAGAAGAAGAAATAAAGCATGGTTTTGTGGGTTAATTTATGCAGGAAAAGTTTAAAGTTTATACAGAAAAATTACTGCAAATTAATATTGAAATAAATGCGTTTTTTCAAGCGGACAATATAAATAAAATAACTGATGACGACGGTTTTGTTGACTTTCAGGCAAAAGTTGAAAAATTGATGAACGAAAAAAATTCTTTGATAGAGAATTTAAAAATGCTTAAACAGGTTTCAAAAGAGGATTTTTCGGATTTAAAAAACTTTGAATACAAGGAAATATGGCAAAAAATACAAAGTCTTGAAGATGAGAATTTAAATTTAATAAAAAACGACCAAAGATTAATTTCTGAAGAAGTCGCAGATTTAATAAGGCATTCAAAAGTAATATCTTCTTATAAATTTAATAAGGAAATTAATCCCCGATTGTTTGATAATCAGCTTTAATATACTAATACATTGACCGTTTAATTATGAAGGTTCGTCATTCTGAGGGCTTTGCCCGAAGAATCTTGTTGTATTAATGACATGGGATCCTTCGCTTCGCTCAGGATGACAGTTTTTACGCTCAGGATGACCTTGAAAATTAAACGGTCAATACACTAATGCAGTGATTATTTAATTATGAGGGTTCTTCATTCTGAGGCTTTGCAATTTCGTCATTCTGAGGGCTTTAGCCCGAAGAATCTTGTTGTATTTATGCAATGAGATGTTTCGCTTCGCTCAACATGACGCATTCATTCCATGAGATCCTTCGCTTCGCTCAGGATGACGGCTTTGGGGCTCGGAATGACGGCTTTTAGATTCAGAATGATCTTGAAAATTAGTGTTATTTATTCAGGAAATTTTGTATCAGATAAATCACTAAGATCAACTTTAATTTCTATCGAATCATCAATATTATTGGAAATATCAAGATTTTTAAAATCAAAATTAATAATTTCTTCTTTTGCTTTATCAATTGCTTTGGAAAAAGCTTCTATTACCGTAGGATTAAATTGAGAGCCGGCGGCTGATTTGATTTTTCTTACAGCTTCTTCATGCGCTAAACTTTTTCTATAAGCCCTTTCTGAAGTTAATCCGTCATAAGCGTCAGCTATCGCTATTATCTGGGATTCCACAGGGATTTCTTCGCCTTTAAGTCCATACGGGTAGCCTTCGCCATTATAATGTTCATGATGACATCCTACAATTTTAACAACATGATTAAGCTGTTTTATTTCAACAAGAATTTTCATTGCCATTATAGTATGGCTTTTTATAAGCTCGTATTCTTCATCGGTAAGATTGCCCGGCTTGGTTATAACGTTCACAGGAACTCCAATCATTCCGATATCATGAAGCAATCCGGCAATTTCAAGTTCGCTTAATCGTTCATCTGATAAGCCGTAAGCTTCCCCTATTTTTAAAGCATAAAAAGTTACCCGCTTACTTCTGCCGGAAGTGAAAGGGTCTTTGGCGTCTAAAGCTTCCATAATCGCTGAAATTGTGCCTGAAAACAGATTTTTTAAATCCTCCGCTAATTTTTGATTATCAATATTTAACTGATAAACTTCAAAACATGCTTCTACCACATTTAATAAATCATTCGGAGTCCAGGGTTTTTTCAGATATCTTTGCACTTTTCCCGCATTTATAGCTTCTCTTAATATTTCTGAATCCGCAAAAGCTGTAACAAGCATTCTTACAGATTCAGGCTTTATTTCATAAGCTTTTTTCAGAAACTCTGTTCCTTCCATTTCAGGCATTTTATGATCTGAAATAATCATGTCAACTTCATTGTTTTTAAGTATTTCAAGACCTTCTAATCCCCTGTTTGCAAATAAAACATTGTAATCTTTTCGCAGGGTTCTCATAAAAAGTTGTAAATTGTCTTTTTCGTCATCAACAACAAGTATTGTATATTTATTATTCATAAGTATTTATTTTAAATAACCTCTTCTTTTTCAGCGTCATTTTTTTCTTCCATTTGCTGCCAGTTAAGCGGGAAACTTAATGTGAATTTAGTTCCTTTGCCAACTGCGCTTTCTACTACAATTTTACCATTATGACTTTTAATTATTTTATATGTAATTGCCAGCCCCAGTCCGCTTCCTGAGCCAACAGGCTTTGTGGTGAAGAATGGGTCATATATTTTATTTAATATCTCCTGTTCGATTCCCTCTCCGGTATCTTCAAACTCTATAACTATTTCATTATTTTTAAGTTTTGTTCTTATATATACATTGCCGGTTTCTTTTATAGCCTGAGCGGCATTATCAAGTATATTCATAAATACCTGGTTCATTTGCCCTGCATAACATTCCAGCTTTGGCAAATTGTCATATTCTTTTACAAAATTAATTGTGTCTTTATATTTGTTTTTAAGTATATTAAGCGTGCTGTCTATGCTTTCATTAATATCAATATCCTTAATGATGCTTTGATCAAGTCGGGAAAAGTCTTTTAAATCAAGCACAATCTGTTTTGAACGCTCTGCGCCGTCTGTACAGCTTTTAATAAGTTCTGCAATATCAGTTTTGAGAAATTCATAATCAATTTCTTCCTTAAAACGTTCAATTTCTTTACGGATTTCCTCGGGAATATCTTCTTTTATTTCTTCATATTTTGAAATTATTTCAATAAGATTTTTTGAATATTCTTTTAAATGAACCATATTTCCGTAAATAAAATTTATCGGATTATTAAGTTCATGAGCAACTCCGGCAACCAATTCGCCTAGTGATCTCATTTTTTCATTATGCACAAGTAAAGATTGAGCATCTTTAAGTTCTTTATAGGCTTTGTTTAATTCTTCGTTCTTGCCGCTAAGTTCCTGAGTTCTTGCTCTGACCTTTTTTTCCATGGAAGAATATAAATCATCAAGTTTTTCCGCCATATAATTAAAGGCTTTTGCCAATATTCCAAGTTCATCGTCTGATTCTACAGAAGTTCTATATTTCAGATTGCCTTTTGAAAATTCCCACACGCCGATTACAAGGTTTTCAAGAGGCTTTGTTATTTGTCTTGCAAGTATAAACGCCGATAAAAAGCCGAAAATTACAAAAGTTAAAGCCAACATATAATTTCCGCTTTTTAAAATTCCGACAAGGGCAAGAAGAGCATCGTTTTTATAAAAAGAAACCAAAAGAGTATAATTATTAATTTGAAATATTCTTACATAAAGATCATTTTTTTTAATATGCCCGAATTCTTTTATAAATTCATCATTAAACCAGGGATTGCCCGGCACTGTCGTTTTGCCTTCAAGTTCCTTAGACGAAACCCACTCATATTTATAAGTTGCGTTATTTACAAGTCCTACAAATAAAACAAGGTCATTTTTCTTAAGGTCATTAATAAAAGAGCCGTAGTTTTCGAAATTGGCTTCTTCAAAATAATCTGTTTTAGTTCTTGCATAAACTAAATTACTGATTGCATTAAATTCAATTGTTTTATCAATTAAATATTGTTCTACTATAGGAGAACTGGCTCGAATATTATATGCGCTGATAATAATTACGGAAAAAGCAACGGAAATTCCGATCATTATAGCAAATTTAATTACCAAAGTGGCTTTTTTTCTTTTAAATTTAGGTTCTGACATAAACTTTTACTTTCTACCAGACTTTCTACCAGGTTTTTCAAATATTTTTCCTATGAAATAACCAAAAATTCCAGCGGCTAAAGCTCCAAATATACCAAATTTAACTGCGTTAAACAGACTATAATAATCAAACGTCATTGAACTTAATAATACTACAGCTCCAACAATTAATGAAGTAAAACAAGCTAAAATAGCAGCAATTTTTCTGGACAAAATAATAACCCCAATTTTTTAAACTAAAAACAAAAATTAAATTTTATAAATTAAATAAAAAGTTTCCTCAATAGGGGATGGTTTTCTAAGTAACAAAAATAAATAATAATAATCCAGTATTATAATTGTTTATTTTAACATTTTTTTTAAATTTTTGCATAAATAATAATTTAAAACTTTATTACTAAACGACAAAACTAATTAACATGAACTTCTTGTGAAATAACGGGGAAAACTCGTTAAATGCAAACATATTAATGACTTTTATTATATTACTTTAATATTTGAGGTTAAGGCAAAATGAAAAAAATTAAACTTTTTAAAACCTTTATTAAAACTTTATTTTTAACTTTTTTTTCATTTTTTATGATTTTCCCCGCGCAGGGGTTTTCAGAATATTCTATTGACGAAAAAACGAATATTAGGGTTTATGAAACCGTATCGCCTTCAATAGTAGCTATTGACGCCGATATTAACGAAGGAATATCAAGCGGGACGGGATGTATAATTAACGGACATGGTTTAATATTGACCAGCAGTCATGTTGTGGAAGGGTTTAAAGAAATAAAAATAACTCTTTACGACGGCAAGAGTTATACAGGGAAAATGGTGGCAAATAATATAAATAACAGTGATTTTGCTTTAATAAAGATAAAACCTTCTTCGTCTTTAAATACAATAAAATTTGGCGATTCCTCAGATATTAAAGTAGGGCAAAAAGTGTTGGCAATAGGTAATCCTTTTGGTTTTAACAGAACGCTTACAACCGGAATTATCAGCAGAGTAGATAAAAAAAGAAACAAAATCCAGACTGATGCGGCGATAAATCCGGGAAGCTCCGGCGGACCTCTTCTTAATCTTAAAGGTGAAGTTATCGGCATAAACCAATCTATTTATAATCCTGATAATAACAAATCAAATATTGGAATAGGCTTTGCCGTACCTGTAAATATGGCAAAAAGTTTTATAGAAGACGTTAAAAAAACCAATCCCGATGTGTTTTTACAAAATTAATAAGTTTTCGTTAATTGGTAAA
>JAKLDH010000105.1 GCA_022703625.1 Cyanobacteriota bacterium | reverse complement strand
CATATTGTAGTATTTAAAAACAACTTTCTTGTTCATGCCGGCTTAGCTCCCCTGTTTACAATGCTTTCAGTATAATTATTTTACCAAAATTTAAAGGAGCTGTCCATTCTTTTGGGACAGCCCCAACAAAAACAATTTAATAAAAATCCGATTATTTTTGATATTGTTTTTCATCTTTTATTACCTCTGAATGTACTTTATCCCACATTTTTTTAATTTTTTCCGACACTTCGCTATTTGAGTATTCAACCACACTCAACCCTTTTATCATAGCATCTGTAAAAACCCTGCTGTAAGGGATTTTACCCACTACAGGAATGTTTTTTCCTTTGCAATAACTTTCTATTTGTTCAGTTAATTGCAAATTAAGGTCGTATTTGTTTATGCACATACTTGCGGGGATTTTAAAATGCTGTGTAAGCTGAAATACTCTTTCTGCGTCATGAATTCCCGACAAGGTCGGCTCTGTAACGATTAATACAAGGTTTGCTCCTGAAATTGAAGCTATAACCGGACACCCGATTCCAGGGGAACCGTCAACCAAAATCAGGTCTTTATTATCTTTTTTAGCAAGAATTCTTGCATGATTTTTGATTTCTGAAACCAGCTTGCCGGAGTTTTCCTCTGCTATGTCTAGTTTTGCGTGGATCAATTTGCCGAATCTTGTATTAGATTCAAACCATTCGCCTGATTTAACCTGCTCAAACTTCACTGCCTGATGCGGACAGTTAAAATAACAGGCTCCACAACCTTCGCATTTTATTTCGTCAACCATAAAATCTTTTGAAATAGCGTCAAATTTACAAACTTCAATGCATCTGCCGCATTTTTTGCATTTATCAGTTAGTATTTCCGCCTGTTTCCCTGAATAGAACTCAACTGTTTTCTCAATTTCAGGGTGTAAAATCAAATGCATATCAGCGGCATCAACATCGCAGTCAACCATAACATGGTTTTGCGCCAAGGCTGAAAAAGATACAACAATGCTTGTTTTGCCTGTACCGCCTTTACCGCTTATTACTACAAGTTCTTTTGCCATTATATCCCCTCCCTGACAATATTTAACAGAGGCTGAAAAGCTTCCTTGTACTCAGGCAAAGCTCTTAAAACCAACTCGCCACCTGAATAACATTCTGCTATTTTCCTGTCATCAGCGATTTTAGTTAATATGTTAATTTTTTGTGTTTTTGCATAATCCTCTATCAGCTTATCATTTTCACCCGAGCGGTTAATGATTATTCCAAAAGGCAAACCTATCTTTCTAAGAACTTCAACACCCAGATTAAGGTCATAAAGTCCAAAAGGCGTAGGTTCTGTAACCATAAATACGTAATCAGCTCCGTATACAGCCGCAATAGCCGGACAGGATGTGCCAGGAGGGCAGTCAAGAATTTGTAAATTATGCTCTTGTCCCGCTTTTTTAACAGCTTTAATTAAAGGAGGCGACATAGCCTCGCCGATTCTCAATTTTCCGTGAATAAAGTCAAATCCGCATCCGACTCCTTTTTCAATAACTCCGACTTCTCTGCCTTTTTCGCCAATAGCATTTACAGGACAGGTAAGAACACAGCTTCCGCAACCGTGACATAGTTCCTGAAACACCAAAACCTTCTCTTTTACAAAAGCAAGAGCGTTAAACTGACAAACTTCAGCGCATTTACCGCATTTTACGCATTTTTCCACATCAATCACAGGCGTTTCTACATATATTTTTTCAATTTCGTTAAAATACGGTTTTAAAAATATGTGGCAATTTGGCTCCTCAACGTCGCAATCCAGCAAACACACATCTTTGTATATTTTTGACAGTAAATAAGCAAAATTTGTCGCTACAGTACTTTTGCCTGTTCCACCCTTCCCGCTTGCTATTGCTATTTTCATCTCAATCCTTCCGTTTATAAATACTCCTCCTTTGTCATTCTGAACTTGTTTCAGAATCTATTTAAGGCGGGCAAAGCCCGCCTTGGATAGATTGCCACATCGGGGCTAAAGCCCCTCCTCGCAATGACAATGAAGATGCTATGAGTTATTGGTTTTCAAGCTCAGAAATTCGATTCTGAATAATTTTAGCTTCTTCTTTTAAAATAGTAAGTTCATCATTTTTAGAGGGAGTTCCCACCCCAAAATTTTGAGCAAAGCCCCAGCCCATGCCTCTTCCGAAGCCTGCGGCTGCGCCTCTGCCGGCTCCTCTGGCGAACCAGCCTCTGCGTCTGCCAAATCCAAAAAATGCCGCCGCTCCTGCTAATGCCGGTATTCCGTAGGCTAGACAGTTTCCTAGTCCTCTACCTGTAAATTGTCCTTGACCCATTGGTCCTCTTCCGTCTCCACCTAGCATAATTGCCTCCTTTCATTGTTTTAGTTATTTGTTGCCACTTGGGGGAATATTCACATCCAATGACCTTCAACGTTAGCTGTTTGAGCCTCTTGAAGTTCATTGTTTTTATATTTTTCTATTGCTTCTTTTACAGCGCCTTCTGCGCCGATAAAGATTTTTACGCCAGCCTGCGTTAAAACCGAAAAAGCTTTTGGTCCGCAGTTGCCTGTTATTATTGCGTCAACATTTTGATTAACAACATTTTGCGCCGCTTGTATACCTGCTCCCTGCATAGCATTTAGGTTTTGGTTATTATCAACATAATTATATGTATCTTTTTCTAAATCATAAATAATAAAACCTACGGCTCTTCCAAGCCTTAAATCAACCTGGTCTTCAAGATTCATACCGCTTGATGTTATAGCAATTTTCATGAATTTTGCCTCTTTAATTATCTTTTTACATGTGATATTATGAATTTGACAATTTGAATTGTCAAGTCTATTATAAATTTAGAGTTATAAGGCTCAAACAAATTATAATTTTCAAGAGGGAAATATGCAAGTAGATGAAAATTTGCCTGTTTATCCGATGGGTGTAGCCGCAAGACTTTTGGATGTTCATCCAAGAACGCTTCGGATATATGAAGCAGAAGGCTTGATATGTCCACGCAGGCATGGAGGGAAAAGATTTTTTTCCCAGAGCGATCTTGTCTGGATTAAGTGCTTAAGGAGTTTAATTCATGAAGATAATATCAGCATTGAAGGGGTAAAAAGGCTTTTAGAAGTTATGCCTTGCTGGAAAATAAAGGATTGTTCCGCTGAAACAAGAAAAAAATGCCTTTCTGCAAGAAAAATGCATAAAAGATGCTGGGAATTTACCAGAAATACCTGCGAAAAATCTTGCAGGAACTGCGAAACTTACTTAGAAGATGTTTAAAAGTTCAGGAAGTTTTTGTATTATAGTGATCTTAAAAAGAAATCGGCAAATAAATAAGATGATTTTTGTAAATCTTTAATTAATTTAACTAAGCGCTAGGCTTTTTATTTTTTTTAGGCGGCAAAAGCCTGTTAGAATACTCTTTTTCTATAAAAGTGATAAAATTATCAGAAATGTCAGGATTTTGATTCCATTTTTGAGAAACTTTCAAAAAATATTCAGTTTCACAATGTTGCGCATAAAGGTCTTTAAAGTATTGATCGCTAAAATTTATGTAATCGTTCTCTTCTACAGGTTTTGGACAAAGCTTATAGCCTGGTTTTTGCCAGTATTCCTCGTTTAAAGATTTAATTCCTGAATGAGGGTCCTGCATTACAGGAAGTAAATCTTCGTTAAGTTTTGCAGGAAAAGTTCTGCATGTATATGGTCTGCAATGATAAATTCCACATCTTGCGACTACTGGTTCAGAGGTTTTTGCCCCAAGTTTTTTAGAGTCCCATTCCATCAAAAAAATACATTTACTGGAATAATCCCCAAAAATTTGAGTAGATTTTGATTGCAAAATTAGTTTGTAATATTTTTCCGGATTTAAATCAGTAAATTTAAATAATGGATTTTTGCCGAAATTTTCTTTAAGTTTTTCTCCTTCTACAGGAACGACTGTCAAGAATAAAAAAGGGTCTATGCCAAGCGTTTTATGTATTTTTAAAATATCATAACCGACAACTTCAACATTTAAAGCTCTACAACATCCGCCATGACAATATGAGCAAAATTCCATAATAAATCCTCTATAAATATAAAATATTATTATACCAATCATTGAAGAAAATAGGGAAATAAAAAAAGCGGAAGACAAAATACTGAATTCATTAATTTAAGTAGGTATACCACTTTGCAGTAATAATTTCGAATTTATACTATAAACGAATTGTGGTATTGCGAAGCGGGAGTGTTTTTTCTGGAAAATCCGGCTTTGCCGGTTTTTCGGAAAAATAAACTCATTCTAGTTTAACAAAAAGTTTTTAGGTTTTTATCTACCCAACCCCTTATTCCCCTACAAAATTTATTTTTGCGAGATTTTTTAGTAAATTCAATGGGTCGAGCGAACCGCCAACAGCGGTTCGCTCGACCAAAAACAATCTTTAGCCCCCTCTCCCAATGGGAGAGGGGGTTGGGGGCACGGGGGTTTTGGACTGAATTTATAAAAATGTAGGGGAGCAAGACCCCAACCCCTTCCCTTCAAAGGGAAGGGGCTTTTGTTGTTTGTTTGCCTCACTAGCTTCGCTCGTTCGGCAAAATTTAATAAGAGCTGAAAATTTTTTGTCTGTTACTTAATCAACATATTTCCTGCCTTTGAGTTCTTCAGGCAGGAAATCCTGTTTTATTTCGGGATTATCGGGCGAATAGATGTAATCCCTGCCAAAACCGTATTTTACAGCGTCTTTATAGTGGGAATCCCTAAGATGCATTGGAGTAGGATAGCTTTTGCCATTGATTTCAATGTCTTGCAGCGCTTTATCTATGGCTTTTATTGCTGTATTTGATTTAGGAGCTTTTGCTATATAAATAACAGCCTGCGCAAGCGGAATCCTGCCTTCAGGGAATCCTAGCAACTCAACTGATTTATAGGCGTTAAGCGCAATATTCAGGGCATTTGGGTCAGCGTTTCCCACGTCTTCGCTTGCGGTTACGATTAATCTTCTGGCGATAAACCGTGGGTCTTCTCCTCCTGAAATCATTTTTGCCAGCCAATATATCGCAGCATTATGGTCTGAGCCGCGCAAACTTTTTTGAAATGCGGATGCTATGTCATAATGCTCGTCAATGCCGTATTTTATGGTTTTCTTTGAAACGAGGTTCTCAAGTAGCGCAACGGTGATGTTTTTGTCTTTACCGGAAGCAAAATATGAATTTTCCACAAGATTTAATGCGGCTCTGGCGTCGCCGCCGGAGAATCTGATTATAAATTCCCCGACTTTGGGATCAAGATGGGCTTTGCCATACTTATTCATCAGATATGAATACCCTTTTCTTACTATTTTCAGGATATTTTCATCATCAAGCGGCTTTAAAATAACCGTCTGAACCCGTGATAATAATGCGGGTATGACCTGAAACGATGGATTTTCAGTAGTTGCGCCGATTAGATATATAATTCCCTTTTCAACGAAAGGTAAAAGCGCATCCTGCTGGGTTTTACTGTATCTGTGAATTTCATCGATAAACACTAAAGTGTTAATTCCGGTTGTTTCAAGGACTTCATTCGCTTTTGCCGTAATTTCCCGCAGGTCTTTGATTCCGGAATTAACCGCGCTCAGTTCTGTGAAAACGCAGTTTAAATCCTGCGCAATAATACGGGCAAAAGTTGTTTTTCCGCATCCGGGAGGTCCCCAAAGAATCATGGAGAACAATTTGCCTGATTTAATAAGGTTATACACAGATGAATCAGGGTCAGTTATCAGGCGCTGACCTAAAAATTCGTCTATATTTGATGGTCTTAGTATTTCTGCAAGTGGCGTTTGTTTTGTCATTATTTTTAACCGAAATTGCGCATTTTCCTTATTTAATATGTAACCTATTGATAAACTGGCGGTTGCATTAATCCGGATAAATCAGAATAGGTATCATAGTTATAAAGATTTATCCCTATTGAAGAAATCGTATTTTTAAAATTGCCGTATAATGGCAAAGTTTTATGTTCATCGTTCATTAAAGAGTTTAATGTTTGTTTAGCATATTCATGACTTTCATCATGGGAAAGAATCCGCCCTGTAAGTACATTTGAAGCAAAATTATAACCCATCATGGAAACAGTTAGTTCTTCTTCCAGGGAATTTTTATGATTGCCTTCTATCGCTGAAGAAACAGCATGAGAAGCTTCATGCATAACGCTCATAAGGCTATACATATTATTTTCAAAGGAAGAATCCGGCTCTTTATACATCTGGATTATATTTTCGCCAATATTTATAGTAATATTAATTTGTTTTTTATATTCAGGATGAAATGTGGAATAAATAATTGAAATAGGAATAGCGGCTATTATTGGCATTGGAACCTTCCCAAGATAATAAAACGGTGTTTTTTTATAAGAAATAACAGTTTGAGCATTTGTTTGTTCCTTTCCTCCAAAAGTTATTATTATGGGAATATTGCGCTTTATAACTTCATTTAAAAGAATATTCCCGTTCTCGTCCGCCCATAAAAAATCGAGAATCTCATTTAATTTATAGACTGTATCACTATATTTAAGTCCTGAATTAATTTGCTTAAGGTTATATACAGCTTTTTCAGGCTTACTTGTTTTGACTAGATTATATACAACAGCCGGAGCTTTAACAGCAGGTGTTATATTGCTTATACGGCTTTTAAATCGACAATTTCTCAGTTCCTGCAAAATATAAGGCGTATTTTGCCTGTCTTTTTCGCTGTTAATAGACTTAAGAGCTTTGTCATAGTACTCACTGGCTTTTTCAAAATCCCCTGATTTTTTGCGGCTATCTGCCATCAAGCAGTATGCTCCAAGCTTATTGGCGGATGATTGCACATGTTTTTCACCATATTTTAGGCATAAATCATTATTTCCTGCCTTAAAATACAACTCACACAAGTTATAATAAACATTTTTATCTGATGGATTCAATTTTACATAAGATTTAAGGCATTCAGCCGCTTCCAGGTATTTTTGTTCACTTTGGTAAATATTGCTTAAGTTTAAATATGCAAGAGAATTTGACGCATTAAGCAGAATTGCTTTTTTATAATAAAATTCCGCTTTATTTAAGTTATTTGTTCTTGAATATGCAATTCCAAGATTGTTATAGAGATTTACTTCATTTGGGTATAATTTCAGGGCTTTTTCATAATTTTCTATGGCTGTTTGATAATTTCCATTGTTCAAAGCCTTATATGCGATTTGAATAAAGTTATTATATTGCTGGGGGGTTGCAATAGCCGTAATATTAAAGTTAAAAATCAAGACAGATAAAATTATAAATATATATATATACATTTAATTAAGTTCCATTTTTTATAGTTTAAACTAATTTTTGTTTATTGATAAATCAAAATATGGAATTCTGCCAACATAAGTTTTTTCTATTTGGTATGAATAAACCTTAAGGTTTTTTTGATTCATTTTTTTGCATCAGGAATTATGATTGTAATTGTATCAAAAAATTAGAGAATTTGTCTAACCCTGTCAGTTTTTACCTCTATTTTGTAAACTTTTTCCCTTTAATTTTTTCGAGGAATATACAAATTCAGCAACTCGATTATGCAATTTTTGTAATTAGCGACACTTGTATATTAACGCATTGGATTTTTCAAGGGCTTTAAAATTAAGGTGTATTGCTTAGCATTGAACAATCTTGAGGATTTTGTTGACTCCACTTTCTTTTACAAAAAATCCATTTGAACCAAATTTATAATTTATGTTGAAAAACATTATTTAGAGAGTAATAATATAAATAGAGAAAAAATTAAATTTCAAATTAACGCGGGGTGGAGCAGTCCGGTAGCTCGTTGGGCTCATAACCCAAAGGTCGTAGGTTCAAATCCTGCCCCCGCAACCAAGTAACAAGAGGGTTTCGCCGATTAAGCGAAACCCTTTTTTCATGAAAATACCCAATATTGCACCCAATATTACGATAAGAAATAATGGTATTCAGCAAGATTTAATAGCATTCAAAAATAGTACATAGAATTTAGCTGTATTTAATCAGGCAATTCGAGTCAAAATGCAGACTTGGAAATCAGGCATAAACTCTTGATATATTTACATTTAATGCCTGTTGAATCAGTTTGAGCCATTTTGCAGTTT
>JAKLDH010000104.1 GCA_022703625.1 Cyanobacteriota bacterium | reverse complement strand
TGGTCATTATTTAGGCAAACTTCATATTTTAATACGCTTTTTTTCATGTCCTTACCTCACGTCTTTTTCTTCAAGACGTTAAAAACGTAATTTTGTTCTATGCAATCATTCGGTCAGAGCACTAGTGTATTGACCGTTTAATTTTCAAGATTATCCTGAACGTAAAAACTGTCATCCTGAGCGAAGCGAAGGATCCCATGTCATTAATACAACAAGATTCTTCGGGCAAAGCCCTCAGAATGACGAACCTTCATAATTAATCGGTCAGAGCACTAGTATACCCTGTTATTTTGGAGCTTTACCTTTTTGACTATTTTTAAATTACAATGTTAAATAAGTTTAAAATAGTAATCAGGTTTAATACTGGAATTTTTTTTATAGGATAAATTTTTTATGACAGATAATTTAGATATACTTACTCTCGGAGAATGCCTTATCGAGCTTTCAACAAGGCAAAGTTTAACAATTGCGGAAACTTTTAATAAATATTATGGAGGAGATGCTTTAAACACAGGAATAGCCTGCGCAAGACTTGGCGCAAGAGTCGGATATATTACAAAAGTTGGAAATGATTATTTTAAAGATTTTTTGCTGGATGCATGGCAATCAGAAAATCTTGATATTAGCAACGTCAAAATTGTTGAAAACTATAACGGTCTTTACATAATTTCCAGACAACCGGACGGGAAAAAAGAAATTATGTATTACAGAAAAAAAAGTTCTGCCGCAATGCTTTCAATAGAAGATATTCCGGAAAATGTCATTGAAAAAGCGTCAATAATTTATACGACAGGAATTACACAGTCATTATCAACGTCAGCAAGAAGCGCTGTTAATAAAGCTTTTTCAATAGCCGGAGAAAAAGAATGTTTGGTGGCTTATGATCCCAATTATAAAGACAGGGTTTGGGATATAGAAGAAGCCAGAGAAGCAATGGAAGAAATCATTGATTATATTGATATTTTAATGTTAAGCAATACTCATGACGCTGAAAAGCTTATAGAAATCAGTTCTGCTGATAAAATAATCAAACATTACTGGGACAGGGGAATTCCAATGGTAGCTGTAAAAATGGGGCAGGCAGGGTGTTCAATAGGTTATAACGGAGAAATAAAATTTGTTCCTTCAAGAGAAGTTGAAATTGTAGACACAACAGGGTCAGGAGATGCTTTTAACGGCGGATTTTTATATGGAATATCAAAAGGTTATACGCCTTTTGAATCAGCAAAACTTGCAAGCATTGTCGCTTCCGAGCAAACTAAAGGATTAGGGGCAATAAAGTCAATTCCATATAAAGACCAGGTTTTCGCCGAGTTTAAAAAAGGTGATGCCTAGTGCTCTGTTAAGTTAATTCATTGGGTTGAGCGAGCATAGCGAGCGAAACCCAAAAACAAATAAATTTAACTTAACAACCTGCCAGTATAAAAAGAGTCGCCGCATTTTTTGCGGCGACTCTCTAAATATATTAATCAGTTTATTAATTTGATTCTACATACTCTTTTAATCTTTTGCTTCTGTTTGGATGGCGAAGTTTTCTTAAAGCTTTTGCTTCAATTTGTCTTATTCTCTCTCTGGTTACGCCGAATAATTGACCAACTTCTTCAAGAGTTCTCTGTCTGCCGTCATCCATGCCGAATCTTAATCTTAAAACATCTCTTTCTCTAGGAGAAAGACTTCTTAAAACTTCGGTAAGGTCTTCTCTAAGAAGTTCATGGGCAACTGTCATAACAGGAGCGTCCGCTTCCTTATCTTCTATAAAATCGCCCAGCCTGCTGTCTTCTTCCTTACCTATAGGCGTTTCAAGAGAAAGAGGTTCCTGCGCCACTTTTATGATTTCTCTGAGTTTATTAAGAGAAATTCCCATTACTTCTGCGATTTCTTCTTCTTTTGGTTTACGGCTTAAATCCTGCGCTAATTTTCTGGTGATTTTCTTTAACTTATTGATAGTTTCCACCATATGAACAGGAATTCTTATTGTTCTTGCCTGATCAGCAATAGCTCTTGTAATAGCCTGCCTGATCCACCAGGTTGCATAAGTGCTGAATTTATACCCACGTTCGTGGTCAAATTTTTCAGCCGCTCTAATAAGTCCAAGATTGCCTTCCTGAATTAGGTCAAGAAACAGCATGCCTCTTCCGACATATTTTTTTGCAATGCTGACTACAAGTCTTAAATTAGCTTGCACCAGTTTACGTTTTGCAATCTGACCGGCATTTCCGCCGATTACAATTTTTCTTGCAAGCTCAATCTCTTCATCAGCGGTTAAAAGCTGAATTCTGCCGATTTCTCTAAGATACATTCTGACGGGATCATCAAGCGGCAAACCTTTAGGCGGCGTAATATCCATGTCGTCAGGTTCGTCTGCCGAGTCTTTTTGGTCTATGTCTTCAGCGTCAACTTCCATAAGACCCACTGCGCTGTCAGTAAACAAACTGCCTATCTGGCTGTCGTCCGTATCTTCCTCTGCAACAATGATATCATCTATACTTGTTCTAGGTTTTTTCTTGAAAGTTTTGTTTAACATTTAATATAATCCTCTTTCTTCTTTTTGTTGATTTTTAATTTATATAATATGTGTTAATTTATTTTGTCATTTAGTATATTAAGTCCGGTTTTTCTTTTTTCAATAAGTTCTTTAACTTTTTGCTGATTCCGGATTGATGTTTCATCATTATTATTGTTTTCATAATACTCATCTCTGAGCTTGTTGCGGATTTCTGTTATTTCAAATGTTTTTAAATAATTTATATGATCTATTATGTACTTTTCTATCGAATCAAAGCTTAATTCTTTTTTATCATTTACACAATAGATTAAATCCGCCAAAATTTTTTTAATTGCTTCATTTTCTGTAAAGTTTTTTAAAAGCTCTTGAAAAAGCCTGTCAGGATCGTTAATTTCATTTATAATCTCACTAATTTTTTCTTTTAAGAGCTTAAAATTATTGTCTGTAAAATTAACCTCCTTTAAATAATTATTAATACATAAAGGCGTAATTTTTTCAGTATTTAAAAAGTATAAACTCAGTAGATTTTTTTGGGCTAAAATGTCTTTATTCTCTTTATTTAAAGAGGAAGACAAGCCTTCTTTTTTTCTTTGTCCTGAAGCAACTTTTTGTAAACTTTTTTTAACCTCTGTATTAAACGCTTCCTGGCTTATACCAAGCTTTTCAGCCACAAGTTTTATATATTCATTCCTTATTATTAAATTATTAATTTCTGTTAACAACGGTATAATTTCTTTACTTAAATTTGCCTTGTCCTGAGGGGAATTTAAAGCATTTTTCATGCCGATTAACCTGTTAATCTGATAATCTATTAATAAAGGCGCATTTTCTATTGATTTTTTATATGATTCAACTCCTTCTGTTCTTAAAAATTCATCAGGGTCTTTGCCTGAATTTGTTGTAATAACTCTTATTTCACATATTGTTCTGTCTTCGGATTTTGCGGAGTCAGAAAAGCTTTCATCAAAGCGCTTTATTTCTCCGAGTCCTAAAAAAGCTGATTTAATAATTTCAGCGCCTCTGTTTGTAGCGGCAATTCCTGCTTCATCAGAATCAAACGCCAGATAAATTTTTCTTGAATCAGAATATTTGGCGATAATTTTAATGTGTTGTTCTGTTAAAGCCGTTCCAAGCGTGGCTACAGCATTTGTTATTCCGTTAACATGCGCTGAAATAACGTCAAAATAGCCTTCCATCAATATTATACTGTCTTGTTTTTTAATTTCTTCTTTTGCCTGATAAATGCCATAAAGGCTTCTGCTTTTGCTAAAAACCAATGACTCAGGGGAATTCAGATATTTTGGCTGTTGCGCGTCGCTTAATGATCTGGCTCCAAAGGCAATAAAATCGCCTTTTTCGTTTTGAATCGGAATCATTATTCTGTTTCTGAATCTGTCCACATAGCCGTTGCCGTTTGTTTTCTCAGAAGTCAGCCCTGCCTGAAACAAAAGCTCATTACTGTATTTTTTGTTTAAAAGATGCTTGATTAAACTGTCAAAACTGTTTAAAGCAAATCCCAGATTAAATTTTTCAATAATTTCATTATTTATATTTCTTTTACTCAGGTATTCTCTGGCTAAAGCGGCGTCTGGGGAGTCAAGAAGAAGCTTTTTATAAAAATCAGCCGCTTCTTTATTAAGTTTTACGATATCGGTTTTAATTTCGGTTGTTTGGGACGAAACGCCGGATTGTGGCAGTTCTATGCCAAACTTCTGAGCGAGCGCGACTATTGTTTCCCAGAAAGAAGAACTGTTTATTTTCATCAGGAAAGAAATTGAATCTCCGCCAGCTCCGCATCCGAAGCATTTAAAAATCCCTTTTTCAGGATTAACAGAAAATGACGGCGATTTTTCTTTATGAAAAGGACATAATCCCCAGAAATTTTTGCCGGTTTTTTTCAAAACAACATGCTCTGACACTGTATCTACAATATCAAGATGGTTTTTAATTTCTTCGACAGCTCTTGAAGAGGAATTATTTTTTAAAATGTCCTGAGTCATAATTGTTTTGATATCCTGAACTAATTTTTTTAAGGTTTCTATTAAGTGTTAAGTCTACACAAAAAAAAAATTAACAATTGACATATATTTTTTTAAAAAATTTGTTAAAACTTAATATTTTATTTATTTATAATATACTGCTCCCAAGCCGAAATTTATTTTTAGTTGAGTATAAAAATCATTAATCCGTTTACCTTTAACGAGTTTCCCCCATTCTCCCGCAAGAAATTCATGTTAATCAGTTTTGTTGTTTAGTATACGCTCTATTTTACTATTTTTTATTGTTTTTTGTCTAACAAAATATATTGAGGGCGCTTCTATACCAATCATTAAAAGAAATCGGCAAATGAAAAAGATGATTTTTGTAAAGTCTTAATTAGCGGGGTTTTCGGCTTCGCCGAAAACCCCGCTAAACCCTTACCTAGCCCATGCCGCCCGCAGGGCGGCATGGGCTATAGATATTAGCTTTTTAATAAATTAACGAAAACTTATTTTGATTGGTATACTTTTATTTTTTAAAAGATATTTTTAAAATAAACATGTTTATTTAATAATAAATAAACAAGAAAGGTTATGACATTTAAAATTAATGAATAATTCTGTTAAAGTTGTAATATTAGCGGCAGGCAAGGGAACAAGAATGAAATCGTCCCTCCCTAAAGTTTTACATAAGATTTTAGGTAAAACTTTGGTTGAAAGAGTTTTAAATGCTGTTTTTAAACTTGATTATACAGAAGAATCAATTGTTATAACAGGTCATCAAGCAGAAGAAGTTGAGAATTTTCTTGAAAATACCTATAAAAATCAACCTGTAACCTGTATTTTGCAAGAACCGCAACGTGGCACAGGCGATGCGGTTTTTAAAGCGCATGCTATGCTTAAAGATTTTAATGGAACAGTTTTGATATTATGCGGCGATACCCCGCTATTAACAACAAAAACCCTCTCTGAATTTGTTGAAGCCCATAAACAGTCAGAAGCTTCGGTAACTGTTATGTCTGCTGTATTTGATAACCCTGAAAATTATGGAAGAATAATCAGGGATTTTTCAGGAAACGTTTTAAAAATTGTGGAAGAAAAAGACGCATGCCCTGAAGAAAAAGCTGTAAAAGAAATTAATGCCGGCGTATATTGCCTTGAATGGCAAAAAATAGCTCCCGCTTTTTATGAAATGACTGATAATAACGCTCAAGGAGAATATTATCTTACTGATATTATTGACTGGTCTGTTAAAAAAGGGTTTAAAACTTCAGTATTCACAGTCAAAAACAATTACGAGATTTTTGGGATTAATTCAAGAAAACATCTCGCCGAAGCAACGAAAATTCTTAGCTCTCTTGCAATAGAAAAATTAATGGGTGAAGGCGTAACCTTTGTTTCGCCGGAAAATACGCTTATTTCTCCGGAAACAGAAATCGGTCAGGATTCTGTTGTTTATCCGGGATGTGTTTTTGAAGGATCAAATGTTTTCGGGAAAAATTGCATATTAGGTCCAAATACCTTTATTGAAGGTAATGTTAAAACTGATGATAATGTAAAAATCATTCAGTCAAAGCTTTGTGATTGCTCGATAGGATTTAATTCATCAGTAGGTCCGTTCGCTCAATTAAGAAACAATGTTAATATCGCTTCTAACGTAAGGATCGGGAATTTTGTGGAAATTAAAAATTCCACGATAAATGAATTAACCAATGTGTCGCATTTAAGCTACGTCGGGGATTCTTTTTTAGGGAAAAATGTAAATATAGGCGCAGGGACAATTACCGCTAATTACGATCCTTTAACCAAAATAAAAAGCAGGACAATTATTGAAGACGGAGCAAAAATTGGCTCAAACTGCGTATTAATTGCTCCTGTAACCATTAAGGAAAACTCAAGCGCAGGAGCAGGCTCAGTAATTACAAAGGATGTTCCCGCCGGATCGCTGGCATTGGCAAGAGAAAAACAAAAAATTATTGAAAACTGGACAGCAAAACGAATGAAAACGATTTCCCAAAAAGAGGCAGAAGAAATTAAATAAATAGACTTTATAAAAAATTTATTTTTATTATAAAATATGGAGGATTACAAATTGGCGCTGGAATTATCAGAAATGCAAAGACAGGGAATAACAAAATCAATCGAAGACCTAAAACTTTTTTCAGGCAGAGCGCATCATTCACTCGCTGAAGATATTGCGACACATTTAGGCATTAGTCTTGGAATAATGCAGATTAAAAATTTTAGCGACGGTGAAATATACGTCAGGATTCAGGAAAGCATAAGAGGCGATGATGTTTTTATAGTGCAATCCTTGTGTGATCCGGTTAACAGAAATCTTGTCGAACTTCTTATAATGCTTGACGCTTTTAAAAGAGCGAGCGCAAAGACGATTACCGCTGTAATTCCTTATTACGCTTACGCAAGACAGGATAGAAAGACCTCAGGAAGAGAAGCTATAAGCGCAAAACTTGTCGCCGATCTTATTGCCACAGCCGGAGCAACAAGAGTGCTTGCGGTTGATCTTCATACCGGACAGCTTCAGGGGTTTTTCAGCACACTTGTAGATCATGTGCAGGTTGAACCTGTATTAATAAATTATATTTCCGGCAAAGGTTACGATCCTAATGAATTGGTTATAGTAAGTCCTGATGCGGGCGGCGTTGAAAGAGCAAGAAAAGTGGCAAAACAGCTTGTTTGCCCTATTGCAATTGTTGACAAAAGAAGGCAGGCTCATAATTTAGCGGAAGTTGAAAACCTGATCGGGGATGTTAAGGGCAAAACCGCTATTTTGGTTGATGACATGATAGATACAGCCGGCACTATCTGTGAAGCCTCTAATTTATTAATAAAAGAAGGAGCAAAAGAAGTATTTGTCTGCGCGGCTCATGCTGTATTCAGCGGTCCTGCCCTTGAAAGACTTGAAAAAAGCGTAATAAAAGAAGTTATTGTTTCAAATACAATTCCTTTAAAACCAAATGCCTGTTCAAAAATCGTTCAGCTTAATGCGGCTCCTCTTTTAGGAGATGCAATTAAGCGGATTTATTCAAACAGGTCCGTAACTGATCTTTTAGAAAATTACAGGGGATAAGGTTTTAAAATATTGGAATTTTAACAAATAGGCGGACAAAAATGAAAATATTAGGAAGAATTTTGGGAATTTTTACTCTGGTTTTAACTATGAGTTTTTTTTGCTATAGTAAAAACTTCGTGGTTTACGCAAAAGAATACAATAATAAAGGTGAGCAAATGAACAAAAACGTTACGCAAGTAAGGGCAAGTCATCTTCTTGTAAAAACAAAAGAAGAAGTTGAAAAAATAAGAACAGAAATTTTGGCGGGAAAAGATTTTGCCGAAGTGGCAAAAGAAGTGTCTTTATGTCCTTCTGGAGCTGAAGGCGGAGACCTCGGATATTTTGGAAGAGGTCAAATGGTTCCTGAATTTGAAAAAGCCGCATTTAGTCTTCCTGTAGGAGAGGTTTCCGAGCCTATTAAAACACAATTTGGCTGGCATCTTTTAGTCGTTACAGGCGAGAAATAATATATTCCGGCGCTCTGTTAAGTTATACTAATCTAAATAACTTGAATTGCTAAATAAATAATTTTATATTTGGCGTAGCGGCTGGCGAAGCCAGCCGCTACGCCGTTTTAAGGGCATGCGGCTCGCAGGCTTTGCCTGCGAGCCGCATAAAAA
>JAKLDH010000103.1 GCA_022703625.1 Cyanobacteriota bacterium | reverse complement strand
CGCCCCCAAAATGAATTTCGGATTTTTTCTTAAAACGTTAGGGGCGGTATGGCGAAGCAGGAGTGATGAAGTTGGGAAAATCCGGCTTTGCCGGTTTTCCTAAATTCAAACTCATTTTAGTATATAATATAAATTATGAATAATTTAAAATCGGAAAATATGTTGATTACTGAAATACTTTACACAATAACTCAAATAAGACAGAAAATTAAAAGTTTTAAAGAAAAAAAACTTGTAATTGGTTTAGTTCCAACAATGGGCGCTCTTCATATTGGACATGAAAGCCTTATAAAAAGAGCAAAACAGGAATGCGACATTGTCATAGTCAGTATTTTCGTAAATCCAATACAATTTTGCCTGGGGGAAGATTTTGAAAAATATCCAAGACAAATTGAAGCGGACAGGCAAATATGCTCAAAGCTCGGCGTTGATATAATATTTGCGCCGAATGCCGATGAAATGTATCCGGACGAGGCAACCCGCATTGATGAAAATTTTACAATTGTCGCGCCGCCGGCGTCTTATCAGAATAAACTTTGCGGCAATTTCAGAAAAGGTCATTTTAACGGCGTCGCTACTGTGGTTTTGAAATTATTTAATATAATAACCCCTGACAAAGCATATTTTGGCAGAAAAGACGCTCAACAACTTGTTATAATTAAAAAAATGATCAAAGATATTGATTTACCCCTTGAAATTGTTGATTGTCCAATTATAAGAGAGCCGGAAGGCTTAGCTTGCAGTTCAAGAAACAAATATCTTAGCGCAGAATCAAGAAATAAAGCTCTTTGTATCTTTAAATCGTTAAAAAATATTGAAAAATTGTACAATACAGGAATTACTTCCGCTTCTGAGGCAATAGAGCTGTCAAAAAAACTTATTGACCCTGATCTGGAGATTGAATATTTTGAAGCTTTTGATTTTGAAACGCTTAAACGCGCGGAAAAAATCCAAAAAAATACATTGTTTGCAATAGCTGTAAAAATTAACGGAGTAAGACTTATAGATAATTTAATTATTTAAAGGTTGTATTTTTTTTTAAAAATTCTTTATAATTAAATTATCTAAATACGAACTTAATCGTCTAAAAATTATTAGAATACGAATAATATATGATATTATTAATTAATTAGATATAGTTGGATTGAAATAAATTATGAAATTTCTAAAAACACTTAATAAAATCTGTGAAGGGCTTATGTGGCTTTATTTGCCGATAATTATGTTTTATTGGTCATTGACGTTAATTAATCTTTCCGCTATAGCTCCTTTAAAAGCATTATTTGGCAAGCTTGTTCAGCCTTTAGTTATACTTTTAGACAAATCTTTTAATTTTCAATTTACTTTTGGCGAAGCTCAAGTTGATTATACCCCTGTTATTTTAGCAATATTTGTAGCGTTAATGGCTTTAGTCTTTATTATAAATTCCAAAATTCTTGATTTTGTTGATGAAAAATTAAAAGATTTAAATAAAAATTTGGAAATAAAAAAACAAAAAGACATTAAATCAAAAGAACATGAATCTTTATTAAAGGAGCTTAATAAAAACAAGGTTATATATGTAATTCTTAAACTTATTAAAATTGAAAAACATGAATCATATTTAGTAAAAAATGAAAACGATTCTTTTTCAGTAGGGTTAATTGATTCTTATGAAATATCCATAAAAAATATAGCGAAAAACTTCTCGGGTAAAGAATATAAAGACCCTGTCATTAATTCTGATCCTAATTTAAGCGGTTATATTTTTACAGATGTAGAACAATTCATTATTTACATTACTTATTTAACTGAAAAAATTAAAGAAATTAATAAAGGCACAGCTGATTTAAATACTGTTTTTTCTTTTTCAGTTGCGAGCAGTTGCAGCTATACGACTGCAACCGCTAACATAGATTTTCAGCTTGCAAATAAAGTTTTAAACCTTGCTAAAGCTGAAGAAGTCCTTATAACTGATCTTTTAAAACAAAAGCTTAAACACCTAAATTCAAATTTTAGTTTGAAATTTGAATCAAAAGGGATGTACATGATTGATAATAAATCAATAGATGTTCACGGCTTAAAAATTAATTAACATTATAATAAAAGTCATTATATGTTTACATTTAACGAGTTTTCCTCGTTATTCCGCAAGCAGTTCATGTTATACCAAGTTACAATCAATGTAGCGCTAAATCTCCCTCCCCCTGCCCCCTCCCTAAGGGAGGGGAAGAAGAGTTGATAAGGTTTTTGCCGGCGTAGCCGGCAAAAACCTTATCAAAAAATAATACTCTTTTGATTGCAACTTGGTATTAATTAGTTTTATCGTTTAGCATATCAACGATTTCATATTCCCAGTTAAACTTTTTTTCTTTCATCGACTGGATATACAAAGATATTGACAAAGATCTGACATCTTCGCTTGTAAAAGACGTTTTAGTTTCCTGTAACTGTAGCTCAACTTCTTTTATGCATTCTATAAGGATTTTAGCGTTATTTTTTATTTTAGAAGCCTCATTTTTAGGCGATTCTTCTGTTGTTGAATCCGATTGAATTGGTTTGATAATAAAACCATTGCCAAGCGAATTTTTTTCTATATAAACCTCTTCGCCTTTTTTTAGACTTCTTAACCATTGTTTTTCGGGATCATTCGCCTTTACATATTGTCTATAATCGCCAATTTCCTTGTTTTCAAGAGTTATTGGCGCAGAAAGACCATATCCCAAATCTTTTTCCCATTCTTTTTTATATGGATACTTTACTTTTGCAAGAAACATATTCTCCTCCTGTGAAACCTCTATAATAAAAAATAAAATTTTAATATTATAGACGTTATAATTTTATTTTTGTTCAAATTAAGGCGTTACAAAAACCGCCTTTTTAGTTGCCGATTTCTTTTATTGATTAGGGTTTAGCTAAGTTAATTTTGTAGATATCTATAGACTGATAATATTTTTTATGTAAAAAGCGAAGAAAAAACAAAAAGCTGACATTTGTAAGTGAGGGGGTTCGGGGGCTTGCCCCTGACAGTCTTGTCCCCTTGGGGTTCAGTTTTTCTTTCTTTTGCTTCGTTTTCTTTCTTTTTGCGTTCAAAAAGAAAGAAAATGAAGAAACGGTAAGCTTGTATTGAATACTGGAAAGATGCTGAAACAAGTTCGGCATGACGATTTCTACGTTACTTAAAAAATTACATAAAAAATATTATCGGTCATAAATTCCATAAAATTAAATTAACAAAGCATTAATATAAATAATAAAATTCTTTTGTTTTTAGAGGTCTTCTTAAAATTTTAAATTGATAAAACTTTGTAATAATTGCTATAATTGAAAAAAATCTTCCACAAAAGTTTATAAAATTTAAACTTGCAAAAGAGTTAATTTATTTAGGAAAAAAATATGACTGAAAAAAATAAAAAGAATTATCTTACTATTCACGGACATTTTTATCAGCCTCCCCGTGAAAATCCCTGGCTTGAAGCAATCGAATTGCAGGATAGCGCCGCGCCTTTTCATGACTGGAATTTGCGGATAACTCAGGAATGTTATAAGCCAAATTCTGTTTCCAGAATTGTTAATCATAAAAATCAAATTCTTGATATCGTGAATAATTACGGGCTGATTAGTTTTAATCTTGGTCCAACACTGCTTTCCTGGTTGCAAGTGTATGTTCCTAAAACGTATGATCGAATCTTGCAAGCCGATAAAGAGTCTTTAGAGCGTTTTTCAGGACATGGAAACGCCCTTGCTCAGGTTTATAATCACATGATAATGCCTCTTGCCAATGAAAAAGATAAATATACCCAAACAATATGGGGTATAAAAGATTTTTATTTGCGGTTCGGCAGAAAACCCGAAGGCATTTGGCTTGCCGAAACAGCGGTTGATGACGATACGCTAAGAGTTTTAGTGGATTGCGGAATAAAATTTACGGTTTTATCACCTTATCAGGCTGAAAAAATAAGAAAAATCAGCCTCAATAGAGAAAGCGGCGCATGGCAGGATGTAAGCTGGGGAAATGTCGATCCGGGCAAATCATACAGATATTTTCTTGATGACGGAACTGAACGATATATTGATTTATTCTTTTATGACGGGTCTATTTCAAAATCAGTCGCGTTTGAAGAACTTTTAAGAAATGGGGATAAATTTGTCGGAAGGTTAAAAGACGGGATTTCAAACACCAGGGATTACGATCAGCTTGTTAATATAGCCACCGACGGCGAAAGTTACGGGCATCACACAATGCTCGGCAATATGGCGCTGTCTTATGCTCTAAAGAAAAAAATTAAAGAAACTGATTTTATTTTAACCAATTATGGCGAATTTCTTGAAAACCATCTTCCTGTTTATGAAGCTAAAGTAAAAGCGCCTTCTTCCTGGAGTTGCTCTCATGGCGTCGGACGCTGGAAAGAAAACTGCGGATGTTCAACAGGCGCTCAACTTGGATGGAATCAGGAATGGAGAAAGCCTCTTAGAGCGGCTCTTGATTGGTTAAGAGATCAACTTTCCTATGTTTATGAAAAAGGAATATCAAAATATGTTAAAGACCCATGGGGGGCAAGAGATCGATATATTGACGTTATTTTAGACAGAAACGAAACGACTATAAAGAAATTTTGCGATCAGGAAGCTTGCAGAGAGCTTTCTCCTGCGGAAATGGTTAATGTTATCAAATATCTTGAAATGCAAAGACATGCTATGCTTATGTATACCAGTTGCGGCTGGTTTTTTGCGGAAATAACAGGAATAGAAACAATACAGATTCTTAAATACGCCGCAAGAGCAATGCAAATAGCTGAAGAATTCCAGGAAATCGATCTTGAAACAAAGTTTTTATCTTTACTTGCTGAAGCGTGGAGCAATATAAAAAAATTCGGCAACGGAAAAGATATATATTTAAAGTTTGTTAAACCTTCTATTGTCAGCGCAAAACAGGTTGTAAGCCATTGGGCAATAAGTTCGCTTTTTGAAGATTATGAAGAAGAAACAAATGTTTATTGTTATAAAATAAAAGCTCTTGATTATTCAAAAACACAAAAAGCAAATACACATCTGGTTATAGGTAGGATTGAAGTCATTTCTACCATAACTTTTGAACGACATGACATGATTTTTGCTCTTTTGCATTACGGCGGCGAAGATTTCCATTGTGTTATCAGAGGATTTGCCGGAAAATCAGAGTATAACAAAATAAAAGAAAATTTAATTAATAAATATGAAACCCTGCCGCTTACTGAAATAATCAGAGGGCTTGATGAATACTTCGGCAAAGACTATTTTACTCTTAAAGACTTGTTTATTGAGGAAAGACGCAAAATTATCAATGTTTTAATTCAGGATAAACTGGAAAAATTTGCCAGCACTTACAGAAATCTTTACGATGAAGCTAAAGGTCCTATGTTGCAGCTTAAAGAGCTTGGTTTAAAAATCCCGGAAGAATTTAAAATTGCCGCAGAATATTCTCTTAGTTCTTTATTAAATGATTTAATGGAGGAAAAAGAGGATATAGGCTCGCCGGAACTTCTTGGAAAAGCCATAGAAATCAATAAAGAAGCTAGAAAGCTGGAAATAAAACTTGACAATCAAAAAGTAAGTGAGCTTTATAGCGATTATATCTGTAAAAAGGTTAAAAAACTTTCACAAAACGGTAAAGTCAGCGAATATGAATCGTTGACAGATTCGCTTAAATTAATTGAAAAACTTGATTTACAGCCGGATTTATTCAGCGCGCAGAATTATTTTTTCAGTACAATTTATAAAAAAATACCTGATTTAATAGAAAAATTAAAAGATTCCAAGCATAAAGAAAAAGACCACAAATATATTTCAGCCATGCTAACGCTGGCTGAAAGTCTTAATTTTAATATTGACAATTTTAAAGCAAGTCTTAATGAAACATGGGCTTTGACGCTTTAATTTACTTGAGTTGCTATATCAAGTTGCAATTAATAATACAAAATAGCCTAAATTGTCATTGCGAGTGAGCGTAGCGAGCGCGGCAATCTATCCGGCTAACAACAAGAAGAGGAGAAGATTGCCGCGTCGGGGGCAAGCCCCTCCTCGCAATGACAGCCAATTGCGACTTGGTATAATTAAGGATTTACAAAAATCATCTTTTTTATTTAACTTGAATTGCTAAATAAATAATTTTATATTTGGCGTAGCGGCTGGCTTTGCCAGCCGCTACGCCTTTTTAAGGGCATGCGGCTCGCAGGCAAAGCCTGCGAGCCGCATAAAAAATTAAAATAAAATTTCAAGCTATTTCAGCGTTTCGACTAATTAGCAATTCGAGTTATTTAATTGATTGGTATAGGTTATAATATATGCTATTATCGGAGGAAAATATTTGGAAAAAAAAGTTGCGTTAACAGAAGCGAGAAATTCGGCTTCAATTAATATAGACCTGCTTTCTTCAAAAGAAATTTTGGAAATAATGAACAAAGAAGACCGGAAAGTAGCGTTTGCCGTTGAAAAAGAGCTTGATAATATCGCAAAAGCCGTTGATATAATATCCGAAGCTTTTTTAAAAGGAGGAAACCTTCTTTATTTTGGAGCGGGAACAAGCGGCAGGCTTGGAATTCTTGACGCGTCAGAATGTCCTCCAACGTTCAGCGTTTCTCCGGAAATGGTTAGGGGATATATTGCGGGAGGCGATAAAGCGATAAAAACTTCTGTGGAAGGAGCTGAAGACAGCTTTGAGGGCGGCGAATCCGACTTGCTCAATTCAGGAGCAAAATTTGGAGATGTTGTGGTTGGAATATCCGCCAGCGGAAATGCTCCTTATATTCTTGGAGTTCTTAGCAAAGCAAAACAGCTTAATATTGCCACCGCAGGGATTGCGTGCAATACAGAAGCTAAAATAAAACAATTTTCCGATATTTTTATCTGTCCTGTTGTGGGAGCTGAAGTTTTAACAGGCTCTTCAAGATTAAAAGCCGGCACTGCTCAAAAAATGACGCTTAATATGCTTACTACCGCCTCTATGATTAGAATAGGCAAGGTTTATCAGAATTATATGATTGATGTTTGCCCTTCTAATGTCAAATTAAAGGATAGAGCAACAAGAATCGTTTCTGAAATTGCGGAAATAACTTATGATGAAGCGAAAAAACATTTGGAGAGATCAAATTATAAGGTAAAACCCGCTGTTATTATGGCTTTATTAAATATAGACCTGGAAAAAGCCGATACCCTTTTAAAAAAGCGCAATGGCAGATTGCGAGAAGCGTTAAAATGCTAATTAAGACTTTACAAAAACAGCCTTTTTTAGAGGATCCCTATAGTATAAAACACGAATTTCTATAAACGCACTCTTTTAAAGGACACTTTTCATTATTCGGTTCATATTCAAATTCACTTATGTTTTTAATTAGTTTTAAAAAAATTCTTTCATATTCAGCTTCTTTTTCAGAACAAAATTTTATTGTATTAACAGAAATTTCATCAAGAATTTTTATATACTGAAATTCCAGTTCATCCTGACTAAATTCCAGGTTCATATCTTTTTGGCAGTTATAAAAAGCGTAAAGATAAATTTTATGTTGAAAATTAGAATCAACATTTTTAGGAATATATTTACCTGTTTTCCAATCAGCGATTATATATTTGCGGGTTTCTGAATTGTAAAATATAGCGTCTATTCTTCCTATCAACCAGTTTTCCGTATCGCCGATTCTTGAAATAAAGCCCCATTCCGTTTTTATATTTTTCAAAGCAAGTAAAGGATGATCTTTTATTGAATTCCAGCTGTTTTTGACTTCTTCAGAGGCATTTTGTAATAAATGATTTATTTTATGCCCTCTTAAATAATAGTCTAAAAGAGCATGCATATTTTTTCCGAGTTCATAATCTCCTGTAAAATCCGGCAAGTTAAGTTTTTTTATATATTTGAAATAATATCTTTTTTTACAGGTTTGCCAAGTATTAAAATGATCATGCGTATAAATATTTTCATTCATATTGTAAATATAACTTAATTATAAATTACAATCAAAAAAATAAGGGCTATATCAATTTAAATAAGTTTTCGTTAATTGGTAAAAAAGCTAATATTTATAGCCCGTGCCGCCCGCAGGGCGGCACGGGCTAGGTAAGGGTATAGCGGGTGTTTTGCCGAAGGCAAAACACCCGCTAATTAAGGATTTATAAAAACCATCTTTTTTATTTACCGATTTTTTAAATTGATTGACTCGAATTGCTAATTAGTCGAAACGCTGAAATAGATTGAAATTTTATTTTAATTTTTTATGCGGCTCGCAGGCTTTGCCTGCGAGCCGCATGCCCTTAAAACGGCGTAGCGGCTG
>JAKLDH010000102.1 GCA_022703625.1 Cyanobacteriota bacterium | reverse complement strand
CAGAAAAACGGAGAAGGAGGGATTCGAACCCTCGGCGCCTTTTGGGCGCGCAGTCTTTCCAGGACTGTACCTTAAACCGCTCGGACACCTCTCCATGTTTTCTTTCTCTTATTATCTTATATTAATAAAATTGCAGTCAAGACAATATATATTTTTATATCTTAAAAAATCTTACCGCCGCCCTACTGACGGCGCGGGCTAAGTAAGAGTATAGCGGGCGTTTTGTCTTCGACAAAACGCCCGCTAATTAATAATTTACAAAAACCGTCTTTTTTATTTACCGGCTTCTTTTAATAATTTGTAGATTAACCCCATAAGTCAACAGTTTTTTCGGCTTTTGCGGCGGCTTGAGCTTTTTCAGCGGTTCCTGCGATATCTAACATTTTTGCAGGCGCTGTTGCTGAATTTTTTCCTGTAGCGCTTACAACTTGTACAACTCTTTCTCCGGCTTTGTTTAAATCATCTTTAACCACTTTAGCGCCGGGAAGTATAAATGTTTTTAAAATTTGTTTAAATGATTTAGCTCTTTCAGGAAACATGCCGCTTTGTTGATAGGCTTCAACCATTCTTTTCATTGTTTTTTCTTCCTGTTTTGGCAATTCAACAGCTTGTCCCACTGCTTTACCGATTACTTTAATTTGCTCGGATAAATTTCCCTTAAAAGCGACTTGATTGTTCAAACCGTTTGATCCATTTACTTTCATGTTTTTCTTCTCCTAGAATCTACTAAATATAACCTCCAGGATATCTAAAAAGATATCCTAATAGATATAAAATACTACTTTAAAAAAAAAATTAAATAAAAAACCGGTAAATATTAAGAATTTTATATATAAAATTAGTTAAAGATTAATTATTATAAGATAAAATTACTTAACAATCTTTTAAAGAATGTTCAAATCTGTATAAAGATTTAAAATAATTGACAAATCCAGGTATAGTGAGCAAATTACAGGGAACAAGAAGCGGCTCGGGTAGAGATTACTTGTTTAAATTAATTACAGCCTGGTATTACTGTATCTTTGTTTTCAATTAAGCGTTTTACATAATTAGGAATTGCAAAAACAGCTTTATGAATCTCTCTGTTATAATATATTGCGGTTTTTTCCAACTCAATAGCAAGATTTTCATTGTTAATTTCGGGAAGAACTCCCATTGAACAGAAGGTCCAGCTCCAATACGCTCCAGGATAAGTTGGAACCGGCGCAAAATAAGGTTTTACAACAGAAAACACCTTATTAAGAAGAGCATTTATAAGCTGAAATTCTTTTTGACATGCTATGGGAGATTCTGTCTGAGCTGCCATAACACCGCCTTCTTTCAAGGAATTTTTCACATTCGTATAAAAATCTTCGGTAAATAAGCCGACCCCAGGTCCTAAAGGGTCTGTTGAATCAATTAAAACAACATCAAAGCTGTTTTTTTGTTTTTTTATATATTCAACCGCATCTTCTATATTTATTTTAACTCTTGGATCATCAAGACGGCATGCTATTGAAGGAAAATATTTTATGCTGACATCAATAACCGCTTTATCAATTTCACACAGGACAACTTCTTTAACGGACGGATGATTAAGGACTTCTCTTATAGTGCCGCCGTCGCCGCCTCCAATAACTAATACCCGCTCAGGACATCGATGAGCCAAAAGGGGAATATGTGAAATCATTTCATGATAAAAGAATTCGTCCTTTTCTGTTGTCATAAACAGTTCATCAAGCAAAAGAACTTTCCCAAAAGCTTCTGTGTCAATCACGTCAATTTTTTGAAAGTCAGATTGTCCGCTATACAAAACGTTCTTTACTTTTACGCTAATGCCCTGTTGATCTTTATGTTTTTCGGTAAACCAGATATCCAGCGTCAATTTATAAGTCCTCTAGTCAATATGTGTTTTGATTTGAAAAGGAGAAACCATTACCTGATTGGTTTTTCCGTCAAACATGCCGCGTTGAAGTTCTGTATATATTGCAGAACCTGCGCCTAATTTGTCTTTTAAATATTCATAAGCGACTAAAGGATCGCATGAATCGCCGCAAGTAAACAGGTCAACTGCCGCATAGCCGTATTCGGGCCATGTGTGTATTGCAAGATGCGATTCTGAAATGATTACCACACCGCTAACCCCGTAAGGGTTGAACATGTGAAAGTTTTTTTCCACCACAGTCGCGCCACACTCTGTTGCAGCATCTACCATCGATGTTTCAATAAGTTCCAGATTATTTAGGACGTTCGAATTACAGTTATAAAATTCTGCAAGTATGTGCCGTCCAAGATTTGATATTGAAGGAGCCTTAAGCTGCTGTTGCGTTTGTAATTTCAATTCTTTTTTCTCTCTCTATACCTACCACATACCCAATTTTTTTTATTAGATATAAAAATTAACATAGAAAATTCATATAATCAAGAATTTTTTTTATTTTAATATATATAAATTAAAAAAAAATTTTTATTGCTATAGTGATCTGTAAAAGTTTTTTGGAGTTTAATAAAAACCCTCACCCCCAACCCCCTCTCCCTATCAGGGAGAGGGGGCTAAAGATTGTTTTTGAGGGTGTTTTGCCTTCGGCAAAACACCCTCAATGTAAGGCTTTATAAAAATTACATTATACCAATCAATTTAAAAAACCGTTAAATATACTAAAATGAGTTTGAATTTAGGAAAACCGGCAAAGCCGGATTTTCCCAACTTCATCACTCCTGCTTCGCCATACCGCCCCTGGCGTTTTAAGAAAAAATCCGAAATTCATTTTGGGGCGGTATAACTTGAATTGCTAATTAGTCGAAACGCTGAAATAGCTTAAGATTTTATTTTAATTTTTATGCAGCTCGCAGGCTTTGCCTGCGAGCTGCATGTCCTTAAACTGGCGTAGCGGCTGGCTTTGCCAGCCGCTACGCCAAATATAAAATTATTTATTTAGCAACTCAAGTTAAATAAAAAATATCTTTTTTATTTGCCAGCCTATTTCAATAATTGTTATATTGATTACAAATTGCCATTATTGAATTATACTTAACCTGTATCGAAAAAGGACAATTTTATGGTAAATTTTGAAATTACATTAACTGATAATCAGAAGATATTCCCCGTAAATGCTGAAAAATTAGAAAAAGACGCAGGTTTGATTCTTGAATATGCCTTAAAAAACAAAAAAATTCTGGCGGATTCCGCTTTAAACGGTTATGATATTGCTGATAAAACAATAAGTGTCGATGTTTTACTGACTAAAAATGAGGAAATAGAGGAATTAAACAGTTCTTACAGAGGAAAAGACAAGCCTACCGATGTTTTATCCTTTGCTCTTTTTGCTGATAGCGAAGATCAAGACGTTATGATACAAGATGAAATCCCGTTGGGAGAAGTTATCATTTCCGTAGAAACAGCAAAATCCCAGGCGGATGCTAATCAAATTGAACTTGAAGAAGAAATAAGATTTCTGCTTTGTCATGGAATCCTTCACCTGTTAGGATTTACCCATCCGGACGAGGAATCTCTTGAATTATTAATAGATATTCAAAATGAAATTCTTTTGGCAATTAAATAAAAAAGGCGGTAAATATGGCAAAAATTAAAACTGTATTTTTTGATATAAAAGATTTTGAAGAGCAATTTCTTTTAAAACACGCGCCGGAAAATTGCGAATTTATATTGATAAAAAAGAGTTTTCAGGAAGGTTTTGCTGAAAACTTTGATAAAATAAAAGATGCTGAAATATTATCTGTTTTTACGAGCTCAAACGTATCGGTTGAATGCCTCAAAAAACTGCCGAATTTAAAGCTTATAACGACAAGGTCAACCGGCTATAATAATATTGACCTTGAATATTGCAAAACAGCGGATATTAAAGTTACAAACGCCCCTGGATACGGCGAATGTACAGTAGCGGAGTTTACATTCGCGCTTCTTTTAAACGTTGCCAGAAAAGTATCTGAAGCTTATGAAGAATTAAAAGAAGGCAGAATAAATCTTCACGGATCAATAGGCATAGACCTTTTTGGAAAAACAATCGGCATTATAGGCACAGGGTCAATAGGTTGCTACACCGCAAAAATCGCTTACGGCTTTGGAATGAAAATTCTTTCTTATGATCCGTTTCCAAAAGAAAATATTAAGGAAAAATATTCTGTAGAGTATGTTGAGCTGGAAGAACTTTTAAAAAATTCAGATATAATAAGCGTTCATACCCCTTCTACAAAAGAGAATTTTCATATGATAAATGAAGACGCTTTTAATAAAATGAAGGATAAAGTAATTCTTATTAACACTGCCCGTGGTGAAATTGTTGACACAAAGGCGCTTTATGCAGCGTTAAAGAGCGGCAAAGTAGCTGGAGCAGGACTTGATGTGGTTGAATGCGAGGAAATTCTTACTAATGAGGAATTTTACCTGACTAAAACGGATTGCGTAAAAAGAGAGTGTCTTGAAAAAACGCTTATTAACCACAAATTACTTGACATGCCCAATGTAATTATTACACCTCATATTGCATTTGATACGATTGAAGCGATTCAAAGAATCTTAATCACGACAATTAATAATATTAACGGGTATTTAAAAAAGGAAATAATAAACAGGGTCGCTTAATTTAAGTATTGTAATCTTTATGAAAAAATAAATTGTATACTGATTTGCAATCAACGCATGATTAAAAGTAGGAGCGAACTTAAATGTTCGCCCTGATAAACAGGGACAGACACATGGGTCTATCCCTACAAAAATATAATAAAGTTGACGAAGAAGTTTATGCGTGATAATTTAAATAGAAGATTTTTAATCTAAGTCGGGCGTTTAGCTCAGTTGGTAGAGCGCTTCGTTTACACCGAAGATGTCGGGGGTTCGAGTCCCTCAACGCCCACCATAAAGCCCTTGTCCAAAAGGATAAGCGGCTTTATTTTTATAAATTTCCGCCTGTGTCAAAGACTTCGTAATATCTGTTTTTGAAAATGCGTTTAGTTTTCGGAAAAATTTAAAATCCTTTTTTATTCTTTCCTTAATCAAAAAGCTTTATAGTTCCAAATTCACCGTCAAAACCCGCTTTTTTAATTACCCTGCCTTCTCTTAAGCGGGTTATGGCTTCCGCTAATCTTGGCATGCCCGCTTTTTCAATCTCATTTACCGGAATAGTTCTTAAAATTTCAAGCTCAGCTCCAAGTTTTTGTATTAAATTTTCGTATGCTGTTTCAACTTTTTTACTGGCAACGCCAACATTTAAAATTTCTGATAAAATTTCCATCAGCGGGATAAGCCTATAAACTTCTCCTGCGGTTGATGGAGGCTTTAAATCCTTTTCCTCTCGATCTGCAAGCTGATTAATCCTGTTCATTACTCCTTGAGTAAGCGGTTTATGGCATACAGGACAAATTCCTTCGCATTTATCGCTTTCTGCCGGAGTTAAGCATACATCGCATTTTCTGTGCCCGTCAAGATAATATTTCCCTTCCTGCGGGTAAAATTCCACCGAGCCAACATATCCTTTTCCTGTTTTCAAAGCATTCTTGAGACTGAAATAGTCTGGTTCCGCATTGAAAATCGTAGCTTCTCGAGCTATTTTAGAAGCAGAATGGGCATCAGAATTAGAAACCAGCCTGTATTTATCAAGACCGGACACTCGCCAAATCATCTCCGGATCAGCGGATAAGCCTGTTTCAACAGCAAAAATATGTTCGGCTAAATCCTCATAACATTCCTCAATAGAATCAAACCCTGACTTTGAACCAAGAACTGAAAACCACGGCGTCCAGATGTGAGCAGGTATAATAAACGAATCTGCGCTTGATTCCAGAGCGATTTCAAGTAAATTTCTGGAATCCAAACCCAATATAGGGCGTCCGTCAGAAACTATATTCCCTATTAGAGAAAGCTTTTGCCTGAATTTTTCGGCGGATTTCAGGTCGGGCATATAGATAAGATGATGAACTTTTCTTGTTTTATCGCCTTTTTTGTAGATAGTAGAAATTTCAACCGATAAAACAAATCTTACGGGGTTATCAGGGTTTAATTTATTGTCTTTAAGTTTAAAAACTCCTGATTCTGCGGGAATTAATTTGTCTTTTATTTCGTTAAACCAGGCAGGATGTGTAAAATCTCCGGTTGAAAGTATTTTTACTCCTTTTTTTCCCGCCCAGAGAGCAAGTTCTTCTAAATTGCAATTTTTGCTTGTTGCCCGTGAATATTTTGAATGTATATGTAAATCAGCGTAAAAAAACATTTAAACGTCCTATAATAAACGACAAAACTAATTATACCAATCTGAAAAAGAAATCGGCAACTAAAAAAAGTGGTTTTTGTAAAGCCTTAATTAGTGGGTGTTTTGGCGAAGCCAAAACACCCACTATACCCTTACTCAGCCCGCACCGCCCGCAGGGCGGCGCGGGCTGTAAATATCAGCTTTTTAACAAATTAACGAAAACTTATTTGGATTGGTATAACCACTTTTATTTTAATAATCTACTTTTTCTTTTATCCACTTTTTAAAATTTTCTTTTCTTCGATTTTTTAAATATTCATCGCCGGAAGGTAAAGATTGACCTACAGGCTTTGTTTCAACAGGGTTATTAGTGGTATTCGTAATAATAGAGCTGTTTACTTCTTTATAAAAGTTTTGATTTGTATTTATAAAAACTTGCATGACAATATCATTTGAAATTTCCCGAGAAAACATTTTAATTTTTTCTGTTGAAATAAGATTATCATTCAAGGAATTTGAGGTTACTTCAAAATTATCAACTTTAAATTTTTGTTCATAAGTTTTTTCAAAATCCAGCAAACAGGTTCGTGTATCAATTTGTACAAGAGAAACATTCATCATATAGTATGAACGTATGGGTTCAAGTTCAGTTAAGCCCATTTTGTACCAGAAAGGTCTTTCTAAAAGCATACCTTGAGTGCTTAAACCGGAAGCAATAAGAATAATTTTATCAATTCTCAGTTTTTTATGAGCAAAATCACACGGTTTATAGTCAATAATTCCTTTATCCTTATAGTTTTGCAGGAATTTTTTATAATCTTTGGATAATCCGTAGGAACCCAATAAATTTTCTGCTGTCGCTAAATCCAGAGCATCAAAACGCAAATTTTTATTTAAGCCGTCAATTACATCATTTGCGATCATATCGGGAATATTGGGATAAATGCCGACAACAGAGTTAACCGTCGGAATAGTAACAGGAGAAACCATAATTCTTGTTTGTTGAGCATAAACAGAATGGCTTAACAAAAGAAAAGCTGTTATTAATAAAATATTTTTATAGAAACCCTGCATTTTTCCCCTAATATAATAAAAGTCATTCTTTTATATTATCAATAATTAAGTATATGTATTAATCCGTTATTTAATTGATTTGATCTTTAAATCGGATTTTTAATCAAGTTCATGCGCAAAAGTATCTGCATCTTCAGATTTTTTTGCGTGTTCTTTTGTCTTTTTTTCTTTATGGTGATCCTGCTGTTTAAGTGATGTATCCACCGGTCCAAGAGCGTCGAACACGTTTATTTTCAGTTGTTTAAAAGTATCTGAGAGTTTATCCCTGATATCTTTTTCCTTTTCCCCATAAACTGCCGCTATTTTATCCATAATATTTATAAATTTTGATAAATACTCGTTTAAAAGTTGATTGGCGTTTGTTTGAAACGCGCTCAATGAAGTTAAAGTTGTTTGTTGAACAGTATTAGGGATATTAATTATCGGATTATAAATATTTTCTTTTATACCCCAAGCAGAGCTTGAAACCTCTTTTAAAAAGGGATTAGAAAGATTATTTTGTTCGGCGGCGTTTTTGGCTGTGTTTGTTGATTTAAAAGTATCTTTCTCAAGATTAAACTGTATTTCAGCTAAATGAGAATTTTTATTATCAAAAGTTTTAGTTTTTGCGTTTATATTACTGCTAGAAGTAGCGGCATTATTTGCTGACAATTTTTGTGAAGATGTAAATTCTGCCACAGATTAATTTCCTATTTCAGGTTAAATAAATATCTTTTACAGCACTCTTATTTTAGCGATTCAACAAATTCTGTCAATAGTTTTATAGGTTTTGTAAGGGTAGAGGAAAAATAATACCAAGTTGCAATGAAATATAGAGTTAAATCTTTCTCCCTGAGGGAGGGGCAAAAAACTTATCAAAAAATATTACACTTTTAAGCGCAATTTGGTATTATTTAACCTGAATTGCTAAATAAATAATTTTATATTTGGCGTAGCGGCTGGCTTCGCCAGCCGCTACGCCTTCTTAAGGACATGCGGCTCGCAGGCTTTGCCTGCGAGCCGCATAAAAAATTAAAATAGAATTTCAAGCTATTTCAGCGTTTCGGGTAATTAGCAA
>JAKLDH010000101.1 GCA_022703625.1 Cyanobacteriota bacterium | reverse complement strand
CTGGGCATGGCTGAAAAAACAATTGCGGTCCGCTTTAAAAATTTTTGATACCCTTTTTGACGCTATTTGTTATTGTTTTCAACTTAAATAACTATACTTGTATCAAGTATTTTCTCTGCCATCTCGTTTTCCTTTCATACTGTTGTGTATGATAAATCGGAACAGGAAAAATTCAATAAAAATAGGCTAAATATGTCTGTTTATATTGCTATTTATCCATTTATGTCAATAAAAGAAATTCAAGTAAATGAGTACACTTGAATAAAATCAGCTTTATTGTGTCTCTACAGAAACGTTTCTTAAAGAGAGTTAATATTTACAGCAGGTTAAACAAGCATTTCTCTCGGCAGGACTTCCTCCTTGAGCTATATATTTTAGTGCATGTAATTAACACCCGAAATGAAAATTCTCACTTTGAAGATTATATAAACAATCATAATTTTGAGGAGTAAAATGCCAAAAATTACATTTAAGCCTTAATCGATAAAATCCAGACAGCAGAGTTATAAAGGACAGAAAAATCAAGTCTTTTATTCATATAGTTGGCTTTTACTTCCGCCTCAAAATTTTTGAACGCTGAAAAACACATTTTGAACACCTTTTGACACACTTCCCTATAACTTCCCCAAACTTCCGCAAGTGCCAAAAACTGGAGTATTTATACATTGAACAAAACATGCCTGTATTATACAAATATCAAGAGATAGAGGCATTCGGCATAAAAACAGAGGTATCCAATTTTACTCCAGAAAAACTCCGTTTTGTGGCATTTCTATCAAACTAAATTTTCAGGCAAAATCGGCGACACGTTTAGCAAGCAGGCATTTTGGCACGACTAGCAAACTGGATAAAAACTATATCTATCAGATTACTTTAGCACTTATTCAATCCCCTTGCGCATAAGAAAAAGATTGAAAATATGTTAGAGAAATTAGTATGAGTCCAGAAATAGCATTGGTTGATTGTGATTCATTTTTTGTATCCTGCGAACAGCTTGTTAATCCTTCTTTGTTGAATAAACCTGTGTGTGTAGCAAGTAATAATGACGGTTGTGTGGTTGCCCGGTCTAAAGAAGCAAAACAGCTCGGTATTAAAATGGGGATGCCTGTTTTTATGGCAAAAAAAGAATTCCCTCAAGCAATTTATCTTTCCGGCAATATGAATTTATACGGTGATATATCAGACAGGGTTATGACAAAGTTAAAAGAATTCTCTCCTGTTGTTGAGGTTTATTCTATAGATGAAGCTTTCCTTGATCTTACAGGATTAAGGAGAATGTACAGAAAAGATTACTTTAAAATAGCAATAGACATAAGAAAAACAATAAAGGAAGAAGTCGGAGTCCCTGTTTCGATAGGCGTAAGTTCAACAAAAGTACTGGCAAAACTCGCTTCTGAAAAGGCTAAAAAGGCAGATGGAGTTTACAGAATAGGCTTCAGGGAAATTACTGAAGAATTAAAAAAGACAGACATTGCTGAAATCTGGGGTATCGGCAAAAACACTACTGCCCTTTTAAATAAATACGGTATAAGAACCGCTTACCAGCTTACAATTATAGATGATACCAGAATAAGTAAATTGCTTGGCAAAAAAGGAATTGAATTAAAGCAGGAATTAACAGGTAACAGTATTTATCCTGTTTCTGATAAATACGTTCCTCCAAAGTCAATCCAGAAAACAAGTTCTTTTGCTAAATTCACATCAGATGAAAGCTATATTAGGAATTCACTTAATTACCATGCTCACAGAGCCTGCAGAAAATTAAGAAGCAGGGGACTAAAAACCAAAACAATCGGCATTATGCTAAGAACAAAGGATTTTAAAGTTTATTACCAGAAATCACAGCTAATCCAGCCGACTGATTTTGAATTCGAGGCGCAGGAAGTCATAAAAATTATTTTCCCTGATATTTTTATTCCTGATATTATTTATCGAAGTTCAGGCGTTATTTTTGAGGATTTAACAGAGCAGACCCAGCTTTCTTTGTTTTCTTCAGTTCAGCAGAATTTTAAAACATCTAAGTTATCCAGCGCCTGGGATAAACTTGAGGATAAATACGGTAGGGGAATTATTTTTAACAGTGTTCCGAATAATTTTATATAAAACGGGAGTTTAACTGTATGAAAAAAATTTTATTATCCTTACTGCTATTTTAAATTACATTTCCTGTATCCGCTAAACATCAATACTATGAAAAAACATATCAAAAATATTTTTGTGACAGTATAGGCGGTGGAACTGAATATTATTTGCTTGATAAATCAGGCAAAGTTGACTGTATAACAAAGGATTATGCTATAGAAGTAGATTTTGCTGAAAAATGGGCAGAATCGGTAGGACAAAGTTTGTATTACGGATTAAAAACAAGTAAACAGCCGGGAATACTTCTAATAATTGAATCAGATAAAGACTTGAAGCATTTAAAAAAAGTTGAATTACTGGCTAAAAAATATAATATTAAGGTTTGGACAATAAAGCCAGCAGACTTGAAATGATAAGATTATTTAGTTTCTCTGTATTTTTTAGTATTGAACCACAGATATTCAGTATTAAATTTCATATTAAGACCCTTTTATTTCTTGCTATTTTAAAGATAAAATAAAGCTGGTATAAAGGCAAAAGGTTAAAAATGAAGGCTAATTCATACGAAATAGTAAAAACATATATGGGGAGAATTCCATACGATTCAGACCTGTTAGAACAAATTAACAGTTTTTGTATTGAAAATAATATAAAATGCGGGATGGCTAATATCATCGGAGCTGTAAAACAGGCTAAAATCGGGTATTATTCCCAGTACAAACAATCATACAAGACACTTGAAGGTGAAAATTTAACAGGCGGACTAGAAATAGTTTCCTGCACAGGCAATATCTCGATTAAAGATTCAAAATCCTTTGCCCATCTTCATATTATACTTTCTAATTCCGAAGGTATAGCTTTTGGAGGGCATTTAATGCCCGGAACAATTGTTTATGCAGGGGAATTCATAATACAGGAATTTAAAGGTCCTGATTTAGTGCGAAGTATTGATGAAACAACAAAGCTGCCTTTATGGACTTTATAGCCCAAATCTAATATAAAATTTCCTTAAACCATTCAATAACTTTTTCATTTGCATCTATGACAAATTCCTGTCCTTTTGCTGCGGACTGGAAATAATTGTCTTTCCAAGAATTGGGTGAATGATATGAAATATTAACTCCTTCAAATATATTTTTGGGGAGATTCCATTTACTTATGCTTAATCCTTCTTTTGTTAAAATCCTCTTATAATCGTAATTTAAAAAACCAGCACCATTTAATTTCGGCAAAATACTAAATTTTTCAATTGAAACATAAATTGTATTATTTTTTTTATTTTCATTATGATTGACTATGTGGGGATGGTAGGATAACCAATAAGGGATTTCTGTATTGCAGATTGAAATAATTTCCCCTATTTGTAAATATCCAAAAATTAAATGGACTTCTTTTGCTCCTTTTATATAACTCCACTTACCTTTTTTATTTTCAATATGGCGAAAACGTCCGAAAAATACAAATAAATCTGATTCTTTTACCTCTTTATTTTCCAAATGACCTTGCGAAGAACCAATTTGTCCAAAAGCAGGCTTCCATTTTTCATCCCTTTTAATTATGTCTCTGCATAAATCAGGATCTAAATGGCATTTATTATAATTTTTACCTGTCAAATCAGACAGCAGTTCAGCATAAGTCTTTTCTGCCTGACTACAATACAAATCATTATATGAATGAGACCCATTTCCATCTGGAATAGGAAATGATAATAATGTTCCATCGGGGAAGATAGGACTTGGTACGCCTCCATATTTAGAATCAAAGCCTTTTCTGCTCAGTATTATTTTCATTTATTTCACCAAATAACTTTTTTTTTTCATTAATGATTTCATAAATTAGCATGTACAGCAAGCCAAATACAAGGAGAACTTGTTTTTTCTACCCTGTGTTTTTTATGCTTAGGAATAAGCAGGTAATCTCCTGATTTTAGATTTATTTCTTCTTCATCATCAAATAAAATAACAGCTTCGCCCTGCAAAAGAATCACCAATTCGTCCTTATTCTGATCATACCAGTAATCATCAGGCGTTTTATGTCCGTAAGAAACTATTCTTTCGATTAAAACATTATTGCCCTGAGCCAGTTTTTCAAAAAGCTCTTTTTCAGGGATTCCATCGGGGAGTTTTAAAATATTACCTATTTTCATAGTTTAAATTTAACCGAAGTTATACACTTTTCTGACAGGCTTTTTAATATTCCACACGCATTTTAAACCTTTTGAGAATATTACAAGGTCGCCGGGCTTTATTTCAAACTTTTCGCCTTCTGCTTCAATTACAACCTCGCCTTCATAGAAATAGCAGGTTTCTTTGTCATCGTACTCCCAGTTGAATCTTGAAACTTCGCAAGTCCATGTTCCCCAGCTATCAATGCCAAGTAATTCCAATTCTTCTTTTGTTGACTGTTTTACTATGATTTTTGACATAAGACTCCTCATTCAATTATTCAATCGCTTCATTAATGGCATCGCAATTAATATATTGTTTTCCCATAATTTTTCTTAATCCATAAATATTATTAATTTTATCAATTATACCGTATGCTTTACAGGTGCTACAACCAACAGGAGGGAAACCCGCCGACTGTTCTACTTCATGGTTAGCAAACTGTGCGGATTTTAAAGACCATTCGGTTTGTTTTTCGAGAATATTTTTAACTTCATACATCATATTCTGAACTTTTTCAGGTAATTCTTCAGGAATATTAACAGACCTTATTCCATCCAACGCTTCTTTGCAGGCTTTAGAAGCATTCGCAGGGTTTGATTCAAGCGCGCCATCAACTATTGAATAAAAACATGTCCCAAAATTATCACATTGCAACTCTTTTTCAAAAATTAAAACAGCTTGTTGTTGCTCATTAAAAGAAAGTTCAACAGAATTTATGTCAAATTCAGAAACAGTGCTGGCGGTATTTTTAAAATAAGCAAAGACAAAACCGGCAACCAGCGCAATAATTAATAAAAAGAATCTGTTTAACATATTTTTATTTAATAATAAAAAGTGGGGAACTTCAACTACAGACTTTTATTAATTATTCTGTTCTAAAATATACTTATGCAGCAGGAAATGGAAAAAATAGCCGGATTAATTGAGCGTGTGACTTTTCATAATGAGGAGTCAGGTTTCTGTGTGCTTAAAGTAAAGGTCAAAGGACACAAGGATTTTGTAAATATTGTTGGAAATATTCCAAACATTGTTGCCGGTGAATGGCTTAACGCATCAGGCAAATGGATTGTAGATTCCAGCTATGGTCAGCAATTTAAAGCAGAATTTCTCGAAACCTGTAAGCCGGACACCATTGACGGGATAGAAAAATATCTTGGCTCCGGTTTAATTAAAGGTATTGGTAAACATTTTGCAGGAAGATTAGTTAAGGCATTCGGCAAAGAGGTTCTGGATGTTATTGAAAAAGAGCCTGATAAACTCCTCTCTGTTGAAGGTATAGGCAGAGGTCGACAGGAAATGATTGCCAAAGGATGGAGGGAACAGAAGGCTGTCCGAGGAATTATGATTTTTCTTCACAGCCACGGAGTAACAACCAGCAGAGCATTTAGAATTTATAAAAAGTATGGTGATGATGCTATTGAGAAAGTAAAAGAAAATCCATATCATTTAGCTCGAGATATCTGGGGAATAGGTTTTAAAACAGCGGATAAAATAGCAGAGAGCATGGGAATAGGTTTGCACTCAGATATCAGAGCAAGAGCCGGAGTTGAACACGTTTTATTTGAGCTCACGAATGAAGGGCATTGTGCTTATCCACTTGATGATTTGATTAAAAAGACAGTTAAGACAGTTGAAATACCAGAAGAAATTATACAAAATGCCATTGAATTTCTTATTGATGAGGAAAGGCTCGTCAAAGACACAGAGCTTAAAGGAAAAGAGTTATTATACTTATCTCACTTATATAATACAGAGAAGGCACTTGCTGAAATCCTTATAACTTTAAAAGATGGCAGACATCCCTGTCCGCAGGTTGAAGTATCAAAAGCAATCGAGTGGGTTGAAAATAAAGTGGGGTTAAAACTTGCTGAAGCGCAAAAACAGGCAGTTGAAATGGCAATTCAGTCAAAGGTTCTTGTAATTACAGGAGGTCCCGGAGTTGGCAAAACTACGCTTGTTAATTCAATCCTGCAAATATTTAAAGCTAAAAAACTTGAAACTATTCTTTGTGCTCCAACAGGAAGAGCTGCTAAAAGGCTTTCTGAAACAACAGGAATGGAAGCTAAAACCATTCACAGGCTGTTAGAATTTGATCCGGCAACCTATAATTTTAAGCATAACAAGGATTTTCCTTTGCAAGGAGATGTTTTTGTAATTGATGAATCCAGTATGATTGATTTAACTCTTGCCTATCAGGTTATTCAGGCAGTACCAAAACGTGCAGCCCTGATTCTTGTTGGAGACGTTGACCAGCTTCCTTCTGTGGGAGCAGGATGCGTCCTGAAGGATATTATAGATTCAGAGGTTGTCCCTGTTTGCCGATTAACTGAAGTTTTCAGACAGGCAAGTGAAAGTAACATCATTACAAACGCTCACAGGATTAATAAAGGGGAATATCCAGTATTTCCAAGAAGTAAAGTTACTAATCCAAATGAATCCGACTTTTATTTTATCGAGTCAGAAGACCCGGATAAAGCAGTGGACTTAATTAAAAAACTTGTAACCGAGCATATCCCTAATAAATTCGGGCTTAATTCACTTGATGATATTCAAATCCTTACTCCAATGCAAAGAGGACAACTTGGCGCAAGAAACATTAACCTTGCTTTGCAGGCAAGCATTAATCCTACAGGTGCTGAAGTGCAGAAATACGGCTGGACTTTCCGGGTTAACGATAAGGTTATGCAAATAGAGAACAACTATGATAAGGATGTTTATAACGGGGATATTGGCAGAATCATAAATATTGATGAAGAAAACAGGGAAATTAAAGTCAAATACGACTCAAGAGAAGTCCAGTATGATTTTAATGAGCTGGATGAGATGATTCTGGCTTATTCAATGACTGTACATAAATCTCAGGGTAGCGAATACCCTGCCGTAATAATTCCAATCCATACTCAGCACTACATGATGCTCCAGAGAAATCTGCTTTATACAGCCGTCACAAGAGGCAAAAAACTTGTTATCCTGATTGGAAACTTCAAGGGGCTTGCTATGGCTATTAAACGGGTTGAAGCTAACAAGCGGATTACGAGCTTGAAGGAAAATTTATGCTGCTATAAATTAAGCTGCATTTCATAACTTTTCTTAAGTTATTAATGATTTAAATCAAATACCTTCAATTCACCTGATATAATTTACAGTATTTTCCCGTCTTGGTGGAGCTGGTTTGTCTTCAATTGTTTTATAACCAAGTGTAATGGCATAATATGGCTCAAAACCTTCCGGAATATTAAATAATTTAATATATTCCCCGACTTTATCAATCATAAAAAGATGTCTAACAAGCCCAATCCAGCAGGAGCCGATATTCAATGATTCAGCAGCAAGAAGCATATTCTGTGTGGCTGCTGCACAGTCGATATCTGGTATAATAGCGGATTTCTCGCCAGATATTACAATTATTGTGGGTACATCATAAAAAATATCAAAATGTTCATCTTCTGCATATTTTTTCAAACTTTCATTTTCAAGCTCAAGCATTACTTGTTTGGCGGCCAAATTCAGGTTTTTAATAATCTTTTTATCCTGAATAACAGTAAAATGCCAGGGTTGTTGGTTATGTGCACTCGGCGCATATAAACCTGCTTTCAAGATTAATTCCAGTTCTTCATTTTTTATCTGTTTATGAGAATAGCTTCTTACGCTTCTTCTATTCAAAATGGCATTTATTGTTGAGTTCACGATTTATCCTCCTTGAATTAAAGGTAAATAGATTTTACCAATCTCTTTTTTAAATTACACTTGCCGAATATATGAAAAATCGGACTCAAACTTATAATTAATTCCCTCAAGGCATTTTCTGAATTTTTGTCTGAATACTTTATTATTTCCACCTCCGGAAGGAAGATATGGGTTTCCATATTTCTCGACAAGTAAGTTATTTGCTATTTTGTATTTATCTGAAAGCATTGGGTATAAAAGGTCATAAGTCGACTTTTTAATCAAAAACATAACTGTATCAGCATTTGCAATGTTTTCTATCATTTCAATTTTTGACTTCAGATTTTTTTGCATTTCTTTAGTTATTTTTTTATCAAGTTTTGTTGGCGTAATATTTCTTGTTTCAAAAAAACTGCGTGGCTGATCAACTATATCAATTTCAAAAAAGCCTTTTTCTTTAAAAAGTTTGAGAT
>JAKLDH010000100.1 GCA_022703625.1 Cyanobacteriota bacterium | reverse complement strand
TATTCTTATAATTCCCGCTGACAATAGACCTGTAAGCTACACGTTGCCGGAGTCTATAGGTTCTATAAATAACGGCATCAATATTTTCATGCCGCCGAGAGAATTTTTTGGCGGTTTAAAAACTATAGCAAACATCGAAAAAATACTTGAATGGACACAAAAAACAGTATCTGAAAACAGGATTGATTATATAATATGCGCTCTTGACACGATTGTTTACGGCGGTCTTATTTCATCCAGATGGTGTAAAGACACGCAGGAAGATATTTTATCACGAATTAAATCTTTTAAATCACTGATAGAGCAGTCAAGCTGTAAATTTTTCGGATTTAGCAGCATTATGAGGATATCTGACAGTAATGTAAATGAGGAAGAAAAAGATTATTGGGATAAATACGGGAAATTAATTTTTAAATACTCCTATTTAAAACATAAAACTGATATTAATCCTGATAATGCCGAATTATTAAAGGATTTACAGGATATAAAAGATCAAATCCCCTTGGAAATCCTGGAAGATTACCTGCAAACAAGACAAAGAAATTTTTTAATAAACAAAACATACTTAAAGTGGCTCGAGGAAGACTTTTTTGATTTTTTTGTTTTTGCAAAAGATGACACAGCTCCTTTTGGACTAAATGTTCAGGAAGCAGGCTTATTAGAGAAGGAAATAAGCGAAAAAAAGCTTGCGAATAAAGCTATTATTCATACTGGCTCTGATGAGGTTAACTCAATTCTTCTTGCAGGAGCATTAAAAGATAATTTTAAGCGTGAAATATCGATATTTCCTATTTATTCAACTATAGAAGGACCACAAACAATTCCTCGCTATGAGGATCAGCATCTTTATAAATCTGTTAAAAAACATCTTGAAATTTGCGGAATTAAACTGGCTGAAACCGAAGAAGCTTCTGACATAACGCTTTTATTGCATACTTTTAAAAAAAACCAAAATGATTTTGCTCTTCAGGAATTTGTTGAACCGAAAAATACTGATTCTGTTGAAGTTTGTTTGAATTTACTTAGAAATTCAGGGAAACCGGTAATTTTAGCGGATGTATGTTGCGCTAACGGTTCTGATAAGTTGCTTATAGAAAAAATGTTTTCAGAAATTACTGATTTTTCAAAGTTATACGGATATGCGGGATGGAATACCGCGTCAAATACAATTGGAACGGCATTGTCGACCGGTATTTCAAGATATATTGCAGAAAAAGAAAATAATTTTTCACAGGAAAATTTTAACAGGGTTATTTTTGTAAGATTTGTTGATGATTGGGCTTATCAGGCAATTGCAAGGCAAAAAATCAGGTCTGTAACAGATAAAGCGGATAAAAATCTTCTTAACAAAGAATTATTGCCATTAATACAACAAATTTCTTCTAAATTCGATATAAATTCTGCCGAAATCAGCTTAAATTTCCCCTGGGAAAGAACTTTTGAAGTTGAAACACGTTTTATGCCAGATTATAATTAATCAAAGATTTACAAAAACAGCCTTTGTATAGCGGGTGTTTTAACTCATTCAAGCGGCGAAGCCGAAACTCCAGCTAATTAAGGATTTATAAAAACCATCTTTTTTATTTACCGGTTTATTTTATTGATTGGTATAGTTTTAAAATTACACTTTCAACAGCCTGATCGATATTATAATATTTGTATTCTGCAAGACGCCCTGCAAAAATAAAATTACCCTGATCTTCCAGCTTTTTAACTTCCTGCATATAAAGATTTCTTTTTTTAAGATTTTCTTCATTAATAATTACATAATAAGGTTCGCCGGAATTTGTCGGATATTCATAACATAAAGTCGTTTTGTCTGATTTTTCATCTAAAAACTGCTTATATTCAGTTATTCTTGTCCATGATTCTCTTCCGGGATAATTTACTACTGCTGCGGGTTGGAAAAATTCGGCGTTTAGCGTTTCATACTTGAAATCAAGCGATCTATATTCAAGTTTTCCATATTTATAGTCAAAAAACAGATCAAGCTCGCCGGTATAAATAGTTAATTCAGGCGTATACGGCAATTTAAGATCAAAATAATCAGTATTTAAAAGTATATCTATGTTAGGATGGTCAAGCATTTTTATAAAAAGATTAGTGAATCCTTCTGCCGGAATTCCTTGATAAATGTCGCTAAAATACCTGTCGTCAATATTATCTCTTACAGGCACTCTTTTTGCGATGTCGGCTGACAGGTTTTTCGGGTCTTTACCCCATTGTTTCAGGGTATAGTTCTTGAAAAACGCCTCGTAAAGATTTTTTCCCACCTGGGATATAACCTGATCTTCAAAATTTTCAGGCGGGTCATTAAAAAAAGATTGTTCAATTTCATTTTTTAAGACCTCTGTTATATTTACGTTGTTTATATCGAGTCTAAAATAATCACAAATTGTTTTTTTATTAATTGGAACAGTATAAAAATTTCCGCTCTGAAAACTTAAAACTTTGTGAGTATAATCATTAAAAAGGCTGAATCTGTTTAAAAATTCCCAGACTTCAGTATTATTTGTGTGAAAAATATGAGGTCCGTATTTTTGAATGGTTATACCGGTTTCATTTTTAAAATCAAAGCAATTTCCGCCGGTATGGTTTCTTTTTTCCAGAAGAAGAACTTTTTTTCCTTTTTCAGCGAGAATTCTTGCGGCGGTACACCCGGAAAATCCGGCGCCTATAACAATTACATCATGTAACACTATAAAATTTCCATAAAAATCTTTATTTATTAATTATATATATATTTAACGTAAGTTGCTACCGATAATATTTTTTTTCTTTTTTTAATTATAAATTTTCGTTAATTTATTAAAAAGCTTATATTTGCAGCCCATGCCGCCCTGCGGGCGGCATGGGCTGAGTAAGGGTATGGCAATTCAAGTTAAGGGCGCCTCTAAAAACTCAATTTTTTAAAATTTTTACAAAATTTGATTGGGGCTTGGCGTAGGGTTGCGAAGCAGTCGGCGCTGTCCGCATTTCGCAGCGAAGCCCCCTACGCGCAAGCTTCTCCCCCCTTTGAAGGGGGGCAGGGGGGTAGATATAAATAATAAAATTCTTTTGTTTTTAGAGGCGTCCTTAATATATTTGCAATTATTAATTAAAAAAGTTACACAAAAAAAATATTCATTTATAATTAAAATCAGGTAATTTTATATGAATTTAAAGTTTAAAAAATACAGCGTTTTGCCGGGATTTGGGTTAACACTCGGATATACCTTGTTTTATCTGGGCTTCATTGTCTTATTGCCTTTGGCTGCTCTAATTATAAGAGGAAGTGAATTAGGCTGGTCTGGGTTTTGGCAAGTTATTTCGGACCCTAGAGTCCTCGCCTCGTATAAATTGACCTTTGGAACAGCTTTAGCAGCAGCAATAATAAACACTTTTTTCGGTTTAATTGTTGCATGGTTTTTGACAAGAACGCATTTTCCGGGAAAAAGATTTATAGATTCAATAGTTGATCTTCCTTTTGCTCTGCCAACTGCGGTTAGCGGGATCGCTCTTACTGCGGTTTATGCTCCGACAGGCTGGATCGGCAAGCCATTAATGGATGCCGGAATTAAAGTAGCGTTTACGCCAATAGGAATAACGATCGCAATGATTTTTATAGGCTTGCCTTTTGTGGTAAGAACTGTTCAGCCAGCTTTGGAAGAGTTGGAGCTTGAGCTTGAAGAAGTTGCCATTAGTTTAGGAGCAAGTCAATGGACTACATTGGTTAAAGTAATTTTGCCGATGATTCTTCCTTCTTTAATAACCGGTTTTGCTCTTTCTTTTGCCAGAGCAATCGGTGAATACGGCTCTGTAGTGTTTATCGCCGGCAATATGCCTATGCGCACTGAAATATCTTCACTTTTAATAATAACAAAGCTTGAACAATACGACTTTCTCGGCGCAACTGCAATCGCTTTGGGCATGCTGATTATGTCTTTTCTTTTATTGTTTGTCGTTAATTTGCTTCAATCTTGGAGCAGCAGCAGATTAAAAGGTGTTTAAAATGCGATCTAAAGAATTAAAAAGAGGTTTGCAGCCGCCATTAATTGTAAACATAATAATTTCAACGGTTTCGATTATATTTTTGGCTCTTTTCCTTGTATTGCCTTTGGTTGTTGTTTTTGGCGAAGCCTTTAGGCAGGGTGTTTCAGTATGGTGGGGCAGCATAGCAGAAGAAGAATCGCTTTCAGCGTTGCGCTTAACACTTTTTGTCGCCGCAATTGCCGTTCCGCTTAACTTGTTTTTCGGAATAGCGGCGTCATGGGCTTTGGCAAAATTCGATTTTTGGGGACGTAATTTGATTATTACCTTGATTGATTTGCCTTTTGCCATCTCTCCCATCATTTCAGGATTAATTTTCATTCTGCTTTTCGGAATTAACGGGTGGATTGGACCATGGCTTATTAAACATAACATTCAAATCATTTTTGCTGTTCCCGGAATTGTCCTTGCTACAATCTTTGTAACATTCCCGTTTGTCGCAAGAGAGCTTATACCGCTAATGACAGAGCAGGGAAGCGAGGAAGAACAAGCGGCATTAACGCTTGGAGCTAACGGATGGCAAACATTCCTACGGATAACATTGCCTAATATCAAATGGGGACTGTTATACGGCGTTATTTTATGTAACGCTAGGGCAATGGGTGAATTCGGTGCTGTATCTGTTGTTTCGGGGCATATTAGGGGCGAAACCAATACACTTCCTCTTCAGGCGGAAATTTTATATAACGAATACAATTTCACGGCGGCTTTTGCCGTTGCGTCTTTATTAGCCTTTTTGGCTTTAGTTACACTTGCCCTGAAATTCTTTGTGGAATGGAAAAGTAACAAATTGGAGACCGTATAAAATGACAATTACTCTTGAAAATATAAGTAAAACGTTCAATAACTTTAAAGCGCTTGACAATATCAATTTGAATTTCGAAGATGGCAAGCTTACGGCTTTGTTGGGTCCGTCCGGATCGGGAAAAACGACCCTGTTAAGAATTGTAGCAGGTCTTGAATTGCCGGATCAAAAGGAAAACAGTAAAATATTGTTCAATGGCATTAACGTTACGGATAATGCTGTGGGTAAAAGGCAAGTCGGCTTTGTGTTTCAGCATTATGCGCTGTTTAGACATCTAAGCGTTTTTGAAAATGTGGCATTTGGGCTTAAAGTAAAAAAAAGCATTGATCGTCCTTCTAAACAAGAAATACATGATCAGGTTTTTGAACTGCTACGGATGGTGCAGCTTGACACAATGGCTCATCGCCTTCCTTCCCAGCTTTCAGGAGGGCAAAGACAGCGTGTTGCCCTTGCCAGGGCTTTGGCAATAAAGCCTAAAGTCCTGCTTCTTGATGAGCCGTTCGGTTCTCTTGACGCAAAAGTCAGGGCAGAGCTTCGCAGATGGCTTAGAAAGCTCCATGATGATCTGCATATTACCAGTATATTTGTTACACATGATCAGGAAGAGGCTCTTGAGGTTTCTGACAAGATAATTGTGATGAATCAGGGATGTATTGAGCAGGTTGGCACTCCTAATGAGGTTTTTCATAAGCCCGCAACCGAATTTGTAATGCAGTTTTTAGGGGATGTAAACGTATTTCACGGCAGAATTGATGAAAATCAAGCTATTTATTCCGGAAATTTAAATTATATCAACAATATCTCAGAAAATCCCAACGTAAAACTTTTAGTAAGACCGCATGATTTTGACGTTTTATTAAAAGTCGAAAATGAAAAAAACGTATTCACAGCTAAGGCTCACCGGATTTTAACGGCTGGGGCTTTTGTCAAAATTGAATTTATTGATAAATTAAATCGTTTAATACTTGTTCATTTATCGCATGACAATTACAGAAAAACTCCTGTAAATCACGGTGATGAGGTTTTTCTCTGTCCTCGCGAGCATCAATTATATAAAAACAAGGAAAAGAAAGTCAAAGAACAGGATAATCGGTTTGTGAAAAGACCTAAAAAACGAACTTTAATTAAAAATTTTATATTTAAGTATTTAAAAAAAAGTTGAATTTAAAGATGTTTTTTATAAATATTGTGATCTTAAAAAGAAATCAGGAAATAAAAAAATGATTTTTGTAAATATACTAAAATGTTGTAATAATAACGAAAAACAAGATTAAGATTGTGTGGCTGGCGGCTTCGCCGCCAGCCACACATAAATAGTTTAAAATTCGGAATTATTTTTGAAATTTAGTATATCAGCTTTTTAACAAAGAAAAACTTATTTGGATTGGTATACCTATAATTTAAAGGAATTAAAATAATCGCAAATAAGTTTTTCTTTGTTTCCAAAAGTTAAACAGCGTAAATTATTTTTAAATAAATTAATAATTTTTGTTGTTGGAGCGCAATTCAATTGTTTTCTAAGTTCTGCTCTTTGAATTAACAATCTGTTGTAAGCTTTATTGTATTCATCGTTTCCATCAATTTTGGTTTTTAATTTATTTAAAATACAAGTTAAATAATTTATTGAGTTTATAATTTCTTGTTTTTTTTTCATCTGATGGGAGAACCTCTTAAAACATTTGCGTATTATTTGATTTTTTTATTGTTAATAGTCGAAAGTTATGGAAAAAATATGCAATTCTTTTTTCTATTAAAATAATAATATATCAGTACAAAAAATTATTCCTCTAAATAATTGAAGACTTCATAAAAGATTGAAACGGATTATCAGCTGTAAAACACAAATAGGTTAATAATTCAGGTCTAATCAATAGAGTTTTTAAATGATACATTAAAAGAATTATATTGTTTTAACGTGATTATAAAAAAATTTTTTAGATAAAATTTTTCAACCACAAGTTATGATTGATAATATTTTTTTATGTAAAAAGCCAAGAAAAAACCAAAAACAAACATTTGTAAGCAAAGGAGTCGGTGGCTTGCCCCTGACCGATATGCTTTTAAATGACGTTCTAAGGCGGGCGCTGAGCGCTTACCCGATTTCTCAATATATTAAATTTTGTAACAAAAGGCATACTATTTGAAATAAATGAAATCCATAATTTTTTAATATAGTGGAGGATCACACAAAGAATTTAAAAATAAATTTTATTATTTACTACAATTTAAGCAATTTTTTTTTGGAGGAGTATGTTATGGCTAGAGTTCTTATTTCAATGCCCGATGAATTTTTAGGAAAAATAGACGGTATAGCGTCTGAAGAACAAAGATCGAGAAGCGAACTCATAAGAGAAGCGCTCAGAACTTATGTAAATAGACAAAGAGTCAGAAATCTTGCAACCGCAACGAAAAATGCCTCTTTATTAGAAGCTCTTCTTTAAACCAAATTTTTTAATTAAAACAGAAAAACATGCGGCTAAACCGCATGTTTTTTTGTTTTAAGCCTATCCCGCCAAATAAACGATTGTGGGATTCTACAAGATAATTTTTGACATATACTAAACGACAAAACTAATTAACTTGAATTGCTTACGGGATAATAATGTCTTTTGTAATTGGCAGGGGTTAACTTATAAAAGGAAAATATGAAATTTTATAAATCTATTGATAACAAAACGAAAAATTGTAATCATCGAAAAATCAATGATGAACCGGAAATTCCCGCGAAAAAAAATAAACTGTTTGTAAAAATAATTGATTATTTATTTGAATTAATGATAAAAAAAAATTTTTGTTCTGTAAGAGTTAAAAACAAACAAAATTATGAATTAAGAAATCCTGAATTCGCCAGTTTATTCTATGGATTTCACGGTTGCTGGTGGGATGGACCTATAGCGACAATTCTTTGCAGAAAATTATATAACTGTAACTTTTATATGATGATAAAAGAATTGCGTCGATTTCCTGCTTTAGCTATGGCAGGAGGGTTTTCTATAGAAAAAGAATCAGCGCATGAATCCATAAATTATAGCGTTAAACTTCTTGAAAATTCTGAAAATACCCTTTGGATATTTCCACAGGGCAAAGTTTATCCTTCAAATTTCAGACCTTTAAATTTTGAAGGAGGAATAGCTCATATTTGTAAAAAAATAAAAAAATTGAATTTAATTCCTGTTGCTTGCAACTACACTTTTTTAAGAGGCGAAAAACCGGAAATACTTATAGAAATAGGAAAGCCTATTATTCTTGAAGAAGGAATAAAGCGTAAAAAAGATTTTTTGTGTTGTCTTCAGAGAGAATTTGAACTTTTTATAGATAATCAAAAACTGGAAATATCAAAAGAACAATTTGAAGAATACGAATATATTTTATATAACAATTTTAGCTGGTTAAAATTAATTGAAAAAAACCTGCAATTTATTGTAAGAAAAAAATATATACTATAGCGCGATAATTCATTAATCTTCAAGGTCATCCTGAGCAAAGCGAAGAATCTCATGGCATGAATACAACAAGATTCTTCGGGCAAAGCCCTCAGAATGACGAACCCTCATAATTAATGAGTTCATGCGCTAGTGCTCTGACCGATTAATTATTAAGGATAAAGTCTATTTAATTTTATTCTTGCATCATTTTTTGTAAACCTCCATTTAACGCCAATATTCTTATCATTTCGTTCTTTGACCCAGTTTAAAAGT
>JAKLDH010000010.1 GCA_022703625.1 Cyanobacteriota bacterium | reverse complement strand
CAGCCGCTACGCCTTCTTAAGGCATGCGGCTCGCAGGCTTTGCCTGCGAGCCGCATAAAAAATTAAAATAAAATTTCAATCTATTTCAGCGTTTCGACTAATTAGCAATTCGAGTTATATAGCGTCCAATTTTTCGCTATGGCAGTCAGTTCCGCCGGTTATAAGAAGATTGTTTTTTTCTGCAATTTCTGCAATTTTCTTTATTGAATGAAATTTTACAATTTTTCTATGTCTTACATAAGGATAATATAGCTCTATCCCGTCCAGCCCATAAGAAATAAGCTCTTCAACCATTTTTTCCAGATTCAAGCTCCAACAGCATGCCGGATGAGCTAAAACCGAAATACCGCCAGCATCTCTGATGGTTTTTATTACTTCGGGAGATTTTTTTTGAGAAAAAATTCTTACAATATCAAGTCGAGTTTCTCTTTTATCTTTTGCGCATAACTTACGGAGGTTTTTATCGTTAAGATCAAAGCCATAGCCCAAAATATGCATAAAATCCGTCTTATGCCAGCAATCAAATTCAATTCCGGCGATTACATTTATATCCTCTATTTTGTCTAAATCGATAGAATCGTATGCTTCCAAAGAATTGTGATCCGTGATGGAAATATGTTCAAGATTTATTTTTTGAGCCTTTTTAATAATTTCATGGCTGCTTAAAACGCCGTCAGAGCAATTGCTGTGGATATGCAAATTAACTTTTTCAAAATAATCTTCTTTTTCAAAATTTGCGATTAAATTTTTTAATTCATCCATGCTATTTTCCGACAATGCCGGCAATCGGCGAAGATGCGCTCGCATAAGCTTTTACAGGAATTCTTCCGGCTTCGTACGCCATTCTTCCTGCTTGAACTCCAAGTTTAAACGCTTCAGCCATTTTAACGGGATTTTCTGCCATGGCAATCGCAGTGTTGACAAGAACGCAATCAGCTCCCATTTCCATTGCCTGAGAAGCCTCTGAAGGAACACCAAGTCCTGCGTCAATTACAACAGGCGCGTTTGATTGTTCAATTATAATTTTTATATTATCTTCGTTTTTAATGCCTTTTCCTGAGCCTATAGGCGAGGCTAGAGGCATTACAGTGGCGCATCCTGCTTCTTCAAGAGCTTTTGCAAGCAAAGGATCAGCGTTTATATACGGTAAAACAACGAAATCTTCCTCAATAAGTCTTTTTGCCGCTTCCAGAGTAGCAATAGGATCAGGCAATAGATATTTGGAATCTGGTATAACTTCCAGCTTGACCCAGTTATTTATTCCCATAGCTTTACTTAGTCTTGCAACTCTTACGGCTTCTTCTACCGTCTGACAACCCGCTGTGTTAGGTAAAATCCAAAATCTGTTCGTGTCTATATAATCCATTAAACCGACATGCCCTGGAGCTCCTGTATCAACCCGTCTTATTGCAACAGTTATAATATCAGCTCCGCTGGCAATATGCGCCTGCCGCATTGTTTCAAAGTCTTTAAATTTTCCTGTCCCCACCATTAAACGGGAATTAAACGTTTTTCCTGCAATTATTACTGACATTTTTCAATACTCATAAAAATTAAATACATTCTAAAATCATTTTGCCCACTTACCCCTAAACCCCCTGTCCAGAAGGAGAAGAGGTTTAGGTTAAGGTTAAATTATAAAATTGTATACAGATGGCAATTTGATATAAGTAACAATTCAAATCGTTTTTTTAAAAATATACAAAATTCTTCAATTCAATTGAATTATAATTTATATTAATTTATTTAACTGAATAAACTTTTGACAAACTAACTATTATTACTTGGTCTTCTTCCAAATTTATCATTGGTTCTTTTTCTGTATTTTTTAGCGTATGCCTTGTTTCGTTCAGCTTTTTCCTTTTTTTGATTGTTTTTTGCCAAATTTGTATACCTACCCGTTTCTATAACAGTCTGAGCAGTAAACAGGTCTATCGCCTCTTGGCTCAAATGGAACGGTTGCTTCACGTCCACACGCGCTGCAATTTATTCTATATTGCGGTTTATTGCCGCCGCCGCTTCTTGATCTTCCGTCATTTCTTGAGCCGTTTGCTTTTCTGTTAGCTCTGCAAACAGGACATCTTTTTGGTGTTGAATAACCTTTTTGGCGATAAAAATCTTGGTCTTCCGCGCTAAAAACAAATGTTTGTGAACACTCTGCGCATTGAACTTGTTGGTCTTGTGATTCTTGATTGTACATTAATCTTCTTTCTCTTTTTACTCTTTTATCTAACTTTCTCTCTAGAGTCTTTTAATAAGATACTCTATTTAGTATTATTTTTCTACAAACAAAAATAAAAATCCATTATTTTAAGTATTGTAATTTAAAAAGTTTCAAGAACTTTACATAAAACCAGATTCTATCTTGTTTAGCCCTTTTTTCATTTTTTTATTTCAGCGCCGCATTTTCCGCAAAAGTTAAATTCCGCCGGAAGATATTTTGTCCCGCAATTCTCACATTCCTTTAAATTAGCCCCCCACATTGTTTCAGAGGACATGCCTTCTTTTGCTTTTTCTCTAATTTTCAAATAATCAGGAGGTCTTTTTTCCACAAAACCTTGCATGCCTTCATGCGTTTCATAAGAAGAAAAGTGAATGCTTAACCAATCTTTTGCATGCCCTATTGTCATGTTCCATGCAAAATCTTTCCAGAAATTAAGCTGTTGTTTTGTATATCTTGTACATTCAGGAAATTTATTTATTAATTTATCAGTAATTTCAAGAACTTTTAGATCAAGTTCTTTCATTGGAACAACATAATTTACAAGTCCCCACTCAAGAGCTTTTTGAGCAGAGATCGGCTCATTTAAGAAAAGAATTTCTCTTGCTCTTCGATCTCCTGTTAAAATCGGCAGGAACTGGGTTGCGCCGCCTGCGGCAACACTTCCAACGCTTGTTCCAACATGTTTTATAACCACATGATCAGCCGCTATTGCAAGATCACAGGACATGTTAATTTCATTTCCCCCGCCTGCAACAATTCCGTTTAGCCTTGCTATGGTAGGCTTGCCGACATTTCTTAAAAGGTCATGAAATTGCGTAAAAACGCCCATCCACTTCCAGAAATCTCTTGGTTTGCCAATAAATTCTGAAGCGTATTCTTTAACGTCACCTCCGGCGCAGAAGGCTTTATCTCCGGCTCCTGTCAGGACGATTACAGCGATTCCGTCATCCCATGCCGCGTCTTGTAGAGCGCTGATCATTTCCTGAAGAGTTATAATGCTGTATGCATTATAAACTTGCGGTCTATTTATTGTTATAGTCGCAACCCAATTTGATTTTGAATATAAAATTTCTTTAAAATTAAAGTCTTCCGATTTTTTCGGATTAAATTCCTTCATCACATGCTCCAAATTTTTTAGAGGCGCCTTTTTTATAATAATATAATAAAAGTCATTAATTTATTTAACCTGAGTTGCTATAGTGATCTTAAAAAGAAATCGGTAAATAAAAAAGATGATTTTTGTAAATTCTTAATTAGCGGGCGTTTCGGCGAAGCCGCATGAATAAGTTAAAACTCCCGCTATATCGTTATTCACCCCTCCCCTCTCCCTCCTCAAGTGAGTGGAAGAAGAGTTGATAAGGGTTTTGCCGACGTAGCCGGCAAAACCCTTTTAAAAAAAGAGTATTATTTTTTTAAAAACTTTTCTTCTTTCCTTAAAACAGACTTTTATTTTTTTACAAGCGCAGAATCAGGATTCTTTTTGTACTGATCGTAAAATCTCATGACATAAGTTACATATTGCTGAGTTTCTCTGTATGGAGGGATTCCCTTATATCTCTGCACAGCTCCCGGACCTGCATTATATGCGGCTACGGCAAGTTTTGTCGACCCAAACTGATTTTTAAGCCCTTTTAAATATTTTATTCCGCCGCAAATATTCTGCTCCACATGGTAAGGGTTTACATTAAGTTCTTTTGCGGTTGTCGGCATTAACTGGAATAATCCGATTGCGCCGGCAGGACTTACGGCATTCCTGTCAAAATTTGATTCCTGTTTTGCTACGCTTAAAGCCAGATAAGGACAAAACCCTTGTTCTTTGGCTTCCTGGACAATTCTTTTTTTAATTGCTTCTTCTGAATAAACATTTTTGCCCATTACAGATAATGAAGAATTAAAAAAACCTGATAAACAAATCATGAAAAAACTTGCAATAAAACAAGTTAATAGCTTTTTCCCATTCATCCTCTTCCTCTTCCTCTTCTATTTTTAAGCTCTTTTGCAATTATTTTAAAGTTATTAGTTAATTGCAATATAATAGTAATTTGTATTTTTTTATGTTTTTAAATTGACGCAAAAAAAATTTATATGTTCCAAACAAAAAAAAGATTCCCCTTTTGGGGAATCTTTTTAGTCTAAATTATTAAATTGATCTATTTGCTTAAAGCTTTTTTGTTAACTGATCCTGGGATATTTTGCCAATTAGCTGCCATTATTTTCTTAAAGGCTTTTAAAGCTGTATCTTCCAGTTCGCCTAATTCTTCCGCTTTCATAATTAATTCTCTAAGCGGTAATAAAGCTCTTTGATCGCGTAATACTCCAAGCGCCGCTGCTGCTCCTGCTCTTACAAGTTCGTTTTCTGAATAATTTTGCATAACTTCAATAAGAGCCGGCACTGCTTTTGCATCACCAAGTTTTCCAAGAGAAGTAACCGCATAAATTCTTACGTTTACCCACTCGTCTTTAAGCATTTTAATGATATGTTCTACAGCTCTTTGATCGGCTAGTTCACCGAGAGCTCTTGTCGCATCACAGCGGACGTTAACTTTTTCATGCGTTAATGATTCAATTAAAGCATTTACTGCAATGTCGCCAATTTCAATAAGAGCATCTGTAGCTGTAATACAAACCTGACTGTTTTCATCGTTGAGAGATTCAACAAGCGGGATTACAACTTCTTCGCCGCCAAGTTTACCTAAAGCTCTTGCTGCGCGTACTCTTACGTCTACATTTCTGTCTTCTCTTAAAGAACTGATTAAAGGCTGTACTGACTCGGAATCGTTAAGCTCACCAAGAGCTCTTGCCGCATATAATCTTACTGAACCGTTTTTGTCATCTTTCAATGCTTCTATCAAAGGTTCAACAGCTTCCGATCTTCCCATTTCCCCGAGAAGCCTTGCCGCATTATAGCGAACTTTTTCAGAATTGCTTTTTTTAAGATCGTGGACTAATTCCTCGAATGATTTGTCATTTTTCTTTTTTCTATTATTGACGGATTTAACTGGCATTATTTACTTCCTCCGGCATTCATTATAATCACGTTACATAAGAACCACCTCCGATTCGGCTTCTTCTTTTTATTTAAAACACAACTTTAAAAATATAACTTCTGAAAACTACTTCCATTTAATAAAAAACTTTGTGTTTGATAAAATTGCTAAATCGTAAGGCATTTATTTATTAAGATTTATAAAAAAACTTTGTAAAACATTATTCTCACTATAAATAATTAATCATAAAGATGTTCTTTTTGTTAACAAATATTAATTAAGGGTATATTTAACACTTGTTTCTGTATTAATAATATCATATTTTCAATATATTTTTCCGTTTTGTTTACAAAAATTAATACTTGTTAATAATTGTTTTATTAGGCATATATGCGTTTTAGTGTTTTAGCATATTTTAAAAATCGATTTTTGTTAAGTTTCTCCTTGGAAATATTTGAATTAACATTTTTAAATTCATTTTAACTAAAATTTGAAAAAAAGAATTGTAAAATGGTCTTAATTTAATTATAGCAAATTAGAAAAAATTCTTGTATTCATAAAAAAATAAAAAGGCAAATGGACATCTCTAAGGAATTCAATTCTTCTTAGCGCATTGTTAAGTTAATTTTAAAGGATTTTATTTTTTTATCTACCCATCCCCAACCCCTTCCCTTCAAAGGGAAGGGGTTTTTGTTTCTTTTTGGGTTTCGCTCGCTACGCTCGCTCAACCCAATGAATTAATTTAACAAAGCATTAGTACAGTGATTCATTAATTTTCAAAGTCATCCTGAGCGAAGCGAAGGATCCCATGGAATGAATACAACAAGATTCTTCGGGCTAAAGCCCTCAGAATGACAAAATTGCAGAACCTTAGAATGACGAACCCTCATAATTAATGAATCACTGTATTAGTTTTGTCGTTTAGTATATTTAAAAAAAATACATATCATTGGCGCTATACTTATGCCATAACCTTTAAATTTGTGTAAGAATTAAAGGACCATCGTCAGTAACAAGCGCTGTATGTTCAAAATGAGCTGAAGGCTTGCCGTCGTCTGTTACAACAGTCCATTTATCCTCTTCAGTATGCACATTTCCGGTTCCAAGATTAAACATAGGTTCAATACATATTGCCATGCCAGGCTTTAATTCCGGTCCGGGTGTTCCTGGTCTGAAATTATATACAAACGGGTCTTCATGCAAACTTCTTCCTATCCCATGCCCGCCGTAATTTTTAACAATGCCGTAACCATATTCGTTAGCTTTGTCTTCTACTGCGGCAGAAACTGTATCATATAGCTTATTTCCTGCGATAATCTCTTTTATGCCCGCATATAAAGCCTCCTCTGTAATCTCAAGAAGCTTTTTTAACTCATCGCTTATTTTGCCTACAGCAAGGGTAACGGCAGAATCTCCCATTAATCCTTTATAAACAGCTCCTACGTCTATGCTTATAATATCGCCTTCTTTAAGAATTATGTCTTTAGCAGGGATTCCATGCACAACCTGCTGATTTACAGAGGCGCAAATTGTTCCGGGGAAGCCATGATATCCTTTAAAGGCAGGGATCGCCATATTGTTTTTTATTATCTTTTCAGCTTTTTCATCCAGTTCAAGCGTTGAAATTCCAGGCTTTACCATTTCCTTCATCACTTCATGCACTTCAGCCACAATACTTCCAGCTGTTTTCATAAGTTTAATTTCGTGTCTTGACTTTATTGTTATCATTTTTTGCCTTACTATTTCCAGAAGTTATTTAAAAAAAATAAATATGACTATACTATAACCTAAATTCATTTAAGTATAAATAACTTGAATTGCTAAATAAATAATTTTATATTTGGCGTAGCGGCTGGCAAAGCCAGCCGCTACGCCTTTTTAAGGGCATACGGCTCGCAGGCTTTGCCTGCGAGCCGTATAAAAAATTAAAATAAAATTTCAAGCTATTTCAGCGTTTCGACTAATTAGCAATTCGAGTTAAATAATATACTAAACGACAAAACTAATTAACATGAATTTCTTGCGGGTAATGAGGAAAACTCGTTAAATGTAAACATATTAATGACTTTTATTATATTATTAACCTTTTGTAAAAAAACAAACGTTTAATGCAAAATTCAATTTTGATTTGTTTTTATATCAAAGGAAGGTTTTTTTTGAATGGCTTTAAATTTAACAAATAATTATTCTATTTATGATGATGATTTTCTGTATAAAAAAAATACAGGAAATCAAACTAATGCAATTAAGCCAGCTTTTGGAGAAACTGGAAAACCTGTGAATAATGTTAATCTAAGCCAGTTAAATTGGAATTTTGATGTAAGAGAAGATTTTTACAGAGCAAAAAAAACTTTAAACAATCTGCATAAAATAAAACAAGGAGTAAATCGTTTTGGTAAGATTACTCAAAAACAATATGACAATTCAAAGCTCGTATTAGGAGCTTTAGGAGCCCTTCCGCCGATAAGAAGAATAAATTCTCTGCCTGATTCATTGGAAACCGACAATATACAAAGAGCAAGCGGACTGGTAACGCTTGCTTTACTTAATTTCCCCGGCGATTTAAGAGAAATAAAAAGCGCAGGCAGAGAATTTTGTAATATATATTCAAAATTTAAAGCTAATAATATGAACCTAAAAGAAGCTGGAGGAATTAAAGGTTTGTTTGAGAATGCATCAGGCAAATTAAAAGGTTATCAATACCCGTTTGCTTTTTTCAGAGGGACTATGCTTGATAAATTTGTCAGAAAACATCAATTTTTATTAAAAAGTGATGTTACTTTATATGATACAAAATTCGGAGAATTTATAAGAAAGACTTTTAAAACCGGCGCTGAAAAAGTTAAAAATGTGTCTAAAGAATTGGGAATGCCGGCGGATGTTATCATAAACGCCAGATTATTTGAAGGAAATATGCTTGCGAGATTAATAAACACTTCTTGTATGAGAACTTCAGTCTTTGGTTTAGCGGCAACAACGCTTATTGAAATGCCTGCAATGGTAAAATCAATCCAAAAAGAAGATGATTTTAAAGAAAAATCAAAATCGACATTTAAACAATTTTTAAAATCAAGCGGATACATAATTCTTTCAACTGCGGGAATTGCTCTTGGCGGAGCTGCCGGCGCAATTATGCTGCCTGGTTCTGCGGCTATAGTTTCATTATTGGGAATGGGAATCGGGTCATTCGCCGGTCTTAGCGCATCCAGAGGCTTAAATAAAAGTATAGACAAAATATAGGACGCCTTTAAAAACACCGGCAAATAAAAAAGATAGTTTTTGTAAATCCTTAAGCTTTTTAGCAAATTACCGATTTCTTTTTCAGATCACTATATAAAGTTGCCCTATAGGTTTTTAAAATGTTTTAAAAATATAAATTAGAAAAAAAGCATTAAAAATAGAAATAAAAAAAATAGGCAACGATAAATAAATATGACTGTTTAAAACAGTTTTAAATGCAGCTAATATTTTTCTCTTCATATTCTCCTCACAATCTAAAAAAAAATTTGAAGTCTAATCTACAAAACAAAATCAATCTCATGTTTAATAAGCTTTATTTTTGTTTAATATACAAATTTTTTATATAACCCAAGTGTTTAATCTTTTTTGTTATAGCAATCAAAATAAGTTTTCGTTAATTTATAACGCTTTTATAATCTTTTTAACTTCTAATTTTAGTTCATGAGTCGAAATATTGTTTTCTATAATAAAATCTGCTTTTTTAAGTTGTTCTTCTCCAAAATTTTGAGCCCGGATTCTTTTTAAAGCCTGTTCTTGTGTAAGATTCCTTGTATTAATTAATCTTTCAAGCCTTATTTTTTCATCGGCAACAACTGCAATAACATAATCAAACATATTTTCCATGTCTGATTCAAACAACAATGGAACAGAAATAACAACCAATTTTTTTTCCTTGTTTAGCTGAAAAAACTCTTCTATAACTTTTTTAACTTCGGGATGAATAATTTTTTCTAAGGCTTTAAGTTTTTTTGTGTCAGAAAACGCTATTTGCCCGACTTTTTGCCTGTCAATTGAGCCTTTTTTATTTTTAACCTCAAAGCCATAAGAGTTAAAAAGCTCGTAAACGCTTTTAATTATATTCTGATTATTTTTTAAAAGATCGTGTACAATTTTATCTGCATCAAGAGTAGCTGCGCCTTCCTGTCGGAAAAATTCCTCAACAAGAGATTTTCCTGAAGCTATATTACCTGTAATCGCAATTTTTATCATTGTATGATTATATACCAATCAAAATAAGTTTTAGTTAATTTGTTAAAAAGCTGATATCTACAGCCCGTGCCGCCCTGCGGGCGACACGGGCTGGGTAAGGGTATAGCGGGCGTTTTGCCCAAGGCAAAACGCCCGCTAATTAAGGCTTTACAAAAACAGCCTTTCTTATACCAAGTTGCAATCAAAAGAGTATTATTTTTTGATAAGGGTTTTGCCGGCTACGCCGGCAAAACCCTTATCAACTCTTCTTCCCCTCCCTTGGGGAGGGGGCAGGGGGAGGGAGATTTAATGCTACATTGATTGCAACTTGGTATTAAATTGTTATATTTTGACTTTTTTATAAATTAAACTTATTATAATCAGTATAAAATCAGTTCATAAAATCCTTAAAAGAGCTTTTGATTTAGTAAAAAATTATTTTTTTGAAAGAATATTATATGTCAGGCGTAAATCACGATAATCAGCTAATAACACAGGTTGCGCAGCTTCAAAGCGAATTAGCGCGAATAAATAAACTTTTTGAGTTTACAAGTATAACCAATGCTGTGTCTGACCTTGAATCACTAGCTATTCAGCTTAATTCGTTTATTGTGGAAAATTTGAATTTAAAAAATATTGCTTTTTTCTGCGAAAATGAAGGTTTTTACAGAATAATCGCTCATGAAAATATTGAATGCCCGTTTTCTTTTGAATTTAAAAATGAAAATGAAGGTATCTGGCATGTGCTTAATGAAGGTATTCCGCTAAGTCTTTTCAATGAAAATAAAAAAAGAATGTTTTTGTCTTTCATTGAAACGTATGATTTGTTTGAACTTGAGGCTTGCGTCTTTTTACCGTTTATATTTAAAGATAAAGTTCTTGCAATTATTTCTCTTGGAGAAAAAATATCCGGAGAACCTTTTACTAATGAGGATTTTAATTATTTAAAAAATTTAATAAAATTCTTTGCTCCTGTTATAAATAAATTTAAAAAATTAAAAGAAAAAGAAACAAATTTAATATTTTTACAAAAAACCCTTCATAATATTTCAATTCTTTATAATATTGGTCAGGCAATGAATTTTATAGATGACTTGAAAAAACTGATTCAAATTATTTTGGCAAAAGCAATACAAACTCTGGGAGCGGAAAGAGGATCACTAATGCTTTATGATCCTTCAACAGAAGAGCTTGTGGTAAAAGTTGTGCATGGATTGCCTGATAAAGAGTTTGAAAAGAAAATTAACGACGGTCAGGTTGAATGCACAAAAATTAAAAGTGGAGAAGGTATTGCCGGAGAAGCTTTTGCAAGCAGAAAGGCTATAATTACAAATCTGGGAGAAAATGATCCAAGATTTATTCCTTCTGAAGTTTCAAGAGTGCAATCTTTGATTTGTTTGCCTTTAATAGTCAAAGATGAGCCTATTGGAGTAATAAATATTTCCAATAAAAAAGAAGGTAAATTTTTTAATCACGATGATCTTGATTTTATGGGAGCTTTGGCTAATCAGGCGGCAATTGCAATCAGCAATGCCCAGCTTTATGAGCTTGCGATTACTGACAGTTTAACTAAATTATATATAAGAAGACATTTTGACTTTTTAATTGACTCGGAAATAAAACGGTCTGCAAGATATAAACATTCAATTTCTCTTTTAATGATGGATATAGACAATTTTAAAATGATAAATGACACATACGGGCATCAAATAGGCGATGAAATGCTTAAGAGAATTTCTGATGTTATAAAAGCGACCATAAGAAAAATTGATATGCCTTGCCGTTATGGAGGCGAGGAATTTGCTCTTATTCTGCCGGAAACTTTTAAGAAACATGCAAAGAAAATTTCAGAGCGTTTAAGAAAAAGGATTTCTGAAATTGTTGTTAAAACAAAAGATAATATAGAAGTTACGCCAACAATAAGCATTGGTCTTTCAGAGTTTCCAACCGACGGTGATAATAAAGAAAATCTTATTAAAAGCGCGGATGATGCGTTGTATTTTGCTAAAAAAATGGGCAAAAATTGCGTGGCTGAATATAATATAAACGGGTGCCTTCTTTTACAAAAAGAAGAAGATTAAGGGTTTGTCGTTCTGATATTGCGCAATTTCGTCGTTCTGAGGGCTTTGCCCGAAGAATCTTGTTGTATTTATGCCATGGGATGTTTCGCTTCGCTCAGGATGACCTTGAAAATTAATGCGTCAAAGCGCTAACCCTATAAAGAATAAAAAAAAGACCCTTTTTTTATTAAAAGGATCAGGCGCTTATGAGACAAGAGCTATTGAAGAAGATAATGAAGCGTTATATAAATATTATTGCAAATGTATATATTAATTTAATCCACCCGAAGATGTATTTATGCTCAAGATAGATTGTGATGATCTGTCATTATTTAACTTGAGTTGCTAAATAAATAATTTTATATTTGGCGTAGCGGCTGGCTAAGCCAGCCGCTACGCCAGTTTAAGGACATGCAGCTCGCAGGCTTTGCCTGCGAGCTGCATAAAAATTAAAATAAAATCTTAAGCTATTTCAGCGTTTCGACTAATTAGCAATTCAAGTTATTTATATTGTGATTTACAGGGGAAGAAGATTTGATGAGAACTTTGTCCGCAAAGCCTTTTCTAAGAGCATTTTGGGCAATTGTTAATTTATGTTAAATTTTTATGTGCCCTTGAATATATACAAAATAAATTGTTTTTATATAAGAGTAAGGTGAAACAAAAAAAGAAAAGGTAAAAAGGTAATAACAATGTATCTTATAGGAGCGAAAGACAAGGTAGATAAGGCACTGGTAAGGCAATACTCCAAGATACAAACTACAAACTTCGATGACGTCAAGGTAAATCCTGACGAAATGTGGGCAAAAATAACAATGCTCTCAAACGAAAACAAAGCGCATATAAATTTTACAAAAAAAGTTTCCTAAAAATAAGCTGTGTTTAAAATAATAAAAAATCTAGCAAAAATATTATACTCGCAAAAATATATCTGATAAATTTCCTCCTAACTCTCATAAGCTGCATTAGTATGTTGTGTATCCCCCGTAAGGGGATTTTTTTTTGGTTTTTATTTCGAATTTTTAGCGCGCCCAAAAATAATTTATAAATCTTTATCTTTTCTGTTATCCCTTATGCACAAACATTTTTTCCCTTATACCGGTTAATTTATTAAATATATATTTTGATTGCAAATAAAATTAAGAGCAATGCATTTAATCAAGGGCATGTGATTGTTTTTTTAAAGATTTGATTTTTTGGTTTGTATTATGCAAAATAAACATAATCTACCAAAGATTAGTTTACTCGGGTACTAATTAAAAGTAGTTATTTATGTTTAAAAGTAACTGGAAAGAAGAGGAGAAGTATGAAAAAGTTTATACTCGCAATGGGCATCATTGCGGTAGGATTGCTGGGAATGAATGCCAGCTATGCTCTTAATCCTATTCCAAAGGGAATAGGCGTTAATTTTCATTTTACCGGAGCGCCGGCTAAAGACCTTGACATGATAAAGAATGCAGGGTTTAATATGGCGCGAACTGACCTTAAATGGGATGCTGTTGAACGCGTAAAAGGTCAGTACAACTGGACAGCTTATGACCAGCTTATTGACGGGCTTATTTCAAGAGGAATTGTGCCTTACATGATTCTTGATTATAACAATGGTCTTTATGGGGCTGGAGTTATGGATGGAATTAGCTCCACAGCAGGAATTCAGGGTTACACAAATTTTGCTAAAGCAACTGTAGCTCATTACAAAGGCAAAAAAATAATTTGGGAAATTTGGAATGAACCTAACCTTGATATTTTCTGGAGACCTACACCTAATGCCACTAATTACATGAATCTTGTAAAAGCAGCAGTTCCCGCAATGAGAACGGCTGATCCTAACGCAATTATCGTTGCTCCCGGAGTTGCTTTTGTAGCAAATACTTTTGACTATCTCAAACAATGCGCGGCGCAGGGATTATTTAATTACGTTGACGGCGTAAGCGTACACCCGTATAAAAATGATGCTCCTGAAAATGGAAGCGTTGATTATTTATACAGCGCGCTTAGAGATATTCTTAAACAGTACGGCAAGCCTGATCTTCCGATAGTAGGCGGAGAATTTGGGTTTAGTACAGCCTGGTCTAACGTAAGTAATGAGCAAACTCAGGCAGAATTCCTTGTTCGTCAGCTTGTCTGGCATGATTACAGAAACATCCCTGTTTCAATTGTGTATGATTTCAGAAATGACGGGACTGATCCAAACAACGTGGAACATAATTTTGGCACTGTAAGAAACGATTATTCTATAAAACCTGCTTACAATGCCATTAAAACTCTTAGAACCGAGTTAAACGGCTGGACTTATTCAAAAAAATTACCTTCAGCCGCAAATGAGTATATTTTTGAATACTTAAAAGGAACTTCAAAAAAAGCTGCCGCCTGGACAACAGGTACTGCGCATAATGTTACAATTTACGGTAAATCCATAAGTTTAAGCAAAATGCCGGTTTATGTGCCAGACGGGACAACAGCTCCTGTTGATCCACCTGTAGTTCCACCCACAGACCCGCCTGTAATTCCTCCTGTTGACTGTACAACAGCGCCTGTGCTTGATAGCGCAAGATTAGCCGTTAAACAGGCGACCGGCGTTAAATATGCAACGCTTCAATGGCAGGATAGATCAACAACAGAAACGGGATTTGATATTTACCAGTCAATTAATAATACAGACAATTTTAAAGTGGTAAACAGCATGGATGCTTTATGCGGAGTAAGACAGGTTAAACTTATGGTAAACATGGGTACTGCGCCTGTAGCCGGAACTTATTACTATAAAGTTGTGGCTAAATACGCTGACGGCTCAATTAATGCTTCAAATATAAAATCATTAGAAGTTAAAAGTATTTCTCCGAATGCGCCGTCTAATTTAACCTCTTTTGTAACAAAAAGCACCTCTCAAAAACCTGTAGTGCTTTTAAAATGGATGGATAAATCTCTCAATGAAGATGGATTTAACATTTATTTTTCAACTGCGCTTGCAGGACCTTATGAAAAGGTGGGAACCGCAGATAAAAATGCGGTAAATGTTGTTCACTGGGTTGAACAGAAAGGTTCTTTTTTCTATCAGGTTAAATCTTTCAACGCATCAGGCGAATCAACCAGTTTAATGACTGTTCCTGTTGTAATAAACTAATCATCGAAAGAAATCGGAAAAGAAAAAGCTAATTTCTGTAAAATCTTAAATAGCGGGCGTTTCGGTTTTGCCGAAACGCCCGCTTATATTCTTGAGCTAATGCCTTGCTGGGGTTATGCAGTAAGAAAAGAAATCGTTAAATAAAAAAGTCTGTTTTTGTAAAGTCTTAATTAGCGGGAGTTTCGGCTTCGCCGAAACTCCCGCTACATCCTTACTCAGCCCGCGCCGCCCGCAGGGCGCGCGGGCTGTAGGTATCAGCTTTTTAACCATTTAACGAAAACTTATTGAGATTGGTATAATCTTTAGATATCTATAATTTTCAATTTCTACTATAAAAACAGTATTAAAAAAAAATTTTTCTTGTTTTTATAAAAACAAAATAATACAATAATACCTAACATGATAAAAACAAAAATAATTGGGAGTTTGTAATGAAAAAGAAAGTTAAAGTTGTATTTTTTGCATTAGTTTTAACTTTAAACAACGCTGTTTTTGCTGTAACTGAAAATAATTTTCATAATAATGCTGAAAAACTGTGTCTTTCGGAAGAACTGATGAAAGAACTTGTAAAAGAAACTGTAAATGTTGTGGGTAAACACCTTTTAGATAAATATTTAAAAACAAAAGACGCTCAGCAAATTCAGAATAACACTAATGCCGAGCAACAGAATACTGTATCCGGCGCAAGCTCTACAGTAACTGCCCAGCCTAATGCCAGCGCTTCAACAAATCCCGATGCTGATTTGATTATACTTGATTAATAACCTAAAAATTTTGGCGGGGAATAAATTTTTATTTACATATACATTGGTTGCAACTTAGTATCAGCTTGCGCCGCCCGATATTGGCATTAATGGCGAATCGATATATAAACCGCTTGCAAATTTTTAAAAAAAATAATACACTTGTTTTATATTTATATATTATACGAGTATATAAAATAATGACTGAAAATTCAGACGAAAAAGCAAGTATAAAAGAAAAAATTATTGATGTAGCAAGCGAAATCTTTGCGGCAAAAGGTTATCAAAACACTACTGTCAGGGAAATCTGTCAAAAAGCAGATACATACCAGCTTTCCATAAATTACCATTTTGGAGGCAAGGAAAATCTTTTCAGGGAAGTAATTCTAAAAACCTATGAAGATACTGAAGAAATCCTTTTAATGGCTAAAATTAAATTACTGCCGCCGGAACAACAGCTTGAAGAAGTGATAAGAACTCGCATCAGATCGGTTTTTAGCGATGAAAAACAAGGAAAGTTCTTTAAAATTGTAGCTAAAGAAGTTTCACATAATTATAATTTCCTTATGGAGTCTATGAGTACCACTTTAATAAAGTATTTAGACTTTATTAAAGATATTTTTAAGGAATTATCAGGCAATAAGCTCGATGAATTCGAGCTAAATTACTGTACACATCTTTTAATCTCTCATATATCTTCATTTGGGATACATGAAAAAGCGAAATTACTTTTATTTAATACAAAAAATCCGGATGACGAATATCTGGAAAAATTTATACAGCAAGCTAAAAGCTTTGTAATTGCCGGCGTAGAGCATATTAAAAAGGAAAAAGGGGATATATTATGAAAAAAAAGATTTTTATTTCAATAATTATAATAATAGTAGCATTTTTTGTGATAAAACAGCTATTTTTTAGCGGCAAAGCAAGGCAAGGAATGAAAATGCCTTCTCCAATGGTTACTCTGGCAACTGTTGAGCGAAAAAATATTACTGAATCAAAAGAATATATTGGACGAGTGGATGCTAAAGAAGAAGTTCAAATAGTCCCGCATGTTGACGGGTATATTATTAAAAAGTATGTTGCCCGTGGCGCAATTGTCAATAAGGGCGATCTGTTATATTTAATAGAGCCTGATGAATACGAGGCGACAGTGTATCAGGCAAAAGCAGACATTGTAAACATGAAAGCAACTTTGTGGGAAAGCCAAAAGAACCTTGAAAGAGCAAAAGAGCTTGTTGATAAAGACTATATAAGCAAATCGGAATATGACAATAAACTTGCAATAAGAGATAGAAGCAAAGCCGCTCTTGAATATGCGAATGCAAATTTAAAGAGAGTCAGTCATAGCCTGGAGCATACAAGAATTTATGCTCCTATAAGCGGTAAAATTGGGGGAGTTGTTACGGAAGGAAACCTTGTGGGTCCTTCTACAGGAGCTCTTACTACAATTTCAAAGCTTGATCCAATATATGTAAAATATCATATTTCGGCTGATGAATTTACGCAACTTAGGTTAAAGCTGTCTAAGGAGGGTAAAAGCCTTGATAATTATAAAATAAAGCTGGAATTTTCAGACGGAACAGCTTACCCAATTGAAGGTAAATACTACTCTTATGATAATAAAGTAGATGAAACAACAGGAACAATAGAAATAACAACCTTATTCAGCAATCCGGAAGGGATATTATTACCCGGAACTATGGCAAATGTAGTTATGTCAGAAGATAAAGAAGTTAAAAAAACTGTTATTCCACAATCGGCAGTTCTGGAAGATACTGAAGGCAAGTATATTTACACATTGGATAAGGAAAACAAGGCAGAAATTCGTAGAATTAAAGTGGGAAAACAGATAAAAGAGGACTGGATAGTGGAAGAAGGTTTGACTGAAGGAGAAAAAGTTATTATGAAAGGACTTCAAAGCTTAAGACCAGGAGTTGAAGTAATGCTTGCTCCGCCGCAAGGACTTCAACCGGCTAAATCGGAGGCGAAAAATGTTCAGTAACTTTTTCATAAAACGCCCCAGATTTTCAGTTGTATTATCGCTTGTTATTGTTTTAATTGGGATCATAGGATTTTATTTTCTGCCGATAGAAAGATATCCTGTAATAACACCTCCTCAGGTTATCGTTAGGGCTTCATATCCTGGGGCAAATGCTGAAGTTGTGGAAAAAACTATTGCTGCGCCGATTGAAGCTGAAATTAACGGCGTAGAAGATATGATTTATATGGAATCTAGTTGTTCAAACGGTGGATATAGCTTAAATGTCTATTTTAAAGTTGGAACAGATACTGATATGGCAATGATTAGGGTTCAAAACAGATTAAATCTTGCCGTTCCAAGACTTCCACAGGAGGTTAGAGATCAGGGATTGGCTGTAAAAGAAAGAACAGGAGGGGTTGGTGTTATAGTATTTACCTTAAGTTCGCCTGATAACTCCTATGACGAAATTTACATGAGCAATTATGCCTCAATTTATATAAAAGATGTCCTTTCAAGAGTTACAGGCGTTGGGGAAGTAAGCATTTTCGGAGATAGAGATTATGGAATGAGGATATGGTTGAATCCTCTTAAAATGGCGAATCTGGGAATCACTGCAAGTGATGTTATGGAGGCAATCAGATCACAAAATATAGAAGTCCCTGCGGGAACTGTAGGTTCTTATCCTTCGCCTTCCGATCAGCAATTTGAGTTTATTATCAGGACTAAAGGCAGGTTTAAAGAGCCTGTTGAGTTTGAAAATATTATTATAAGAGCTAATAGCACTGGTTCTTATGTTAAAATAAAAGATATTGCAAGAGTAGAGCTGGGTTCTTCAAATTATGGAGTGTTTTCACGAGTAAATGGGGACAATACAGTTGCGATAGCGGTCAATCAGCTTGCAGACGCTAACCTTTTGCAGGTTGTAAAATCTATAAAATCAGAATTGGCAGAAATAAATAAACGCCTGCCGGAAGGAATGACCACAGGCATTGTTTATGACGCCGCCGGTTATGTTGAAGCTGCTGTTGAAGAAGTGTTTATAACCTTTTTTGCAGCATTACTTCTGGTTACGCTAATAATTTATGTCTTTTTGCAGAACGCAAGAGCTACATTAATACCTGTACTTGCAATTCCAGTTTCAATTGTTGGAACATTCGCATTTTTAAAGCTTTTTGATTATTCGATAAACACTTTTACCTTGTTTGGACTAGTTCTTGCTATTGGTATCGTTGTAGACGACGCTATTATTGTTATTGAGAATGCGCAAAGGCATTTATCAAACGGTTTGCCCCCCAAAGAAGCCGCTTTTAAAACGATGAAAGAAGTAAGCGGGGCGATTATCGCCACAACTCTTGTTCTTCTGGCAGTTTTTGTTCCTGTTGCAATGGTGCCAGGGATTGTAGGAAAAATGTATAAACAATTTGCCGTTACTATTTCGATTTCAGTTTCAATTTCCGCATTAGTCGCTTTAACATTATCTCCTGCTCTTTGTGGAATCCTGTTAAAAGCTCAAACAAAAGATAAAGTAACTTTAAATTTCTGGAATATCTTTAATAAAGCTTTTGAAGACTTTAAGGGAAAATATTTAAAATTATCTGCATCGCTTATAAAAAAATCCTCATTAACCTTGATAATATTGGCTGGACTGGTTGCGGGAATTTTATTAATGTTTAAAATTATGCCTACAGGCTTTTTGCCGGAAGAAGACCAGGGATTTATTATGGCGCAAATCCAGTTGCCTGAAGGAGCTTCTCTGATGAGAACTGATAAAGTGGCTCGCAAAGTGGAGGAAATATTTAAAAATACTCCTGAAATCAATAAAATAGTGGTGGTTCCAGGCTGGGGAGGGTCTAATACCTGCCTGGTAATTGGAGATATGAAAAAATGGGAAGAAAGACCAGGCGTGGAATACTCTTCACAAGCAGTTATAGGACGGCTTCAAAAACAATTTTTTATGATTAACGAAGCTCAAATTTTTGCTTTTACTCCTCCTGCAATCCCAGGGCTAGGGATGTTCGGCGGATTTGAGTTCCAGCTTCAGGACAGGGGCGATAATTCGCCGCAATATCTTGCCGATGCCGCCTGGAAACTTATCGGCGCAGCAAGCCAAAATCCAAAGCTTGAACGTGTATTTACTACTTTTCAGGCAAATATGCCGCAGTTATACATTAATGTTGATCAAGAAAAAGCTCTTGCTCAGGGAGTAAACATTAAAGATATCTTCTCTGCTCTTAGCGCGCAGTTTGGTTCAGCTTATGCTAATGATTTTAATAAATTGGGACGGGTTTTTCAGGTAAAAATTCAGGCAGATACAAAATATAGAGATAATATTGAAGATATTACAAGCCTGTATGTTAGAAATAACAGAGGCGAAATGGTGCCTTTAAGCGCTTTAGTTACTGTTGAATCTACGGTTGGTCCTCAAAAACTAAGCAGATTCAATATGTTTAGATCATTAGCAATAAATGGCAGCTCCGCTATGGGTGTAAGTTCAGGAGAAGCTCTTGAATCAATGAAAAACCTTGCTGAAATTGTTCTTCCTTCTGACACTTCCTATGAATGGTCTGGAACAGCAAGGCAGGAGGTCGAAGCAAGCGGGCAAACGATATATGTATTGCTATTGTCGCTGGTTTTTGTTTATCTTTTTCTTGTAGCTTTATATGAAAGCTGGACGTTGCCTTTCGGGGTTATATTAATTGCTCCTATTGCTGTTATAGGCGGCTTGGTGGCGCAAATGATTGCAGGGATGAGTCTTGATTTATATTGTCAGGTTGGACTTATTATGCTTGTTGGTATGGCGACAAAAAATGCCATCCTTATTATTGAATTTGCTAAAACCCAGCGGGAAGAATATGGCTTTAGTGCGGCAGATGCTGCATTGTCAGCGGCAAAACTTAGGTTTAGGGCAATTGTAATGACATCTCTTACGTTTATTTTTAGCATAATACCTCTTGTAATAGCTACAGGAGCTGGAGCAGGAGCCAGACATTCAATAGGAAATACTGTTTTTGGAGGAATGATAGCCGCAACATTAATAGGTACGGCTTTAGTTCCTGCATTTTACACTATAATTGAAAATATTAAAGAAAAACATAGAAAACGCAAGTTGCTTACAAGCTCTAATTCGGGTCAAAATGAGGAGTTAATCCATGATAAAGAATTATAAATCATTATTATTACTGATTTTAACTGTTTTTATCGCTTATTCCATGCCGGTAAACGCTAAAAAAGAAGATATTAAATCAGCAGAAAAGCAAATAGAAGAGCATAAAGACGAAATTACAAGAGTTATTGAAAGTGGCATAGAAGAAAATCAGTATTTAACACTGGATAACTGTTTAAAAATAGCTATTTCTAACAATCCAACGATCAAAGCCGCTATTAGTAATACAGAAGCTTTTCAAAACCGGATAGGAATGGCTAAAGCCGATTATTTCCCGAGATTTAACATCTCAAACGGTTACTCTGTTACCAATCCTAATACTATAACAACAAGTCTTGACAATAATACAAACACTTTTAGCATTGTCAATATTGGAATTACCCAGCTGATTTACGACTTCGGAAAGACCACAACTAATATAGACATCCAAAAAACCCATTTTAATGCTACTGAAGCCGATCTTAGGACTGTTATAAATGATATTGTATTTAATGTAAAACAGTCATATTTTAAGCTGCTTCTTGCTTTTCATAAACAAGAAGTTATAAAAGAAGCTGTAGACAAGTATAAAAAGCATTTGGAACAGACAAAAGCTTTTTATGAAATAGGAACGAAGCCAAAAATTGATATGATGACCGCAGAAGTCAATCTTAGCAATGCGGAGCTGGAACTTATTAAGGCTAAAAATAATGTAAGCATAGCTTTTGCGAGCTTAAATAATGTAATGGGTCTACCTAAGTCCCCGTTTTATAATTTAAAAGACCAATTGACTTATACAGAGCACGATTTTGAGCTTGAAGAGTTGATAAAAACAGCGTATGAGAATAGACCGGATTATAAATCCGCCGCTCTTAAAGTAGAAGCGTCGAAAAAAGAAATCAGACTTGCAAAAAAAGATTATTTGCCTTCGCTGGAAGGTTTTTCAGGATTTAATCTTAAACATTTAGATACAAGTACTGATTCAAAAATAGACGAGGGATGGAATGCGGGAATAGCGCTGGATTTGCCGGTATTAAACGCATATCATACAAAGAAAAAGGTTAATGAGGCTAGAGCATTGTATGAAAAAGAATGTTCTGAGGCTCAATCCTTACAGAATGATCTTTATTTTCAAGTTAAACAGACATATATCAATTTTATTGAAGCAAAAAATACTATTCCAGCTACAGAAATAGCTTTAAAACAGGCGGAAGAAAGTTATAATCTTGCAAGAGGACGTTATGAAGTGGGAGTAGGAAACCCTATCGAGCTTAAAGACGCAGAATTAACGCATAGAAATGCCAAGCTTGCTTATTATACCGCTCTTTATGATTACAATACAGCTCTGGCAAGGCTTGAAAAGGTTATAGGGGTTAAAATATAAACTTTTCTGTTTTGAGAAAATAATCGTTAATTTGTTAAAAAGCTAATATCTATAGCCCTGCCCCCTCCCCAATCGAGGGGAAGGAGAGTTGATAAGGTTTTTGCCGGCGTAGCCGGTAAAAACCTTATCAAAAAACAGTGCTCTTTTGATTGCAACTTGGTATAGCCAACTGGTTAGTAAAAAAAAATTAACAACTATAATACAGTAAAATTTCAAGATTAAATAGCAAATGGGGCATTTATAAAAATGACTGATGAAAATATAATAAATCCTGATAAGGAAATAACCGTTGAAAAAATTAAAAATCTAACAGACATAACTATTTTAAAAAAAAATATAATTATAAATTTTTTATCTAAAATTTTGCCGATATTTGTTGCAGTGATTACAATTCCGTATATAATAACGGGGCTTGGAGTCGAAAAATTTGGAATTTTATCGATTATCTGGATAATAATCAGTCAGGCAGGGATTTTAGACCTGGGGCTCGGTAATGCCCTTACACAACTGGTTTCTAAAAAACTTGGACTTAATGAAACCGATGAAATTCCGTATATCGTATGGACAGGGCTTTTTACGCTTTTTATCCCTTCTTGTATAGGCTCATTAGCCTTATTTTTTAGTTCAGAGTTTATTACCAACAATATATTAAAGGTTTCAGCTGTTTATTCCGCTGAAACAGTTGTCGCATTGAAAATATTATGTATATGCCTTCCTGCTTTTATTGTAATAGCGGCAATAGAAGGCGTTTTAGCCTCATATCAAAAATTTGCGTTGATTAATTCAATTACTGTTCCTCTTGCTCTGTTAAACTATTTATCTCCTGTAATTGTTCTTCAATTCACTACAAATTTGGCTTATGTCATTTTAGTGTTGGCTTTAATTAGATTTGGAGCTTTATTAGCTATGTTTATAAGTTGTAAAAAGCTAATAGGCTCAGTTTGGGGAAAAATTCAGCTAAAAAAAAGAATTTTAACTCCACTCTTAACTTTTGGGAGCTGGCTAACGCTTAGTAATGTAATAAATCCTCTTTTAAATCTCCTTGAGCGTTTTGTAATGACTTTTATGCTTACAGCGTCAGTAATTGCATATTTTAACACCCCTTTTGACGTTCTTAAAAGAATGAATGTAATAAGTTTCAGCTTTTTGCAGGTGATGTTTCCCGCATTTAGCTTTGAAGCCGCTTCTAATAAAAAAAGAACATTAGCTCTTTATAAAAGGGTAACTTTAGTTGTTTTAGCAATTATAATTTTACCTGTAATAATTATATATTTATTTTCAGAACCGCTTTTAGCGTTGTGGATAAATGAAAGTTTTGCTCAAAAAAGTTATAAAATCGCTCAAATACTTGCGCTGTTTACAATGTTAAATTGTTTAAATCCAATTCCGGTTAATGTTATACAATCTGTCGGAAGATCAGATTTAACGGCTAAAATCAAATTTGCCCAGTTAATTTATTATATTCCGCTTTTTATTATTTTATTGAACTATTGGGGCTTAACCGGCGCAGCTGTTGCGATGCTTATAAAAATATTTATTGAATTTTTAATCAACACTTTTGTTTCGTTTAAAATTTTAACTTCAAATTAAAAGAAATGAGCCGATAATTTATTGCCAAACAGAAGTATTAAAGCGGCTATAGAAATTTTTTACAAAAATGATAAATACTAAACTTATGAATAAAAAGAAGAAAATATTGTTTTTTACAAACATCATATCTCCATATATAAATGATTTGTTTAATCATTTGTCAACTTTTGGCGAAATTGATTTTACGGTAAAAGCTTGCGCTTATAATGAACCGGATAGAAAATGGGATTTGGATTTTTTAAAAACTTCAAATTACAACTATGAAATAATCAAAGACGTTCACATGTTAAAACAGCCCGGCAAAAACAGGTTCATCTATATTGGCGGTTTCAGCGTTATTCTGGAAGCGTTAAGAAACAAATATGACATTATTATTTTTAAGGGAGGAACAAGATTTGTCGGTCCGACGCTTGCTTTTGCGGCTAAATTTTCAAAAGTTGAAACTGTTTTGTGGGAACAAAATTCTTTCCATACTACAAATACTTTTGTTAAAAAATTGTTTAAAAAGATTTATATTAACGATAAAATTTTTGATAAATTTATAGCTTACGGTACTCAGGTAAAGGAACTTATTTTAAATTTTAATCCTAAAGCTAATACTTTTACTGCTTTATCGCCAATTAATAATGAAAAATACAGAAATAATTATATAAAATTTAGGAAAAAAAGGAATTTTATAAAGAAAAAACTTGGATTAAAAGAAGAAGAAAAAATAATTTTATATGTTGGAAGATTTGTCAACGAAAAAAATCTGTTCAGTTTATTGACAACAGCGGAAAAATTAAAAACATTGTGTAATTTTCCTTTTAAATTTCTGCTTGCAGGAGGAGGCGATCTGGAAAAACAACTTGCAGAAAGAATTTCAGAGATGAATTTAAACAATCATATTAAATTAATTCCTTTTCAGAAATTTAACAGACTTTCAATGCTTTATACAATTGCCGATATATTTGTATTGCCTTCCAGCTTTGAGCCCTGGGGGCTTGTTGTAAATGAGGCAATGAACTTTAATTTGCCTATAATAGTTTCTGACAGGGTTGGCTGCGCTAACAGCCTTGTTAGAGATGGTTATAACGGTTATGTTTACAATTTAAGCAATAATGACGAGTTGGCGCAAAAAATTCTTAAAACCTTTGATAATGCTGAGGAATTTGGCAACAGATCAGCTAAAATCATTAAAAACGTTAATTTTAAACAGATATGCGAAACCCTGGTTTATGTGATGACGCATTAGTACTCTTTAGGAGGGAATAATTAAAATGAAAAAGTTAATAAAATTATTTTTTAATATATTGCCTAAAATTCAATTTTTTATTTCCGCAAGAAATTACCTTTCATATTACGCAAATCATGGATATTTCCCGTCAAAAAAGAACATGCGTTATCTTAATGACTATATGTTTTTTTTAAAAAATTCGCCGGCATCCTCTAAATACGGCTATTTTATTGATAAAGACACCGTAAAACGATTTATAGAGGCATTTTTAGGAAATAAATACGTTACACCTACTTTAGGCGTATTTGATGATATTGAAAAATTAAAGGTATTTTCCTATTCAGGCAAATACGTTGTAAAACCTACGCATATGGCAGGCAGAATTATAATAAAAGACGGGGGTAGTTTAAATCAGGAAGAACTGAAGCTTGCGGAAAAATGGCTAAAAGAAAACTACGGCAAGATTTCAAGAGAATGCTGCTATATGAATTTAAACCCTAAAATTTTGATAGAAAACTTTGTTTCATATAAAGGAAAAGTCCCTTATGACTATAAATTTTTTGTTATCAACGGAAAATGTGAGTTAATACAAGTTAATTTAGATCGTTTTGGCGATTCCAGATTAAATTTATATGACAGAGATTGGAATAAACTGGATTTACAGTTTGTATATCCAAATTCTGATGAAATAGTGGAAAAACCTGTTGCTTTAAAAGAAATGCTTGAAATTTCCGAAAAAGTAGGGTCGTTGTTTCCTTTTGTCAGAGTAGATTTATATATAGCCGATGAGGGAATAAGATTTGGGGAATTAACGTTTGTTCCTGCGGCGGGGCTTGCGCATTTTAAGCCTAAAGAATTTGAAGCAAAGCTTTATGAAAAGCTAAATCCAGCGGATTTATATTAATATAGTGATCTTATACTAGAATGAGTTTATTTTTCCGAAAAACCGGCAAAGCCGGATTTTCCAGAAAAAACACTCCCGCTTCGCAATACCACAATTCGTTTATAGTATAAATTCGAAATTATTACCGCAAGTGGTATAAAAAGAAATCAGCAAATGAAAAAGATGATTTTTGCAAAGCCTTAATTAGCGGGTGTTTTGTAGTGCAGCTATAGATATTAGCTTTTTAACCAATTAAGTAACAGACAAAAAATTTTCAGCTCTTATTAAATTTTGCCGAACGAGCGAAGCGAGTGAGGCAAACAAACAACAAAAGCCCCTTCCCTTTGAAGGGAAGGGGTTGGGGTTGGGTAGATAAAAACATGAAAACTTTTTGTTACCTACTTAACGAAAACTTATTTGGATTGGTATAGCAGCTTGGGTTGGTTAGCGGAATATACATTATTCATTTATCTGTACCGGTTTTCTTTCCCTGATTATTTCTATTTTTCTCAATAATTTCCATTCATCCGGCGTTTGTTGAGAAATATAAATCTGCGCTGTTAAATCATGATCATCAAATACATGTTTTACCGGTTTATCAGAATATACACTGATTTTAGACGCTTCAGCATCTGCTTTAATCGGGGTTTTTTCAGTTGCTATAGTCAGTATTTTTGCGCTTAACTCTTTATCATTTTCTGTAAAAACAATCTTTACTTTTAAATTGTTGATTGCATCTTTAGTGATATTGTTGAATTTAAAGACTATTCCAGGTATAAGAATATCTTTGTCCATATCTTCATTTATTTTTGTTGCGATCAAATTAAATAGAATCTGTTTCTCCGCATTTTCAGGGATATTTATTTTTGAATCAAGTTTTTTTGCTCTTAAATAATAAAGTTTCGATTTAGTAATATCGCCGTTTTCATGCAATTCTTTTGCTCTTTTCATTAAAAGGCTTATGTATGCGTTTATATTTCCGGCTTTATCATCAAGCGCAAAAGATTTACTGTATTCCTCAAGAGCTTTTTCTGCATGTGAAGTTTTCTCATAAATTTTAGCCAGTTTATAATGCGCCAAAGCATTATCTTCATAAGCTATAGACAGATTAAGAATTTCTATCGCTTTTTGAGTTTCATTATATTCCACAAGTGTGTCTGAAATTCCCGCATAGAGTTCTTTAATTTGCTCAAGAGCATTTTTGGCTAATTTACTTTTTGCTTTTTTGTAATAATTATGAGCTTCTTTAAATTTTCTTATGGCTTCAAGTCTATCGGTTTCTTTTAAATAAATTCCCCAGTTATGGCAAATATTTCCAAGCTCTTCCAAATCTTTTTTCTTTTTAACGTCATCAATATTTTTCAGAATGTCTTTGACTATATCATAACGTTTTTGTTCGCCGTAAATCTTTGCAAGAGCAATTTCAGCGTCAAATCTGTATTTATTTCCAAGTTTTATTGCCCGTATATATTCAATTTTAGCTTTATCAACCTCGTTTAATTCCAAATAAACCTCGGCAAGATTTAAATGAATATCATAATTATTGGGATAAAGTCGAACTAAGTTATTATATTCTTCAAGCGCAAATGCCATTTTACCTTGTTCTTTATACGTTTCGGCTTTTTCAATCATTTCATTAATCGTTGTTGGGTTTTTAGCGGGAAAATTCATAAAAAATATACCGCTTACAATGATTGCGGCTATTAACAAATAAAATTTATATAAATTAATAAAATTTGTAATCTTTTCTAAAGGATTTTTTTTTTCTGACATTAAGAAATCCCTCTTTTTATTTGAGTAGACATATTTTATTTTAATCGCAGTTATTTTTTTTAGTATCCATAATCTATACTAATCCAAAAAAGAAACTGTTATGCCAATATTATTCTATGGAATATGAAAGGTAAAGCAACTTCCTTTCCCCTCTTCACTTTTCACGAAAATTTCTCCTCCGTGCGTTTCTATAATTTGTTTTGAAAGATATAAACCTAAGCCCGTCCCTACTTGCCTGAATTTTTTGGAATAACTTGTAAATTTACTGAATAAAAGTGCCTGTTCCGCTTCTGACATGCCTTTTCCATTGTCTATAAAAGAAACAACCGTATTCCCTTTTTCTTTTTTGGTGGATATAATTATTTTCCCCCGCTCATCAGTATAATTTATCGCATTAGATATTAAATTTAAAATTACTCTTTTAATTTCAAGCGGGTCTATAAACGCATTAAGCGTTTCATGTTCAAATTTAAAATCTATAACATGTTTTTTTTCTTCGATAAGATGTTTTAACTCGCTGTAACAGGATTTTATCAGCTCGTTAATATTTGTATCCTGCTTTTTTATAATTATATTCCCATTCTCATACTTATATGTAGATAACAGGTTGTCCAGCATACTGAACATGTATTTATTTGAATTAAGGGTTTCTGACAATATTTCGTTCTGATTTTTATTAATTTCACCGAATTTTCCTTTTAAGACCAGCTCTAAAGCTGTGATTTGAGCCCTTACAGGCGTTTTTAAATCATGCGTTAAAGTAGCGACAAACGTTTCTTTTTGCGCTTCAATTTCTTTTTTTGCGGTTATATCCCTTAAAATCATTACATAACCGCCTTCTTCTTTTTCTGACAAAGTTGGTATTCTGGAACAATTTGCTTCTATAAATCTTCTTTTTTTCTTATTTTCATTATTTTGAATTTCAAAATCAAAATATGAATATAAATCGCAAAAATCTTTTAAATTATTTTCAAAAGATAAAACCTCATAAAGATTTTTGTTTAAAACACTCTCTTTGTCTTTTTCAATCCATTTAAGAAATCTATTGTTACAGGAAATTATTTCAAAATTGAAATTTAATAAAATCATTCCGTCTTCTGAAAATTCAAAAATTAAATCAAGAATTTTCTTTTCGGATTTAAGCTGATCCTGAAGGTCTTTAATTTTTAAAATACTCAAAACCCTTGCTTTTACTTCTTCAAGCTTATAAGGTTTTACTATGTACTCATAAGAACCCAGATCAAAGCCTTTTACGATATCTCTGGCGCTATCAAGAGCGCTTACAAAAATTACCGGCAAATCTTGAGTTGCAGGAGTTGCTTTTATTTGTTTTATTATGTCATAGCCGCTAATCTCAGGCATCATTATGTCCAACAAAACAAGGTCAATTTGTTCTTTTTCAATTGTTTCAAGAACATTTCTGCCGTGATATAAAATTTTTACGTTCTGTCCAAGTTGTTCCAGCGTTTCTTTAAGGATTTCAGCGTTCATTTGGTTGTCATCAACCACAAGAATATTATGTTTCCTGTATTTTTTAGTGTAAAATTCTTTTTGATCGGCGATTATAGCGTTTTTTGAATATTTGATATTTTTATTATAAAAATACTCTTGTTTTTCCGGGTTTATAAAATTATTTATTATTGAAGCAAAAGTTGATACATTGAACGGTTTTGAAATAAATCCCGAACACCCTGCCGAAAAAGCTTTTTCTACGTCTTTTTCCATTACCCTGGCTGTTAAAGCGATAATCGGGATATCTTTAAAGTTAGAATTATCTTTTAAAAGTTTTGTTATTTCATGCCCTTTTATTTCCGGAAGTTCCATATCCATAAGAATTAAATCCGGTTTTTTAGTATTTATTTCATTTAAACATTCGTCTAAATTTTCTGCTTTTGCGGTTGAATAACCGGCAAATTCAAGCAATTCAGCGGCTAATTCATAATTTAGACGATCATCTTCAACAATTAACACATGAGGCATTTAAATTTCTCTTAAAACTCCATTATTAATATATAATATTCTTTCAAAGATTATATACATAAAAAAAATAAAATGAAATTACATAACTTGAATTGCTAAATAAATAATTTTATATTTGGCGTAGCGGCTGGCTTTGCCAGCCGCTACGCCTTCTTAAGGCATGCGGCTCGCAGGCTTTGCCTGCGAGCCGCATAAAAAATTAAAATAAAATTTCAATCTATTTCAGCGTTTCAACTAATTAGCAATTCGAGTTACATATTTATTTTTATATCAATTTAAATAAGGGCGCCTCTAAAAACTTTCTATTCTTTCTCATACCAAGTTACAATCAATGTAGTATTAAATCTCCCTCCCCCTGCCCCCTCCCTAAGGGAGGGGAAGAAGAGTTGATAAGGTTTTTGCCGGCTACGCCGGCAAAAACCTTATCAAAAAATAATACTCTTTTGATTGTAACTTGATATTACTATACCAAAGTTTTTTTGTTCATTATAATAAAAGAAGTATCCTGTAATTTAATTACTGTTTATAGTGAATTAAAATGACAAAAAAACGAGTACATCTTTGGATTTTCGGCAGAGTGCAAGGCGTTTATTACAGACAGACCGCATTAAAAATTGCCGCAGAACTTGGAACTAAAGGCTGGGTTAAAAATCTTCTTGACGGACGAGTCGAAGCGGTTATTGAAGGCGATGTCGCGGCAGTTGACAAAATGATTGAATGGTGCAAAAAAGGTCCCACATCTGCCCGTGTTACACTTGTAGAAATGATTGAAGAAGAGTATAAAGGTGAATTTGATAAATTTAGCGTTAAATATTAAACGGACAGTGCTTTTAGCCTTAATTATTGTTGGCGTAAACATTAATAATGCCTATGCTAAAGGTCTTTATGCCGATATTATGCTTGATGAATCTCTGAAAAAACAGGAATTTACTCATGAAAAAGGGGTTATTAAAGGGAATATTTCTGTAGTTGATGACTTTCCCGAAGAATTTTACGGGACATGGAGCGTTTTAAGCGTGCTTGAAGAAACTAATAACCCTGATTTATTCAGGATGAGAAGCTCTGATATCTGGACTTTTGAAAGAAAGGGCGACATTATAACCCTGTCAAATCCTGTTTCCGGCGCAACAGCGTCAATAACCATAAACGAAGTAATAGATAAAACAGCAATATTCACAAGAAAAGATGAAGATGAAAACACCGTTGAAACTGAAACCCCTCAAATTACCGTAGAGGAGAGCGCTTTTTCGGGAACAGACGTAATTATAATAGAACATTACAGAAACGGTAAAAAAATAAAATCTGATAGGGTAAAATATAAAATAAGAGGGTATTTATTAAACGATAATGCTAATATAAATAAATTATTTGCAAAATAAAAGGGATGAGGAACAATGAACGAACGAAAAGAATATAATTATGATCTTATCATACTAGGCGCAGGACCTGCCGGACTTTCAGCGGCAATTTATGCCTGTAGATCCGCTCTTAAGACTGTTATAATTGACACAAGCGTTACAGGCGGTCAGCTTAACAAAATTCTTGAGATAGAAAATTATCCTGCTTTTCCTATGATAAGCGGGTTTGACCTTGCGGAAAAATTTGAAGAACACGCAGATAAATTTAATATTGAGAAATTTTTAATGCAAAAAATAACCGGCATTGATTTTTATTCTCCGGTTAAGAGAATTGAAACCGAAGAAGGCATTTTTAAAGCTAATTCTATAATCATAGCAACAGGAGCGCAGCCGCAAAAACTGGGAGTTCCTGGAGAAGATGAACTTATAGGCAGAGGTGTAAGTTATTGCGCTGTATGCGACGCCGCTTTTTTCAGAGATAAAGTGGTTTCAGTTGCGGGAGGAGGGAATTCTGCCGTTGAAGAAGGGCTTTATCTTGCCAGATTTGCTTCAAAGGTAAATATTATTCACAGAAGAGACGCATTAAGAGCAGATAAAATTTATCAGGACAGAGCAAAAGAAAATCCGAAAATCAATTTTATACTGGACACGGTTGTTACATCAGTAAATGGCGAGAATAAAGTTGAATCGTTATCTTTAAAAAATGTTAAAACCGGCGAGGCTTTTGAGCTTGCAACAGACGGGGTTTTCCCGTTTATCGGATATTCCCCGAATTCAGAGCTTTTTAAAGATCAATTACAGTTAGATGAACGAGGATTTATCAAAACCGATTCAAATCTTGCCACCAGCTGTGAAGGAGTGTTTGCGGCGGGCGATATAAGAGTTACGCCGCTAAGACAAATTATTACCGCCGTTGCTGACGGAGCTGTTGCCGCTACAAAAGCAAATGAGTACTTAAAAGAACGAGAATTCGCCGAAATTGCGAATTAGGTAAAAAGAATGCGGAAAAAGTCCAAAATAGCAAAATTGTCATTCTGAGGCGCAACCGAAGAATCTTATTAATAGTCAACTTTTAAGATCCTTCGCTTAGCTCAGGATGACAATATACACTATCTTTATACAAGAAAATTTTAATGCAAAAATTTTTTTAAGTAAGTTATAATAAATATAAATTTGAATTAAAGGAATAAACATGGAAAATTTTTTTGTAGAAGCAGTCAAACTTGTAAATCCTGTACAGTTGATTTTGATAAACTTAATCGTATTTTATTTTTATGCGAGGCTGGATAAAAAAATAGAAAAATTTGATATAAAACAGGAAAATGCCATAAAAGATGTTCGACAGGATATTAAATATTTATCTCAGCGTATAGATGATACAGATAAAGACTTCAGGCAGCAAATAAAGGTTTTAAACCACCGGATAGACAGTTTATATCAGCTTATTGTAAGTGTTTATAAAAATGTTGCGTAGTAAAAAACACTGTAAGGAGATGTAAATGCGTACAGTAAACTTTACGGGGGGGGGTAGAAAATAAATCCCGCAAGGGCTTTACTCTGGCGGAAACACTACTTGTTGTTTTTATACTTGGAGTGATTGCGGCAGAAACGCTTCCTTCTCTTATATTAACCATTGAAAAAAAAGCTTGGATATCAGGATTAAAAATTGCTAATTCTACATTAATTCAGGGCACAAAAATGTTAATGGTTGATAGTTCAGACGGAATGGTTAATATAGTTCCTTCAAATAATGTTGATTTACTAATGGAAAAATATTGCACCGTTTTAAAATGCATTAAAAAGTGTCCCAAAAATACTCAATCCGGAATATGTTTTCATACTTATTTTAAGACGCTTAATAATGTGAATAGTTGGATAAACTTTACCAAACTTCCGAGAGCTGTTTTAGCAAATGGTATGCTCATTGCTTTTTATGATTCATATAAATCACAATGTAATAGTATTATGTATCAAATAAATGGTGTATATGAACAATGTACTGACGTTTATGTCGATGTAAATGGTTTTAACGGACCAAATATTTATGGAAGAGATATATTTGCCTTTGATCTGACAAAAAGAGGAATTTATCCTCGTGGAAATCAAAATAGTTATGACGATTTAGGAAATTTAGTTCAAATTGCCCAACCCTGCACTACTTCACTTATTTCTATTCCTAAAGTAGCCGGGGTTTCATGCGCTTTTAAGGTTATTAATGAAAACGCAATGAATTATTAAATTAAAATTTTATTAATACTCTGGCTTATAATTTGAAAAAGAGTAAAATAAAATTATGGACACAGAAGCATTAAAAAAAGAAATAGACATACTTATTAACGAAAGAAACCACCTTTGGAATGCGTTAATTTTAACAGTAGCAGGAACTATTTCCTTAATTTTTAGCGTAAAAACTCTTTTAATCTATATTTTAATATTCGCGGGAATTTCTTTTGCAATAATCTTTTTTAATGGCTACTTTAATAAAAAAGACATGCTTCAAAAACTTTTAAATAAATTAAAAGGGGGAAAATAATATGGGATTTGATGATATATTTGGAATGATTGTTATATTAATTTTGGCTTTTATAATGTGGAAAGCGGTTGATAAAATGAATAATACAAATTATTCGGATTATAAAGAATAAAATCAGGAAAATTGATAATGAGTGGCATAGAAGTTTTACAATGTACAGTTGCAGGAGTAGTTTTTATTCTTTTCTTTATTGCCGCAATTAAAATGTCGCAAAACCCTTTTGAAAAAGAGCATAAAAACTAACAAGGCGATAAAATGATAAAAACAGCGATAATTGGAGCAACAGGATATGTGGGAGAAGAACTCGTAAGAATTCTTTCAGCCCATCCGCAGGCTGAAATTTCTTATATAACCTCTCAAAGTAACGTTGGACAGAAATATTCCGACATTTACCCCAATTTTAAAAATATTATTTCCCATGAATGCATTGAAGAAAACATCGAAGAACTGGCTGAAAAGGTTGATGTGATTTTCTTTGCGCTCCCTCACGGGATAGCATGCAAAAAAATCGCAAAAAAGATTCTTGATAAAGTTAAAGTTATTGATCTTGGAGCTGATTTCAGGTTAAGAAGCAGGGAAGTTTACGAAGAATGGTATAAAACAGAACATGAATCTCCAGAACTTCTTGAGGAAGCTGTATATGGACTTTGTGAGTGGAAAAGAGATCAGATTAAGAACGCAAGGCTTATTGCAAATCCTGGATGTTACACAACTTGCAGTATTTTAAGCCTGCTTCCCCTTTTAAAAGAAGGTTTAATAGATACAGAAACAATAATTGTGGATGCAAAATCAGGCGTAACAGGAGCTGGACGGTCTTTAAGCCAGGGAGTTCATTTTGCTGAATGTAATGAAACAACAAAAGCTTATAAAATAGCGGATCATAGACATACACCGGAAATTGAGCAGGAATTAAGTGAATTTGCCGGTAAAGAGATAAAATTAACCTTTACGCCGACTCTTGTGCCTATGCAACGTGGAATTTTATCGACTTGCTACGCTAAATTGCTTGATAAATCCCTGACTTATGATGATGTTAAACAGGTTTTTATGAAATATTACGAAAAAGAGTATTTCATAAGAATTACTGAAAAAGAGGTTTATCCTGAAACAAGATGGGTCAGAAATTCCAATTTTTATGATGTGGGCTTTAAAATTGACCGCAGAACCGGTAATATAATCGTTGTAGGAGCGATCGACAATCTTGTTAAAGGTGCTTCAGGTCAGGCAGTACAGAATATGAACATTTTATTCAAGCTGGATGAGAAAACAGGATTGCAGACAGCGCCATTTTGTCTTTAATTTTGTATATTTTTTGAAATATTTTATAAAATAATTCTTTCTAAATATATGTATAATGTTAAAATTTTCATATATTTAATAAAAATTGTGGAAAAAAATGGAAAATACCAAAATAAAAGACATAAATGTAATCGCAGGAAGTATAACAGTGCCGCAAGGGTTCTCTGCAACAGGCGATCATATTGGAATTAAAAAGAAAAGAAAAGATTTAACGCTGATTAAAAGCGATGTTCCTGCAACAGCAGCGGGAGTTTTCACCTTAAACAGCGTCAAAGCTCCTCCGGTTCTGTGGAATCAACAAAAAATAATCAATAATATTAACGGAATTGTAATAAACAGCGGTGTCGCAAACGCATGCACCGGTGAAACCGGCAGGAAAAATACTGAATTAATGGCGCAAATATATGCGGAATGCCTTAATGTCAGTAAAGAGTCGATTTTAGTGGCTTCAACAGGAGTTATAGGCGTTCAGCTTCCTATGGAGGTCATTTCTCAGGGTATAAAAAATCTTTTTCCCAAAATGGATAATGCCGAAAAATCTTCCCGTAAAGCCGCTGAAGGTATAATGACAACCGACAAATTCCCAAAAGAAATAGCTATAGAAACGGAAATAAACGGAAAAACAGTAAGATTTGGAGCAATTGCAAAAGGTTCTGGCATGATTCATCCGAATATGGCTACAATGCTTGCTTTTGTAACAACTGACGCTGATATTAACAGAAAATTATTGCAAAAATGTCTTAAAGAATGTGTTGATGATTCATTTAATATGATTTCTGTCGATGGGGACACCAGCACAAACGACATGGTAATTGCGCTTGCTAACGGTCAGGCGGGAAATTCCCCTATAGAAACTGAAGATAGAGATTATAACAAGTTCAAAAAAGCTCTTGAATATGTTACTTTGTATCTTGCAAAGCAGATAATTATGGATGGAGAAGGCGTAACCAAATTTCTTGAAGTTAAAGTTCAAGGCGCATCAACTAAAGAGGATGCGAGAAAGATTGCAAAGTCTATAATTAATTCAAACCTGGTGAAAACCGCAATGTTCGGATCAGATGCCAACTGGGGAAGAATAGTTTGCGCCGCCGGATATTCAGGAGCTAACTTTGATCATTCCAGAGCAGACGTTGAATTTTCAAGCGCAGCAGGCGCAATTAGTCCGTTGATAAGCGGAGAGCCGGTTATTTTTGATGAAGACCTGGCTTTAAATGTGTTAAAAGAACGGGAAATACAAATTCTTTTCGCTTTAAAAGACGGAAAAGAAGAAGCTACAGCTTGGGGATGTGATTTAACGTATGATTATGTCAAGATTAACGGTGAATACAGAACATAAATGAGTGTAAATATGCAAAAACACATAGATAAAGCCAAAATATTAGTAGAAACTCTACCTTATTTAAGGTCTTTCAGAAATAAAATTGTTGTAATTAAGTACGGCGGAAGCGCAATGCTTAATGAAACCTTAAAAAAACAGGTTGTTCAGGACATATCTTTTATGAAAATGGCTGGAATCTTTCCTGTCATTGTACATGGAGGCGGACCTGAAATAAATAATTTTTTAAATAAAATCCAAAAAAAATCCGAATTTGTTGAAGGATTAAGGGTTACGGATGAAGAAACAATGGAAGTTGTTGAAATGACTCTTTCCGGCAAAATTAACAAGGAAATTTCCGCAAATTTGCAAAATCAAGGGTTAAACGCCGTTGGAATAAGCGGTAAAGACGGGAATTTGCTTATTGCGAAGAAAAAATTTATTAACGGTCAGGATGTCGGTTTTATAGGCGAAGTTGAAACAGTAAATACGGAACTTATTGAAATTCTTATCGAAAAAGATTTTATTCCGGTAATTTCGCCTGTAGCAAGAGAGATGGAAGGCAATTCGTACAATATAAACGCTGATTATGCGGCATCTGCTATTGCAGGAGCTTTAAAAGCCGAGAAACTAATCTTTTTAACAGACATAGAAGGACTTTTAAAAGATGTGAACGATCCATCTTCTTTAATTTCGAGAATAAGCGTTTCAGAGGCTCAAAAATTAATTGATGATAAAACGATTTCCGGCGGAATGATCCCTAAAATCGACTGTTGCATGGAAGCCGTTAAAAAAGGCGTAAGCGCCGTGCATATTCTTGACGGAAGAATTGAACACAGCCTTCTGCTAGATATCTTTACAGATAAAGGCTTTGGAACTCTTGTATACAATGACAATTAAGATGCTGTATTGACATGTACATACTATTGGTGTAAGATTAATAATAATATGGAAATTGAATTTAGTTTTGATAAAAAATTTAATAAAATACATTATCAGGTAAATCATTCTGATATTTCAGAGGACGAAATTCTGGAGGTATTTTCAAATGTTTATATTGAAACTGAATTAAATGAACGCATAACAAAAGTAATTGGGCATACTCAAAAGAAAAGATTTTTAGTTATTGTTTGTATAATAAATAAAAAAAGTAATGCTGTTAAAATTATTACCGTATATCCTGCAAGCAGAAAATATATAATAAAATGGAATCAGGAGGTAAATAAAAATGATTAAAAAGTGTAAAAAATGCCAATCCGAATTATTTTTGGATAAAAATAAAGAATGGTTTTGTCCTGAATGTGAAGCGGAGGACTTTATTAAGAATTTTAATCCTGAAGATGAATCTGACATAGAAACTGCTGAATGGAAGGTTGTAAAGCCTGAAACAAAGCCTGTAACAATAAGGCTGAATGTTATAGATATTCAAATAGCTAAAAAACTGGCAAAAGAGAAAAACATGCCTTATCAAACATTATTAAAAGAAATTATTCATAAGAATCTGGCGTAAAAAGGGAAAAATAATGAAAGCAACTATAATACTTGAAGACGGGACAGAATTACAGGGGGTTTCCTGCGGGGCAGACGCAACTTCCTTTGGCGAGATTGTATTTAATACCGGAATGACAGGTTATCAGGAAATTTTGACAGACCCTTCCTACGCCGGACAAATTGTTGTTATGACTTATCCGCTTATAGGAAATTACGGAATTAACGAAGAAGACGTCGAATCCGCAAGGATTCACCTAAGAGGATTTGTCATTAAAGAGCTTTCTGACATTGAATCCAACTGGAAAAGCGTTAAAAGCCTTTCAGAATATTTAAAAGAAAACAATATACCCTGCATAAGCGGCGTTGACACAAGAATGTTAACGAAAAAAATCAGGGCAAAAGGCGTTATGAATTGTGTTATAACCACGCAGGACATTACAGGCGCATTGGGCAAACAGTTAAAAGATTCTTTGAAAAAACAGTTGCAGGAATTTAAATTCCCTTATGATGTTGTAAAACAGGTTTCAAGAAAAGATGTTGACGTTATAAAAGGCAATGGAAAGAAGATAGCTTTGATTGATCTTGGAATTAAAAGAGGAATAATCAGGCATTTTGTGCTTCTTGGCTGTGAAATCAGCATATTCCCTCATGATGTATCTGCTCAGACAATTCTTGACGGAAATTTTGAAGCGGTATTGTTTTCTAACGGACCCGGTGATCCAAAAGAAGCAAAAGGGGCAATAGAAACAGCTAAAAATCTTATGGGAAAGCTTCCTCTTTACGGAATTTGTCTTGGTCATCAAATTCTTGCTCTTGCTATCGGGGCTGATACTTATAAATTAAAATTTGGACACAGGGGAAGCAACCATCCTGTCATAGATTTAAGAACAAATAAGGTTATGATGACCGCTCAAAATCATGGTTACGCTGTTTCTTCCAAAAAATTGCCGCAGGATATGCAAATAACGCATATAAATGTTAATGATGAAACGGTAGAGGGGTTTTGCAGTCCTAAATTCAATATAAATACAGTCCAATTTCATCCGGAAGCCGGTCCCGGACCACAGGACGCAAATTATATCTTTAAAGACTGGGTTAATGCTCTTCTATGTCAATCAAAATAAGTTTTCGTTGATTTGTTAAGTAACAGACAAAAAATTTTCAGCTCTTATTAAATTTTGCCGAACGAGCGAAGCGAGTGAGGCAAACAAACAACCCCAACCCCTTCCCTTTGAAGGGAAGGGGTTGGGGTTGGGTAGATAAAAACCTGAAAATTTTTTGTTACCTACTTAAAACGCTGATATGTACAGCTCGCGCCGCCCTGCGGGCGGCGCGAGCTGGGTAAGGGTATAGCGGGTGTTTTGCCTTCGGCAAAACACCCGCAAATTAAGGACTTACAAAAATCAACTTTTTCATTTTTTCCTTACAATTTAATATAAAAAATTAATTGGACATAACCAGATTGGCAAGCAGGTCTTTATGGTCTGCTAAAAGTACATTAGCGAATATTTCAGGGTCTATCTGCGAAACGGTCAGGGCTAAAAGTTTATCAGGAAGTTCTGAAAGCATATCCATTATTTTACTGTTATCAATAACTGTCATTGCATCAATAAGATCAGTTTTTGCAAATTTTGCGCTGACATTAAAAAGCGCAATATGAGAAAATTCATTGTATAAATTAGGAAATGATTCTGTCAAAGTGGTTACAAAGCCGCGTAACGTCTTTTCATCAAGTTTTTTAACGCCATTTGTCATTTGATATTTTTTAAAAGGTTCAATTTCTTTTAATAAATCTTTTTGGGACATTTTATCGCATTTTTTGCCTGTTAAATGTCCTGCTATAATAGCAAGAGTCTGTCTTGGGAGCAGTTCAAAAATTTTCATAAAATGCCCTTTTTCAATTTTATCACTGCTTAAAAAGTTATGAAGTTCTTTTAGTGGAAGGTTTTCTATTAATTGTTTTTTGTCTGTGAACATGTAAAAAAGCATTTTAAGAAGGTCTTTTTTAGGAAGTTTTGCAATAAAGCCCATAATTTTTTCTTTTGTAAAAAATTTAAGTCCGTTTAAGAGATTTTCCTTTCCGAGAAGCTCAAGAAGCTGGAATAATTCTGATGAAGGCATCATTAAAAGAAGGGCGAATCTATTTTCAGACACATTAAGCTTTAAATCCTCCACAAGTTGTTCAAAATCAAGGTTTTCTTTAATATTAAGATCGTTTATATTATTTACATTATCTGTATTTTCAGTTTTATTTGCGTCAGGAGTTCCTTTAGCCGCATAAGCTTCAGTAGAGTTATCAATATTTGTATTTGAACATCCGTATTGTTTTCTTAATTTTGCAATAAGATAAAAGAAAGAAGAAGATGAAGGAAGACCTAAGTTTGCGTCAAGTGTGATCATTAAAAATACCTCTCCCTAATACAGTTTGTATTAGTTAGTTGAACTCCCGAAGAAATGACAGTAAAAAAGAAAGCTTTGTGGTTTTTATTCGCCCTGTATAATAATTATTTCGACTATTTTGCAGGAATCTTAAGAATAACGGGCAATATGTATTAAGATTTGTTTACATTTGTATAAGAAGAAGGTAACTACAGTGATTCATTAATTATGAGGAGTCGTCATTCTGAGGCTCTGCAATTTCGTCATTCTGAGGGCTTTAGCCCGAAGAATCCTGTTGTATTCATTCCATGAGATTCTTCGCTTCGCTCAGGATGACAGTTTTAAGCTCAGGATGACCTTGAAAATTAAAGAATTAAAACGGTAGATATTTTCATTTTACCTTGGTATTTACAAAAACCGTCTTTTTTAAATGGATCTATTGTTATAAGATAAACAATATGTTTAAAAAACCATTGATCTTATAAAAAAATGAAATTTTCTATAATCACAGTATGTAAAAATTCTGAAAATACTATTGAAAATACTATTTTAAGTGTTTTGAACCAGTCATATAAAAATTTTGAATACATAATTGTTGACGGAGTTTCTACTGATAAAACCCTTGATATTGTTGAGAAATATCGAAATAAGCTTACTAAAATCATAAGTGAACCTGATAATGGACTTTATGATGCCATGAATAAGGGCATAAACAGTTCATCAGGCGACTATCTTTTCTTTTTAAACTCTGATGACACCTTTTTACACGAAAATATTTTTTTAGATATCTTCAGAAAAGCTAACAACAATCAAAACGAACTTTTATATGGCGATCAACTGTTTGTTAATCACGAAACAGGCAAGACAACAATTAGAAAACACAATAAATTAAATAAAATTTATCTTTTAAAAAATACTCCCTGTCAGCCGGCGACTTTTTATA
>JAKLDH010000001.1 GCA_022703625.1 Cyanobacteriota bacterium | reverse complement strand
ACTAAAATGAGTTTGAATTTAGGAAAACCGGCAAAGCCGGATTTTCCCAACTTCATCACTCCTGCTTCGCCATACCGCCCCTAACGTTTTAAGAAAAAATCCGAAATTCATTTTGGGGGCGGTATACGTTTAAAAAATAATTAATACATATTATACTGCCTTCAGGGCAATTCAGTTCTAAAAACAAAAAAGATGGCATGCTGAATCCTGAAACAAGTTCAGAGTAACGTTTTCGCTTGATTTTTGCAAAACAGCATTAAAAGCTCCTGTAAAAATTTTTTTATTACCCACTTAAGCCTTGACGTGTTATTATTTTAATGAAAAATAAAATATAAATGATTGAAAATTTATTATGACTAATGAAACAAAAGATATTAAAGTTGTAGTTGATCTTGAAACAACAGGTCTTGACTATAAAAGAGAAAAAATAATCGAATTTGCCGGAATAATACTTGAAAATAATGAAATAAAAGAAGAATTTGAAGTATTGATCGACCCGCAGCAGGAAATCAGACCATCAAGCATTGAAATCCACGGAATAACTCCCGAGATGGTTAAAGGCGCGCCTACCATTGAAGAAATAATGCCTAAAATTTTGGATTTTATAAAAGATTATCCTATAGTGGCTCATAACGCTATTTTTGACCACAGCTTCCTTAATCAGGCAAGCAGGGACTTATACGGCAAAAATATTCCCAACTCTAAAATTGATACTTTCCAGATGTACAGGGAAGTTTTCCCTGAAGAACATTCACATGGCATGGAATCTTTATTAAAAAGGTTTAATATTGAATTTAACGTCAGACACCGCGCAATGGCTGACGCAAAAGGGCTTGCATGCGTTTATCCTCATCTTGAGCTCTTTTATAAAAAGAAATGCGAATGGCAGTTATCACAAATTAATAACATTGAATATCTGTTTGAAAGATATTTAAGAATTCAAAATACAGTTCAAATTCTTCAGGCTGAAATGGCTGATTTAAAATCATTATTCAAAGTTTATTTCCAGGAAAACGGTTCTGAACTTACCGCTACTACTGGTGAAATCCTTACATGCTATTCTAAGCCTTCATATAATTACAATACAAAAATGATGAGGGAAGTTATACTCAATAATGTCGAGCTGCATGAAAAAGCATTTAAGTTAAACACCGGATATATCGAAAGAATCATAAGAGATTCTGATACAGAAGAGAATTTACGGCAATTATTAATGGAATGCCGCTCTGAAATGAAAGAAAGCCTTGCTGTTTCAATATTAAAACCCGAAAAAGCCCAAGCTGTCTACAGCGAAGATAATTAAATCTTATTTGCTCTGGGATGAGTTTTAAGATAGGTTTGTTTAAGCCTTTCTGTTGAAACATGCGTGTAAATTTGCGTGTTGCTTATGCTGGAATGACCTAAAAGTTCCTGCGCAACCCTTAAATCAGCTCCTTTTTCAAGTAATCTCGTGGCAAAAGTATGCCTGAAAGTATGAGGAGAAACTTTTTTGACAAATCCGGCTTTTTCAGCGGCTGTTTTTATTGTTGAGCGAATATTTCTTTGCAAAAGTCTATATCCGCTATTGTTTATGAACACAGGGGATAAAGACGCGATTTTTTCCTCCTGTGAAAGCAATGGTCTTATTTTTTCAATGTAATTTTCAAGAAAACCGACTGCTCGTTTACTTATCAAGACAATTCTTTCTTTTCCTCCCTTGCCTAATACTTTTATTTCGTTTTCTTCAAGGCTTAAATTCTCAAAATTAAGACTGCACAACTCTTCAATCCTCATTCCTGTAGCGTAAAGAACTTCAAGGATGGTTCTGTTCCTGTAACCTGAAGGCGTATCAGTTTTTACTCGCTCCATTAAGGTTATCGCTTCTGTTTCTGTAAGAAATTCAGGAAGATTTTTATTTTTTTTCAGCGCTTTAAAATTAACGGCAGGATTAATTTTCACAAGCTTTTCCCTGTATAAAAACTTATAAAACGTCTTTATAGCGGCAATTTTTCTTGACACGGTTGTTTTTGTGTATTTTTTATTCTGCATTTCCATAATATAAGCGCGGATATTTTTATATGTAAAAACGCAAAAATCCATTCCCATACGTTCTATAAAGTCTTTAATGTCAGAAGCATAGGCTTTTACTGTATGAACAGACAAATTTCTTTCAACTTCAAGATATAACTTGAAATTATCAAGAAGCTCAAAATTAAAACGATTATTATTTGTATTTAAATTTGGTTTCATATCGTTTTTAATTACTCTAATAAAGTAATTTCAGGTTTTTTAGTATGGAAATCCGTTGCCTGCTCAAAATTATAGGAAGCTCTTAATAAAAGCTCCTCTGATAAAACAGGTCCAAGCATTTGCAGTCCTATAGGAAGCTTTTTTGAATCAAATCCGCACGGTAAACTTATGCCGGGAAGCCCTGCCAGATTAGCCATAAGGGTACAAATATCCATAAGATACATGCCAAGAGGGTCTTCGGTTTTTGAGCCTATATCAAACGCAGTTGTCGGACAAACCGGCGATAAAAGCAAATCAACCTGTTCAAAGGCTTTATCAAAATCTTTTTTTATTAAACTCCTTACCTGCTGGGCTTTTTTATAATATGCGTCGTAATAACCGGAGCTTAGAGCGTATGTTCCAAGCATGATTCGTCTTTTTACTTCTTCCCCAAAACCTTCAGCCCTTGTTTTAGTGTACATATCCAATAAATTGTCGGCATCAGGATTTCTATAACCAAATTTTACGCCGTCAAACCTTGCTAAATTAGAACTTGCTTCTGCCATCGCCACAACATAATAGGTAGAAATGGCATATTTTGTGTGAGGAATTGAAATTTCCTCAATTTTTGCCCCTAAATCCTCAAAAACCTTTATGGAATTATTTATAGCTTGTTTAACTTCCGGATTTACGCCTTCACCGAGCATTTCAGTTATAACGCCTATTCTTAATCCTTTGATATCTTCTTTAAGAGCTGCTGTATAATCAGGGACAGCCTGGTTTATCGAAGTTGAGTCATTAGGGTCATGCCCGCTAATAGCTTGAAGAGCAAGAGCTACGTCTTCTACGCATCTTCCAAAAGGTCCTATCTGGTCAAGACTGCTTGCAAACGCAATCAATCCGTATCTTGAAACCCTGCCGTAAGTGGGCTTAAGCCCTACCACCCCACAAAAGCTCGCCGGAAGCCGTATACTTCCGCCTGTGTCAGAACCCAGAGAAATAACGCTTTCCCCCGAACAAACCGCTATTGCAGAGCCTCCTGAGCTTCCTCCCGGCACTGAATTGGTGTTCCACGGATTTCTTGCAATATGGTATGAGCTGTTTTCATTTGAGCTTCCCATGGCGAATTCATCCATATTAGCCTTGCCTATAATGGGGATCAAGTTTTCTTCAAGCTTTTTTACTACAGTTGCATTGTATGGAGGAACAAAATTTGCCAGAATTTTACTTGCGGCGGTGGTAGGAAATCCTTTTAAGCACATATTATCTTTAATTGCAATGGGAATCCCCGCAAGAGGAGGTAATTTTTCTTTATTGCCGAGTTTTTTATCGACTTCTTCCGCTGTTTTATACGCTGATTGCTTTGTAAGACAAATAAAAGCTTTAAGAGTGTTGTCAACTTCTTCAATCCGTTTATAAGAGTCGTCAACAATTTCTTTAGCGGAAATTTCCTTGTTTAATAAAGCTCTCCTCATTTCTGAAGCGGTTTTATAACAAAATTTAGTTTTAATTTTTTCATCCGTCATAGCATGTTTCTCCAAAATAGACTTTTAAAAATAGATGTGTAAGAAGATATTTCTTGATTTTATAACAATCATTAAAAGAAATCGACAAATGAAAAAGATGATTTTTGTAAATCCTTAGCTTACGGGCGTTTTTGATGCGCCGAATGAATGAGTTAAAACTCCCGCTTGCTCCTCGAAACGCTTACAATGCCCTCTCATGGAAAGAATGCGTCATGTTGAGCGAAGCGAAACATCTCATGGCTTATATACAACAAGATTCTTCGGGCTAAAGCCCTCAGAATGACGTATAATGCTGAAGCCCTCAGAATGACGAAATTGCAGAACCTCAAAAGAACACCCTCATAATTAATGAATTCCCGCTATAGTATAAATACCCTCTATGCGAGGTTATGATATAATTTTAAATATCAATTAATTTTTTTTTTAAAAGTTGCTTCTAAATTATCAAAGTTTTTTATGATTTATCCGATATTAATATTAACTAAATAAAGAGAAGAAAATTTAAGTATTATTTTTTCGTTATAACTCGAATTTAACGAAATTAAAAGTTAAAAAGAAGAAACTAAACGTTTCTTTTTTAAGGAGTTAGTTTGGAGGCAAGCTATTGAGTCAAAATAGTAAAAATATACCGCTACAATTAGAGGAAGACCCGTTTGAGGCAATTTTCGCTTTAAATATGGGCGATTTTATGACAGAACACCTTATTTCTGAAGAATTGCTTAATAAAATTGATTCTACAGTAAGAAATAAAATAGGAAGTCTTAAAAATCAGCTTCAAGAGTTAATTTCCATTTATTCTCTTGATAAAACGCTTACCCTTCTTGGTTTTGACAGTGAAGAAGAGTATATTATTTATAATGCCATTGCAAAAACAATAGCTCAAATGTCAAATGCCGATAATTGCGTTATCTATTTAACTCCTGAATTTATCAAATCATCTGTAAATACAGGCGATTTAATAAAAAAAGGGTCTTTAAACGCAGAAGAAAAAAAGGATGCTCTTTCTGTTTCAGATTCTCAAAATCCTTTAATAAAATCATTTTTAAATGCGGAAACGATCTATGATAAACAGGGTGAACTTGTTTCGCTAAGCATTCCGCTTGTAAACAACTGGGGAAGCATTGGCGTAATAGGCATAGAATGTAATGCGTCAGCCGATATATCGAAAGAGCTTATAAAACTTCTTGAAATAACCGCAAATCTCTTTGTAACCTCAATGCGCCTTCAGAAATTAATTGAACAAACAGAGGAAGCGATTGCGAATAAAAATGCCAACCCCTCTGAATTAAGACATCTTAGAGCAGAATTAACCGCAAGTATCGGTGATTTGGGAGATGAGCAACAAAAATTTGTAGAAGCTCTTGCTGAAGCTGTTGATTCAAAAAGAAAAGCGCGCAAACATTCTAAAAACGTGGCGGAGCTTGCGAAAAAAATCTGTGAGCATTTGGAATTAAACGAAAAAACCACTGATTTAATATATTATGCCGGTTTATTGCATAATATAGGACAAATTAGTTTTTCCGAAGAAATTTTTTCCAATAAAGAAAAACCTTCGCAGGAAACCTGGAATAAACTGCAAAATCATCCGAATATCGGCGTTAGTCTGCTTATGAAAATAAATTTCCTTGCTGAAGTTATCCCTTATGTGCATTATCATAAAGAAAGATGGGATGGAAAAGGAGTGCCTGAAGGCTTATCAGGAATGAGCATTCCTCTTGGAGCAAGAATAATTGCGGTATCAGATGCATATCAGGCGATGATTTCAGACAGACCATACAGAAAATCCCTTTCGAATAAAGAAGTTCTTGAAATAATAAAGCAGGAATCCGGGATCAAATGGGACCCTGTGATAGTTAACGCTTTATATGAAATTAAAGAAAATGATTTGCGTTAACTTGAGTCGCTAAATAGCCAAAACTGTCATCCTGAGCGAAGCGAAACATCTCATGGCATGAATGCGTCATGTTGAGCGAAGCAAAGGATCTCATGGCATGAATGCGTCATGTTGAGCGAAGCGAAACATCTCATGGCTTGTATACAACAAGATTCTTCGGGTTAAAACCCTCAGAATGACGATTGAAAAAACTTTTAGCAACTCAAATTATATAGAAACCAAAAGCTCCTGAGTAACTGTATAAGCATCCACCCTTATTTCCGCATAAAATGCGCCTGCTTTATTATGTATTATTTTAAATTTACCCGGCTTTAAAATTACATCTTTATCATATTGAGAATAGATTCTTTCAAAAGTAGACTCGAAAAATTCAGGACCTAAAAGGCTTGTCTTCATTTTTTCAGGAGGAATGACTATCATTATTGAATTTTCCTGCGTAAGATTATGTTCTTTTACAAGATAATCAACTTCTTCTCTTAATTTATAAATATAATTGGCGGTTTGTATGCCAAAAGCGGATTTTAAAGTTTCAAAATCGTTTCTATTAGGATTATTAATGCTTACAGTAAAATTATTTTCGGATGTATTCCCGGAAAAAGGGGTATCTTGTTTTACAGCAGAAAGTTTTGCTTTCTCCTTTTCCAGAAAATCCTCTTCCTGATAGGGTTCATCTTCCCAATTGAACAGAAAATCATAAATATAAGCGAAAATTTTTATGATTATATCCAAAATTATATTCCAAATAGTCGTTTTTTGCTGCATGTAAGTTTGTTTTTCCCCTATTTCCAAAAACCGCAAAACCCTTTATATAGATATAAAAACAAAAGACCCTGAAAAATTGTTTAGAGAACTCTTGAAATTAATTTATAAGCGAAGTTGCTGTTTTTTCTTCCATTATTTTAAAGGATTCTTCCAAATTAGTTAAAATTTTGGCGGAATGTTTGGCTGCGCTTATAAACAGTTTTTCATCTTCTTTTAAATTGTTCAGCATAACGTCTTTATTCGCCAAATTATCTGTTTTATAGTTTTTGGAATACTCCCACAATATGCCTTGTAGAGAAATTTGCAAAGTCAAGCTTTCCATTATTTTTTTGCGTATTTTTATGACGTTTTGCTGTAATTTACTTAGTTTTTCGCCTCTAAGAAAAATGCCGGTTTCTTTTTCCATTATGTCGATAAACTTATGAATACTGTTGATAAGAAGCTCTGATTCTTCTTTTACTTCATTTATAGCTTCTTTTTGACTATAAAGTTCATTAAAGACTGCTTTCAAGCAGTTATTCCAATCGTTTGCAACGCTATTATCACTATCAGAAAGCATTTCGTCAACATTGATCGCCTGAGAAGGCAGTTCCCGCAAGAATTCATCAAAACCGAAATAAGCCATCCCATTGATATAAGCGCCTTTGACAGAAGTATTAACAACTTTTGATAAACTCGTTTCTTCTTCAAAAATTTCTTCAAATTGTCTTATAAACAAGAGGTAATCATCCCTAGTGGCAATCTCCATGCCGTTTTTGTCTTTTGTGTATTTTACTGTTCTATTGAAAGATTTCATTCCTTCCATTTTTATAAAGCCGTCTTCGGTTGTTTCAAGCGTTTCTCCGGTTGAATAAAGCTTATTGTCAGGAAAAGACAGGTCAAGTCCCACAAATGCTATATTATTAAAGCCTAAGGTTTTGGCAATAAAGTAATTTATGATTGATATACTACTTGCAGATTTATAAATTCCAGGGTCTGTCTTGGAATATTTCTGAAATAAATTTGAAAACGGTTCTGTTTCAGGCAAATACAGGATTTTAGACTTCGTTTTCATCTTGATTGCAGTATGATCAGATTTTGAGGTCAATATTATATTGGTTTTTTCAAGTATGCTTTCAACGCCTTTAACTTGCCCCTGAAAGCCTCCGGCGTCCGCAAAAGTTACGAAGTCAGGAATAATGTCATTTTCCGCCAATGTTTTAAGGGCTTTTGCCGCGCAAATGGTTATGAATTTATCCTTGTTTTGCTTGATTTTATCTATATTTTCGACCAAACTTGGTCCTGCCGCAATGATTAGGGCTGTTTTGTCGACAAATTTGTCCTTAAAAAAGCCTAGCGGTCTGAAATCAGCGAAAAACGGGAGGTTCTTTATAAAATTTCTCATCCAGCGAGGCGCAAGCTTGAAAATAGTGTTAACGTCAGAAGATTTGCCTTCAATAACGTTTATCACTTTGACTGAAAGCTCTTCAAGGGTGTCTTTAGCTAAAGAAGTATACGCTGGAAGCAAAATGAATTCCACCTTATCCCCTTGTAAATACATTTTCTGCAATCTGTTTGTTGCATCCTTAATATTATCAGTAATATAAACTCTTTCATCCGCTAATTCTGTTGATAAATCGACATGTTCCAAAACAAACCTTAATATTTCCAAAACGGGTTCAATAAGGAAAATCCTTGAATTGGCGTTTAAATAGGCTCTTTTAAACAAATACCCCAGTCCTAATCCAAATACAATCTGTGTATCAGTCTTTTTTAAGTCTGACTTAACCGTTTTATTCCATATAGCTCGGGCTTCTCTTATCGGATCAACCATGCTATGAAGCGCTATTCCTTTATAGCCTATGATTAAATCCTGACTTTCAGCTTCTGCAACAGTAATTTGATCTTTAATCAAGTCAAAATCAATGCCTTTAATCTTTTCCGCAAACTCAGGATTTTTTATTTTTATCGCCTGTATATTTTTTTCAAACATGAACGGTTCCTCATTATAAGCGCGTTACAAAAGTTAATACTTACTTTTTTATAAACTTTTCAAATTATTATATCAAATGAATTAACTTTAATTATCATGTAAGTAGTGCATTATTTTATGATATTAACCTGAGTTGCTAAATATACCAATCATTAAAAGAAATCGGCAAATGAAAAATATGATTTTTGTAAAGCCTTAATTAGCGGATGTTTCGGCTTCGCAGCATGAATGAGTTAAAACTCCCGCTTGCGCAACGAAACATCCGCTATACCCTTACCCTGCCCGCGCCGCCCTGCCCGCGGCGCGGGCTGTAAATATCAGCTTTTTAATCAATTAACGAAAATTTATTTAGATTGGTATAAATAAATAATTTTATATTTGGCGTAGCGGCTGGCTTCGCCAGCCGCTACGCCTTCGAAAAACCATGAGGCTCGCAGGCTTTGCCTGCGAGCCTCATAAAAAAGTTTTAACAGGGTAACGGGTTGCGCTCAGGGCGGCATGTGCTGTAAGTAGCAGCTTTTTAACCGCTTAACGAAAACTTATTAAAATTGGTATAAGTTTAATAATCTTAATTTTAAATGTATAATTATTTATTGAAACAAAACATAAAAGGATAATAAACGATGAATAAATGCGGTTTAAAAATTGCTGCGCCAAATAAAGGCAGACTTTTTGACGACATGTTTGATCTTTTTAACAGAGCAGGTTTGTCAATAACAAAAAGCGACAGAAAACTATATGCCACAACTCATGACGGAAATTATACAATGGTTTTTGTAAGAACTCAGGATATTCCTAACTTTGTAAATAGCGGAGTTGCTGATCTGGGAGTTACCGGGCAGGACGTTGTCGCAGAAAGCTGCGTGGACGTTGAAGAAATTATGGAACTTAATTTCGGCTCCTGCAAAATGGTGGTTGCCGCAAAAGAAGAATCCCCTGTAAATAGCGCTGAAGAGCTTTCTGACAATATTAAAATCGCTACCTCCTTTCCTAACATAACAAAGAAATATTTTGAAAAATTAAATAAAAAAATTCATGTGACAGAAGTGCGCGGAGCAACTGAAATTACCCCAAAATTAGGGCTTGCGGATGTTATTGTAGACATAACTTCAAGCGGATCAACATTAAAAACCAATAATTTAAAAATTATCGCTGAAATTATGACATCAAACGCTGTTATAATCGCAAGACCGGGACTTAAACAAGAGCATTCCGAAAAGCTGGAAGCTTTTGTAAGAGCGATTAAATCAGCTCTTGACGCTGATGAAAAGAAATATCTCATGGCAAATATTCCAAGACAAGCTCTTGGAGAAGTTAAACAAATAATTCCAGGCTTAAAATCCCCTACCGTTGTAAGGTTGCTGGATAACGACGACGAGGTCGCCATACATGTTGTTGTTAATAAAAAAAATCTTTATGAAAATATTAATAAACTAAAACAGCTCGGAGCAACCGGAATACTTATTATGACTGTTGATCAGATGATTCCTTAAAAATTTATACCAATCCAAATAAATTTTCGTTAATTGGTTAAAAAGCTGCTAATTAAGGCTTTACAAAAATCATCTTTTTATTTAACAGTTTTTAAAATTGATTAGTATAGGCAAAGAGCGCTATTTTTTGATAAGGTTTTTGCCGGCTGCGCCGGCAAAAACCTGCATTAAATACTCTTCCGCTTACGCTTGAGCGATTAGAAAGCTCTTTTTTGAACGATCCATTGTCCCTGACTTACAGCAACCTGTTCATACCAATGGGGCAACTGCGTTATAAGTTTTGTCGGTCCCGGCCATGCCGGAACATCGTCAAAAACGATAAAACCCTCGTCTGCAACCATAGGGCTCCAGTATTCAAAATCTTTTCTTGCCGCTTTATATTCATGATCCGCATCTATTAACAACAAACCAATAGGCTTGTCCAAAGACCAATTCTTGGCGGCTTCAATCGTTGTTGACCTGATTGGTTTTACATATTCAGATATTCCCGCATTATTTATATTTGCCAAAAATTCTTCAAATAACTGATCGTCAGAATAATTTTTCAACATTTCTTTATGTACAGCTTCATTTTGAGTTCCTTGCCAGGTATCAACAGAGTATAACAAGCCGTTATCGCCTCTATCTTTTACCCCATTAGCCATCCAGACTGTTGAGCGCCCTTTCCATGCCCCCAGTTCGACAATCGTATTATTAGGCGAATATTGAATTATCATTTGATAAAGAGTTCGTCCCGCCTGATTTGCCAGCCAGCCCTGCACTTTGCTTGCAACTGCTTCTATTTCCGCCAGTCTTTGCGCCGCAATAACTTTTGTCAATTTAATATCCCCCTTTTTGTTTTGATTTTTTAAAAAATTTTAGACAAATAATTATTATTTTAGTATTAATCGCTTTTATAAAAACTTTGTTGGTTTAAAAATCATATATTCAGAGGAATATACTAATACTAAGTTGCAATCAATATATAACTTTTTCCCGTCATTGCGAGCCTTAAAGTTAGGGGTATACTTTGGCAATTAACTTGCGAAGCAATCTTCTTTCAATCATTCCAAGCAGGAAGATTGCTTCGAAAATACATTAATAACTTATATTCCTGATTTTATGCCTCGCAATGACGATTAGGCTTTGATTGCAACTTGGTATAAGTTAAATAATTTCTGAGGGTTTTCCTAAACTTTCAAGGCTTAATTTGTATTTTTTCCTGTATTTATTAAGCGAAACAGCTTTCTCAAAACTTTTTAACGCTTCTCTTTCTCTGCCGAGCTTTAAAAAAGCCTGCCCCAGATAATAATATGTATAATGGCTGTAGGGGTTTATTAATGCGGATTTTGTCAGGATTTTAACTGAAATATCAGTTTTTTTTCTTTTTAGAAAATAATATCCTGTATAAAAATAAAGCGCGCTTTTTTCAGAATTAAGTTTTCTGGCATTTCTAAGAGATTTAACGGCTTCTTTAAAATTTCCCGTATCTGTAAAGTAGCAAGCAAAACCAATATGCAGATTCGGATCGTCAGGACTGTTTTCAGCCAGCTTGTTAAAACATTCAAGCGCTTTTTCAGGCTCTTCTTTTTCTAAATATAAAAATCCCAGCGTTAATATAATGCCGTTATCGTTCTGCTGCAACTCCAGAGCTTTGTTAAAATATTCAACCGCTTCTTCAAATTTGGCTATTTCAAAATAAATTAAGCCAAGATTTTTATAGATAGGCAATTTATTGGAATCATTAGAGTCTTTTTCCAGAAATCTAAAGGAAAGGGAGATTGCGGATTCATATTTACGGGTTCTGCTGTACAAATTCACTAAAATTAAAAAAAGGTTTATATCTTTATCATTAAGATTAAACGCTTTTTCAAAACACTTAATCGCTTTAGGAAGTTCATTTTTCTGCAAATAAACTTTGCCAAGACTTGAATTAAGAGAAGCGGAATCGGGATAAATCAAAATAGCTTGTTTAAAATATTTTATTGCGGCGTCAAATTCATTTTTGCGAGATGCAATATTTGCAAGATAAGCGTAAGAAGAAATGTTTTTACTGTCAAAAATTAACGCGTTTTTAAAATTTTTCTCCGCTTCATCTAATTGCCCAAGCTGAAAATGACTTATTCCAAGCTTATAATAAAAATCAGGGTTTTGATTATTTAAGCTGACAGCTCTTTCAAAATTCTTAATTGCCGCTTCAAAATTGCTTCTTGAATATTCAATAGCTCCAATTTTGTTATATGCCAGCGGGAAATCAGGTTTAATCATAATGGCTTTTCTAAGATTAATTAATGCCTGATCGTATTTTTCCAGAATATAATTTATGTCTGCGATTTCATAACTTGTCCAATAGTCTTTAGGGTTTAGCTGGAAAGCTTTTTTATAGTTAAAAATGGCTTTTTCGTAATCTTCGTTTCGTTTATAAGTATTTGCAAGCCATTTATAGAAATCTGATTCTGAAGAATCAAGCTCTATTGCCTTTAAAAAGTTTTCTACAGACTCTTCAAAGCGTTTTAGTTTATACAAAGCCTGACCAGCGTAAAAATATGCCCATGCGTATTCAGAATCAATTTGCGACACTTTTTTAAAACATTCAAGCGCAAGGTCAAAATTTTCTGAATTGTAATAGAGCATTCCTCTGTTTACAAAATAATCAACGATTTTTTTAAATTGTTTATTACTCATTATAATTTTTCCAGATTAGTATATTTTATAATAAAAGTCATTTTAAAAAATTTTATATCCTATATAACCAAGAAATATTAAATAGAAAAAGCCTCCGCTGATTAACGCATAAGGTTTTAAAATTCCTTTATTCAAGACAATATTAATATAAACTACGGCTACAGACAAATATACGATTATTATATTTACCCATGCCGTTGAATCAAGAACCCATGGGGTAAGGCATAAACCTACTGCTGTTGGGATACAGCTTTGAAAAACCATTGCGCCGGTTATATTTCCCATTGCAAGAGTATCTTTTTTGTTTTTTATCCAGATTACGCTATTAAATTTTTCGGGAAGTTCTGTTGCAATCGGAGCAATAATAAGGCTTAAAATAAGCGGGTTAATATGGAAAACTTCGGAAATAAATTTTATGTGTTCAACAAAAATATGCGCAAGAACAATAATGCCTCCCAAGGCAAGTAAAAATTGAAAAATGATGGCTTGAAGCTTAAATCTGGAGGGAAATCTCGCTAAATTAATCAAATATAACGGTTCAAGGTCTTCTAATGAGCATTCTTCCGATTTACATTCTGTTCGTATAGTTTTGATAACGTAAATAAGATAAATGACCAGCAATAGTCCCGCCATTAAATATTTTAAAGGTTTATAAGGTATAAAAGAGCTAAAAACAGAAACGGAATAAGCAATTGCAAAGTAATGCAAATCCCTGAACATAATGACGGTATTAACCGGCATGTCTTTATTTCGTCTTCCTGCGCGGGCAAATAATATAACAGCGGCTCCTGTAACAAAAAACGCTAAAGTGCCAAGCAGAAAAGGCGCTCCAAGAATTGCTCCTATACCGATTTCTTCTCCTGTTGAAATGCTTGAACCGCCAACATAAGCTCCAATAATAGCGACAAGAGGAACTAAAGTTTCCGGCAAAGCTGTTCCTACTGCGGCAAGGACACTTCCAACCGCTCCTTCCGACAAATTAAGTTCTTCTCCAAGATGTTCAACAGCGTTGGTAAACACAATACAGGCAAGCACTATGAGTATCAACACAACTAAAATTTCGATTCCAGAAAAAATCACTTCCAAAAGACCAACCTCCAGATTTATTTTTTATAGTATATAATAAAAAACATTAATATATTTATATTATAATAAAAATCATTAATCTGTTTGCGTTTAAAGAGTTTCCCCCATATCCCGCAAGCAATTCATGTTAATCAGTTTTGTCGTTTAATATACTCCCAAAATAAATTTCAAATTTTTCTGTTCCCGCCGGGGAGCAGCCTGGAAAGGGGAAGCAAAAAACCAAATCAATGAAAGCGAGCCATAACATACCATGCGTCTGTAGCTCAGTTGGATAGAGTAACGGCCTCCGAAGCCGTAGGTCACGCGTTCGAATCGCGTCAGGCGCATACCTTTATTTACAAGGATTTTAACGATTCTATAAATTCTTAAAAATTGCAGTTGCCACAAATTTGTCTCAGTTTTAAAAATTATCGATGAACATTGAATTTTGCGAAAAAGCGCAATGAACCGTGGTCTTTACAAAACTTTGTAAATAATTTAAACTTTGTTATAATATATCAGTAACATTTATTATTTATTTTATTCCATATAAGATAAATAATTCGGTATTATTTAATCCTCAAAAATGTTAAAATTTTAACAGAAAAATTCTTTATCCAATTTTTAAAATTTATAATTCAATTCTTGGTTTATCAGTCATAAAGGAATACGAATTGAAAAGAAAATCAGAAGTCGAAAAAAAAGTAGACAAAATTCTCCATGTTTCAGAGAACATGGATAAAGAAGTTATTATAAAATTAAATTCAAAACACGACTTTGATCATGCTCATAAACGCGCTTCAAAACTTCAATTTGGAGCTTTAGAGCCTGAAAATAACTTTTTAGACTTTATTTCAGGTTTTTGTTCGCTAATTAAAACAAAAAAATCTTTAAACGAAATTTATAAATGCTTTAATTTTTATTCCGCAAAACTTGGATATGAATTTTCCGCAATATGTATTCCTGATAAAAATAAAGAAGTTTTAAACGTCCAAACGTTTAATTCGGAAATAGAGCAAGGTTCTTTTCAATTTTTAATTTCTGATGAGTATAATTATTTAACTCAAAGTTATCTGGATAAATCAAGGAAATATGCGACTTCTAAAGAATTGTTCATGATAAATTGCGCTGAAAAAATGGAATATCTAATAATGCCGCTTATTTATCAGGGCGACTCTTTTGGAATGGTTGTGGCAGGCTCTATGAGGCGAGATCGAAACAAAGATGAGGTTTTAAACACTCTTTGCGGTTATCTTACTCTTTTAATAAGCAATTATAAAATTAAAGACGCTCTCAGTTTATTTAATGAAACGGATAATTTAACCGGACTTTATACACACGGAAAATTTCAGGAAACGTTGACAGAAGTTTTAAAAGAGGCGAAAGAAAACAAGCAAAAGGCTTCTGTCGTAATTTTTGATATTAATAATCTTGCCGGAATTAACAGAGAGTTTGGACATTCAAAAGGCGATGAGGTTATTTCAGCGTTTGCAAAGGAAATAAAAACCAATTTAAGGGAAAAAGATATTGCGGCGCGCTATGGAAGCGATGAAATTGTCGTTATCATGCCTGAAACTTCTAATGAAACAGCAAAAAGCGCAGCAAAAAATATATTATCAAACATTTTTAAACTTCAAATTAATAAAATAGGCAAAATTAAAGCAAGCGTTGGAATATCAACATACCCGACATCGGCAGTGGATCAGGAAAAACTTCTTATTCTCGCTGAACAGTCAATGCTTATTTCAAAAAATCAAGGACAACAAAATAATAATTCGTCAATTTTAAGTTCAAATGACGTGAATTTTTGGAATAAAACCTCTCTGGAATCTCTTTCCGCCATTATAAACAGAAGAAATTTCCCTAAATTTAATTATGAAGACGAGCTGGTTAAACAGTTTCAAATTGAGAATAAAACTTCAAAAATTTCCTGGGAGATTGTAACTTCGCTTGCGGCGGCTATAGACGCAAAGGATACCTACACAAGAGGTCATTCGCAGTCTGTGTCAAAATATGCGGAAACGCTGGCAAAAGCTCTGGAGCTTGATGAACATACGGTTGAACAAATAAAACTTGGAGCAATTCTTCATGATATTGGTAAAATAGGAATTTCAGAAACTATTCTTAGGAAGCCAGGACCTTTAACGGATCATGAATGGGAAGTAATGAAGCAGCATCCTATTATAGGCGTGAAAAAAATCCTTGAACCAATCAAATCGCTTAAAGATTTAATCCCAACCGTAAGACATCATCATGAAAGAATTGACGGATTAGGTTATCCTGACAGATTGCGTGGCGATGAAATACCGCTTGGAGCAAAAATTGTCGCTATTGCTGACGCATTTCATGCCCTTATAAGCCATAGACCTTACAGAAAAGCCGCCGGAGAAAAGAAAGCGCTTGAAATCCTTAAAGCGGGGGCAGATAAACAATGGGATAAAGATTTAGTAGAAACTTTTGTCAAAATAACCCCCATATTTTTTATTGGCAAAAACTAAGCGATATACCCTTCCTCGGCTTTTTAATCACTTATACCGCAACTACTCAGGTGTCATTGCGAGGAGGGGCGAAGCCCCGACGCGGCAATCTATCTACTACCAATTTACAATCAAAAGAGTTTTTTTTTGATAAGGTTTTTGCCGGCTACGCCGGCAAAAACCTTATCTACTCTTCTTCCCCTCCCTTGGGGAGGGGGCAGGGGGAGGGAGATTTAATACTACATTGATTGCAACTTGGTATTATTTTGATTGGTATAAATAATTTATTAATGAGAAAAATTCATCAATAAAACAATGATTTTCGGGAAAAATAATAAAGAACCAATTATTGAAGCGCATAAAATAGCTGTAAGCACTGAACCTGCCGCTACGTCCTTTGAAATTCTCGCCATTTCAGAATGCTTGTTTCTAAAATATGTGTCTATTACATATTCTATTGCGGTGTTAACCAGTTCCGCAAAGCAAACAAAGCCTATCACCAAAACAATTATAGACATTTCAACAAAGCTGAATTTAAGCATGACCGCAGAAAATAATACGATCAGAGAAATTAAAAAAGCTGTCCTAAAGTTACGCTGGGATTTCATGCCGATAAGCAATCCCCTTACAGCAAATCTGAAACTTGAAAAAGTTGATTTATTTTTAAATTTTGTCATTTTCTAAAACTCTTTTGTAATTTATAAATATTATAACGTCCAAAATATTTTTTGTCTTATACTAAATAATTATGGTAACCTCTAAAAATAAAAGAACGTTATTATTTATATCTACCCCCCTACGCCAAATCCCAGCCCAATTTTATGAAAAAAATTAAAATTAAAACACCTGCAAAACTTAATCTTGTACTGGAAATTCTTGGAAAAAGAAAAGACGGATTTCACGAAATCCGAAGCATTATGCAGGCTATAAACCTTTTTGATTTTTTATCTGTTGAAACAGAGGATAATGACGCTGAAATCATAAAAATTAGCGGCAATAATCCCCAAATCCCTTACGATGAAAACAATATTGCGTTTAAAGCGGCGAAAATGTTTTTAAAAACCGCTGATATAAAAAATCAAAAGGTAAATATTCATATTGAAAAAAATATCCCTGTCGCCGCCGGACTGGCGGGAGGAAGCTCAAACGCCGCAGGGACATTATGGGGGATAAATAAATTATACGGAAACCCTTTAAGCGCGGATCAATTACATTTTTTAGCTTCTGAACTAGGCTCGGACGTTAATTTTTGTCTTACCGGAGGAACCTGCCAGGCAACTTCAAGAGGCGAGAAAATACAGCGTATAAACACGCCTGATTTGAAATTTTTAATAGTTAAACCTTCTAAACTGTTTATTTCAGCAAAAGAAGCTTATCAAAAATATTCAGGGTCGCCGATAAAGTCGGAAATCAAAAATTTTGACACAATGAAAAAAGTTATTCTCGAAAAAACAACTAATATAAAAACCGTTGCAAAGCTTTTAAATAACGACCTGGAAAAAGCAATTCTTCAAGCATATCCTGAAATTAATAAAGTAAAACAACTTATAATTAAAGCAGGGTGTCAAAATGCAATCATGTCCGGCAGTGGACCCACTGTATTCGGAATTTATGAAAATGATATAAAGATTGACTTTTCAAAAGACAGTTATGACGTTTTTAAAGCTGTATCAATAAACTATGGGGTAAAAGAAAGCTAGCCCGCTCCGCCCGCAGGGCGGAGCGGGCTGAGCAAGGGTATTGCGGTTGTTTCGGCAGAGCCGAAACAACCGCAAATTAAGGACTTACAAATGCCGATTTTTTTTTAATGATTGGTATAGAGGTATTCTAATGAATTATTTTCGCGAAAATATCGGTAAATTCGGGAAAAGAAATGTTAACCCAATTGAATTCATTTATTTTAACGGGCTTTAATGAAGCTAAACCGGCAACATATCCTGTCATTGCAATTCTATGGTCGTGATAAGTTTCAAGAACGCAGTTTCCTCTTAATTGCGTCTTTCCATGAACTACAAAACCGTCCAGCGCTTCTTCAATGTCGGCTCCAAGCTTTTTTAGATTGAGGCAAACAGCTTTAATTCGATCTGATTCTTTGTGTCTAAGCTCTTCAGCTTCTTTAACAATAGTTGTTCCTTCTGCCTGTGTTGCGGCAACCGCAATTATAGGCAGTTCGTCAATTATAGCGGGAATCATCTCCTTGCCGATGGTTATTCCTTTAAGCTTGGAGTAATTAATTTTAATATCGCCAATTTCTTCGTTACACTCAATTCTTTGATTTAAAATCGTAATTTTTGCGCCCATTTGCTTCATAACGTCTATAATTCCGGTTCTTGTGGGGTTTAAACCGATACCCTCTATGACAATTTCAGAATCAGGAATGATACAGGCGGCAACAATAAAGAATGCGGCGGAGGAAATATCCCCTGGAATCGATATAGGCTTGGATTGCAACTCTGATTGTTTTATTTTAACTTTTGTGTCTTCAACTTCAATATCTGCCCCAAGATAAGCTAAAAGCCTTTCAGTATGATCTCTTGACTTGACAGGTTCTCTGAAAATCGTTTTCCCTTCGGCGTTTAGTCCTGCAAGAAGTATGCATGACTTGACCTGCGCGCTGGAAATCTGCGAATTATGCATAATTCCCTTTAATTTCGAACCTTTTATAATAATTGGGGCTTTAGTATCATTGTCTTCAGCGGAAATATTAGCTCCCATTTGCTTTAAAGGGTTAATAATTCTGCCCATAGGGCGTTTTTTTAAACTTTCATCGCCGGTAATTGAAGACGTAAAGGATGACGTTGCAAGAATACCCGCCATAAGTCTTATAGTTGTGCCTGAATTACCTGCATAAAGTATGTTTTTAGGCTCTTTAAAACCTTTTTTATTTAAAACACTCAAGTTGTTTTCTGATTGAAAATTTATTTCAACGCCGAGTTGTTCTAAAACGCTCAAAGTGCTTTTGCAGTCTGCGCCTAGTGAAAAGTTGCCGATTAAGACTTCTTTTCTTGTAAGGGCGGCAAAAATTGCCGCTCTATGAGAAATTGACTTGTCCGCAGGGACTTTTATTGTTCCCTTAAGCGGGTTTTTCAATGGATTTACTGTTTTAGGAATATTCGCATTCATAATTTCTATTTATTACTTGTCTTTAATATTATATTCCGGTCTTTTTATTAATCCCATTCGAGTTGGGGGCCAGAATTTAACAAAAGCTTTTCCGACAATTCTTTTTTCAGGAAGCGTTCCCCAATATCTACTGTCTGTGCTGTCATTTCTGTTATCGCCCATCATGTAATAGTTGCCCTGAGGGATTTTATAAGGTCCGCAGATCATAAAAACATCACACGTTCCGTTAAAAACTTCTTTAACATACGGCTCATTCACGAGCGTTCCGTTGATATAAACGCCTTCGTTCGGGGCAACTTCGATTAAATCTCCGGGTAAACCTATTACTCTTTTGATATAAGCTTCATCTTTACTGAAAAAACCTATCATACGACCAAATTTGCCTAACAATGTAGGGTCAAGTTCGTGATTAGGAGGATAAAAGACTAAAATATCTCCTCTTTGCGGCTTTGAGAATCGATAAGAAACTTTTTCAACTATAAGATTATCCTTAATCTGCAAAGTCGGCTCCATAGAGCTTGTGGGAATCCAGCGAGGCTCTCCAAGCAAAGACCTGATTGCGATTACAAGTACAAGCACTATTACAATCGTTTCTACAGACTCTTTTATAAACGCTTTTATTTTATCTTTATCAAATTTTATTTCATCAGGCGCTTTTTTATTTGTATTCATTATTTTTTCCTTTTAAAACAGAAATTAATATTTCCTATTTGTTGAATAATTAGCCAGATCAATTAAAGACTGTTTATAAACGCTGTCTTTAAGGTTGGCTAAACAGTTTACGGCTTTAGAGGAATAATCTTGAGCCAAAACTTGGGCTTTTTGTATTCCATTTGAATCTATAACTAATTTTACAGCTTTTTTAAAATCTTTTTCAGTTTTCAATCCTGCAAGTATAAGGTTTTTAAGGGTTGAATCCCCTGTTTTATCGTATTCTTCAACGGCAAAAATAACAGGAGCCGTTATAATTCCATGTTTTAAATCATTTCCGGCGGGCTTGCCGAGTTTTTTTGAATCACCAGTAAAATTAAGTATATCGTCCATTATTTGAAAAGCGATCCCGAAATTATAGGAATAACCTCTGGCAATGTTGATAACAAGATTGTTTGTTTCCGGCATAATTGAAGCCGCGCACTCCATGCCAGCCATAAACAGCTTAGCTGTTTTTCTTTCAGACTTATTTATATATTCTTCCATTGAAATAACTTTAAAACTCTGGTTTTTTTGCATAATTTCGCCTATGCACAGGGCGTTTAAGGTTTGCGAAAATATTTCCACCGCTAAAATGCCGACGGAAGTAAGCTTGCTCAAGGCTCTGGAAAGAATATAATCGCCTGTTATGACAGCTAATTTTGATCCCCATTTTTTGTTTATGGTTTGAAAGCCTCGACGGGTTTCTGCCTCGTCAATTACGTCATCGTGAACAAGAGAGGCTGTATGAATCATTTCAACAGCTTCTGCGATCCTGAAATTCTCATCAGCAAGGTAACCTCTATTTAAAGCCCTGCTGTATAGAATTATAATTGCGGGTCTTAATCTTTTTCCGCCGGATTTAAAGAAATAAGCAACCATTTTATCCAGCTCAGAGTTTCCGCTGAACATATTTTCCCGCAGATTATTTTCCAGCAAGAGCAGGTCTTTTTCTATGGGTTTAAGAATACGATCCAGTTTTCCGGCAGGATTTGTAAACTTTTCAATTAGCGTTTTTATCATTTTGGCATGATTTTTTCTAAAATAAAAATGGGCGGGGAGAGATTCGAACTCTCACAGGGGTTGCCTACTAGTTCCTAAGACTAGCGCGTCTACCATTTCGCCACTCGCCCTTAAAATATATTTGTCTAAATTTATTATAGAATAAAATTTTTTTATAATAAAACATTTAAAAATTTTTTATATAGTTTAAGTTATTAATTAGTCGAAGTATTGAAAAAAATTAAAATACTAAAAGACAAAAGCAAAAAACATGCATTTAAAAAAGAGGGGGTTCGGGGGCTTGCCCCTGATGGATATGTCAGTTTGTCCTGTTAGTTTTTCTTTTTCTTTGGGTGCCTAAGGCACATTCACAGGGTGCTGTTACTTGGATTGTATCCCAAGTTTCCCGCTTTGCGGGTTCTTTTTCTTTTTGACGCAAAAAGAAAAAGAAATGAACAAACATGGAAATTATACCAATCCAAATAAATTTTCATTAATTGGTTAAAAAGCTGATATTTATAGCCCGCGCCGCCCTGCGAGCGGCGCGGGCTGAGTAAGGGTATAGCGGGTGTTTTGCCTTCGGCAAAACACCCGCAAATTAAGGACTTACAAAAATCATCTTTTTCATTTGCTGATTTCTTTTAATGATTGGTATAGTATAAGCTATCTATTTTTTCTCTTTTTGAAAAATCATTATATATTCGTGTTTAAAAATATAAAATCCACCGGCAAGCGCTCTGTATCTCCATAAATTGTTTGTTTTACCCTTTCCGATCTCATTGCCTTCTATATTTTTAACAATGATTGATTTTGTTTTAAAACCAACCTCGTTCATTTTTTGCATGCAATAAAATCCAAGCGGGACAAGCTCACCTTTAGAATATTTATCTCCTATTATTAAAGCCGCATATCTTCCATTTTCCAGACATTTATACCCGTTTTCCGCAACCATGGCAAACTTATCCAGAAATTCCGCCGTTGAAGCGCAATTTGAAAGGTCTGTTTTCTTATCGCTAAATTTTATAATATCTGCGTAAGGGGGGTGAAGAATTAAAAACTGAGCTTTTTCGTTTCCCAGTTTTTCAAGAACGTCATTAATTTTTAGGCAAAGATTTTCTGACGCGCTGTTTTCGCAAATTACTTCTGTAAGATTATTTTGATCAATCTCTTTAAGTTTTTGTCTTACTTTTTCAGTCAAATCAGGTTTTATTTCTACGCCTATGCATTTTCTTCCCAGATTAACCGCTTCTATTGCGGATGTTCCTGAGCCCAAAAACAGGTCAAGAATAATATCGCCTGGTTTTGTGTATCTGTTATAAAGCTGTTCCGCTATTTGAGGAATGTAATTACCGTGATAATCAAATTTATGACCGTTATTTTTTGCTCTTTCATTAAACATCCATAAGGTGCCGGTATTTATATGATCGTATTCCTTCCAGTTATTAAGGTCTATATCATTATAAGGCTTGGTTTTTTTAACGGTATTTCCGTCAATAAGTCGCAATTTAGCTTCTGTGCCGGAATTTTTTTTAGTTTTCAATTTTATTTCACTCTCTCTCTGCGCATTTTATTTTTATGCTTAATTAAGAATAAAATAACTAATTATCATACGGATTGAATCAATAATTTGGAGTATTTTCACACAAAGTTGCAATAAAAAAAGTAATGGGCACCTCTAAAAACAAGGAATTTTTGTTTTTTATATCTACCCCCCCTGCCCCCCTTTGAAGGGGGGAGATGTTTGTAGGTAGGGGCTTCGCTGCGAAATGCGGACAGCACCTACTGCTTCGCAACAGCATCTTTCCAGCATGCAATGCAATGCTTACCGTTTGTTCATTTTCTTTTCTTTTTTGAAAAAAAGCAAAGAAAACGAACCAAAAGAAAAGAAAAAACTAACATGACAAACTGACAAATCCATCAGGGGCAAGCCCCCGAACCCCCTTGTATTCAAATGCTTGATTTTTGTCTTTTTTTTATTTTTTACATAAAAAATATTATCGGTTATCTTTATTAAAACTTGGCGTTAATTAAGCTGAACAGGCATTATTAAACAAACAGCTTCTTTTTCCCCTTCTGATTTATACAAAACGCCTGAAAGAGAACCATCCATCTCCACTACAACATTTTCTGTTTCGGTTATTTTTAAAAAATCCTGAATATATCTGTAATTAAAAGCTATATCAAAACTCTCGTTTTTATAATCAACCAATAACTCGTCGCAGGAATCTCCAAGATCAGGAGTATCTGCTGTTACTTTTAAATTATCCTTGTTAAATGAAAATTTAACTATATTTGTTCTTTCGTTAACCATTGTAGAAACTCTGTCAAGCGTAGACATCAGTTTATTTTTGTCTATTGTCGCTTTTTTATTGTTGCTTAAAGGTATAAGCTGTTCATAATTAGGGAATTGACCTTCAATTAATCTCGAAGTTATAAATCTGTCTTTTAATTTAAACAAAATTTGTCCGTTTCTAACTGTTATTGACACTTTTTCATCTTCAACGCCGGATAAAATATTCATAAATTCCTTTAAAGTTCTCGACGGAATAATAACAGAAAAACTTTTATTTTCTATATTTTCTATTTCTTCTTTAACCCTTGCCAGTCTGTTTCCGTCAAGAGCCGCCATTTCAAGGGTGTTTTCATTAATTTTACAGAAAACTCCGCTTAAAACATTATTCATATCATAAGTAGCGGTAGCAAAAATAGTTTGCTTTACGGCTTTTAATAAAGGTTCAATAACTATATCAATATAATCTTCTGTTTCAGGATATTCCACAACAGGAAATTCGCTCGCCGCAATGCCTTTAATATCAAATTTTGAACTTCCGCATTTAATTTCAACAACATTATCTTCACCTTTAATATTAAAATTTACTTTTTCATTTGATAATTTTGAAATTATTTCATTCAATTTTTTTGCCGGAAGTGTAATACTGCCTTTTTCAGAAATTTCTGCCGCAATTTTCATTTCAATTGAAATATCAAGATCAGTTGCGCATAATTTTATTTGATTATTTTCAACAGTTTCTATTAAAACATTTGAAAGTACCGGTTGTATTCCTCTTGCCGCAGCTGCTTTTGAAACAATATTTAAAGCGTTATTAATTACATTTTTTTCAACAGAAAATTTCATTTTTAAACAACTCCTCAACTTTTTTTAAAAAATTTCTTTCACCTTAATCATTTTACTTACTAAATAATAATTTAAAAAATTAATTTATTTATCTAGTAATAGTAGGGGAAGAGTTTTTCTGTAGAAAACAGTATAAAATACGCTTATACTATTAATCTTGCTTGCGCAAAACCTGTTAAAAGTTTGTATAAAACTAAAGAATTTTCTACAAAGGTTATATTTATCTACAATTGTTTTCTACAAAAAAAACATACTTTTATACAAGTTTTACACAAGTTTTCTACAGGAGGTTTTAAAAAAATCCATGCCCTTTATAAAATTTTACAATAAAAAACCGGTAATTAAAATTTGTTTATTTTAATAAAAGTCATTAATATACCTGAGTTAGGAATTAGTCTAAAGGCTGAAATAGCTTGAAATTTTATTTTAATTTTTTATGTGGCTCGCAGGCTTTGCCTGCGAGCCACATATCCTTAAGAAGGCGTAGCGGCTGGCGAAGCCAGCCGCTACGCCAAATATAAAATTATTTTTTTAAAAACTCAAGTAAATTAATAAAGTTTATTCTAAAATAAAATCGCTTGCCTTTATTTTATGCAACCACTTGTTAAACTTGTAATTATCATAACTTAAAGCAAATTCATATAAGGATTCAAGGAGTTTTTGTCCTGAAGATGATTTAGCGAGCAATAAAAATAAACCTCTTTTGTTTTTTAACAAAACAATTTCTTTTTGTAAAATTTTCTCAACATTATTTTCCGCTTTTTTTGAAATTTTTTCTTTAAGCCATTTTGAAAGAATAATTAAAGCAGGAATATCCGCATTAAATTTTTGAAGATGTTTTGAAAATTCTTTTATAATCATTTAAAGTTAATTAGCTTTATCGTTTAATAGATAATAAAAGTATACTGTTTAATTATTAAAAATAAATAAAGTTATCAATAAAATAAGAGAAAAATAATATAAAATAGAAAAGAAGGTAGTGGTAAAAAATGAAGTGATTTTTTATCACCCCTCCCTAACCCTCCCCTTGAGGGGAGGGAACAGTTGATGGGTAAGGGTGAAGCCCCTACACCAAACCCCAATAAAATTAGCGTTTAGAATTTAGCCGCCACCGAAAATAAATATATATAAAAAGGAGAAAATTATGGCAAAAGTAGTTATATATACAGTTGATTATTGTCCGTATTGCAATAAAGCAAAGAAACTTCTTAATGAAAGAGGAATTGACTTTGAAAACATTGATATAACTTCAAATGAAGGAGAGATGAGGGAAAAAATAGGAGAAATGATTGGTTCAACCGGAAGAACAACTGTTCCTCAAATTTTTATAAACAGTAAACATATTGGAGGATATACTGATCTTAAGGAACTTAACGAGTCAGGAAAACTGGATATTTTATTAAAAGAACCAGCCTAAAAGAGTCATGCTGAATTTGTTTGCGAAATGCGGACAGCGCCGACTGCTTCGCAACAGCATCTTTCCAGCATGTAAATACAAGACTTACCGTTTCTTCATTTTCTTTCTTTTTGAACGCAAAAAGAAAGAACCCGCAAAGCGGGAAGCTTGGGACACAATCCAAGTAACAGTTCCCTATTAATGCGCCTTAGGCGCGCAAAAGAAAGAAAAACTGAACCCCAAGGGGACAAGACTGTCAGGGGCAAGCCCCCGAACCCCCTTGTGTTCAAAAGATCATTTTATTATTTTAATCAACTCGAATTGCTAATTAGTCGAAACGCTGAAATAGATTGAAATTTTATTTTAATTTTTTATGCGGCTCGCAGGCAAAGCCTGCGAGCCGCATGCCCTTAAAACGGCGTAGCGGCTGGCGAAGCCAGCCGCTACGCCAAATATAAAATTATTTATTTAGCAATTCAAGTTAATCAGAATATTTATTTTTGTAGTCTTCAATAATAAATTTAAGACTTTCTTCTGATAAATCACTCCATGTTTTATAATATGCGGCGACCGTAAAAAAATAATCACTGCTTATAAGAGGACAAACAATATTGTCAGCAAGTTTTTTTATAACTGAATAAGCGCTTAATGAACTTACCGGAACAGCTATAGTAATAGATTTAGGACGCCGTTTTTTAACTGTATTTATAGCGGCAATTAAAGAATAACCGGTTGCAATGCCATCATCAACTATAATTACGTCTGATTCGCTTATTTTTTTATTATCAAGCTCGCCAAATATATTTTTTCTGCGTTGAATTTCAAGAACAATAGTATTAGCAATTTTTTCTATGATATCCCGGCTAAGTTTCAAAGAAAGAACAGCATTTTCATTAAGAACTAAAGTCCCGTCTTCTGTAACAGCTCCAAATCCATATTCTGGATTTTCAGGAGAAGGAAGTTTTTTTACTATCAAAGGATGTACAGGAAGTTTAAATTTATCCGCAATTACTTGCGCAACTTGAACCCCGCCTCTTAAAACAGCCATTATATAGGGTTTTTCTAACTTTAATTCAAAAAGTTTTTCTGCAAGAATTTCACCGGCAGCTTCTTTAGACTCGTATTTTTCTATTTTCATAATTATACTAAACGACAAAACTAATTAACATGAATTTCTTGCGGGTAATGAGGAAAACTCGTTAAATGTAAACATATTAACGACTTTTATTATAAAACTAAATTGGTATAATTTTCTTTTAAGTATAAATTATTTAGTGATAAATTAAATTACCCGAAATATTAAAGGACGCCTCTAAAAATTCAATTTTTTGAAATTTTTATAAAATTTGATTGGGGTTTGGTGTAGGGGCGAAGCCCCTACCCATGAACTTCTCCCCCCTTTGAAGGGGGGCAGGGGGGTAGATATAAATAATAAAATTCTTTTGTTTTTAGAGAAGCCTTAAAGAGATTTGCTTATAATATTAATTTGTATGATAATTTAAACAGTGGATTAAAATAAAAACCTTAAATGTATCAACAAAATGTCCTTATACATTCAAGGAAAATGTAAAGTATAAAGGGCATTTTAGCAGGAAAAAATGAATAAATTAAAATTTGATCAATTATCTCTTTCAAACGAGATTCTTCAAGCGGTTTCAGATATGGGATTTGAAGAAGCTTCCCCAATTCAGTCAGAAGCAATTCCTTTGCTTATGAGCAAAAACGACATTATAGGACAAGCCCAGACAGGCACAGGAAAAACAGCGGCTTTTGCTATTCCTTTGCTTGAAAATCTTGACCTCGACAATAAACAAATTCAGGCGTTAGTTCTTTGTCCGACAAGAGAACTTGTTATTCAGGTAACGGAAGAGTTTAGAAAACTTGCCAAATATAAAGAAAACGTTTCTGTTGTGGCAATTTACGGCGGTCAGCAGATTGAAAGACAGTTTAAAGCTTTAAAAAAACAACCTCAAATTATAGTGGGAACTCCCGGCAGAACAATGGATCACATGCGACGCGGTTCTATCAAATTTAATTCTGTAAACACCATTGTTTTGGATGAAGCTGACGAAATGCTTGATATGGGATTTAGAGAGGACATAGAAATAATCCTTAAAGATATTCCTGAAAACAGACAAACAGTCATGTTTTCAGCGACAATGCCAAGAGAAATCATAGATTTAACAAAAAAATACCAAACAAACCCTAAAATCATAAATATTACACAGAAAAAACTGGACACTCCAAAAATTCAACAGGTATATTTTGATATTCAGGAAAAAGCCAAACTGGAAGTTTTATCAAGACTAATTGATCTTCATAATATAAAACTCGGGCTCGTGTTCTGCAACACAAAAAAACAGGTTGACGAGCTTGTGGAAAGCTTAAAAACCAGAGGTTATTTTGCGGAAGGATTACACGGCGATTTAAACCAAAATCAGCGCGATAAGGTTATGGCGAGCTTTAGAAACAGAACAACAGAAATTCTTGTCGCAACGGATGTTGCGGGAAGAGGAATTGACGTTAATGATGTTGAAGCGGTATTTAATTATGATTTGCCAAGAGATGACGAGGATTATATTCACAGAATCGGCAGAACCGGCAGGGCAGGCAAGACAGGAAAAGCTTTTACCTTTGTTGTAGGTAAGCAAATTTACAATTTAACCCGCATACAAAGAGCAAATGGCATGAATATCCTTCAACAGCAGGTTCCCAGCATAAATGATCTTGAATCAACAAAAATAAACACATTTATTTCTAAAGTTCAGACAATTTTAGAACAAGGGCATTTAAGCAATTATATAAACCATGCCGAATTTTTAATGGGTCAGGATTATACCGCTCTTGATGTGGCGGCGGCATTAATTAAAATGTCTGTTCAGGAAGAAAGTAAGAATTTTGACCAGACCATTGATTTTAATGAACCGGCAGGAGTGGATAAATTAAAGCCTAAAAAAAGATTTAACGAAAGAGGCAGGGAGTTTGACAGGAAAAAGTTTTTCAAAAAACAATCTTCAGAAGCTCCTGTAAAAAACTATAAATCGTCAAACAAAAAACCAAAAAACGCAAATGAGCAGGGTTTTCAGAAAAAAACAGATAAACGAGTTAAAAACAAAAGAAAATTTGATTAATAGAGGCTTAGCTTCTACGCCCAGCCCCATTCGAGTTTTTAGAGAAGCCTTAATATAATAAAAATAGGTAATAAAAGCAGGGGCGAACCTAAGTGTTCGCCCTCATAAACTAGAAATTGTCATTCCGAGGAGCGAAGCGACGCGGGAATCTATTTTTAGCCCGGAAAGACTGGAAAGATTGCCGCGTCAGAATTTTTCATAAAGATTTCCGCTTTTATTCACAATTATATGGAAAAATTCTTCCTCGCAATGACAGCTCCATGCTTATGGGCATTGAATTTCACGAAAAAATAAGATGAACCCGCATTTTTTTATATTTGATATAACAAATTTAAGGTAATATAATAAGATATCTATTTAATTAAATAAAGAGAGGCGCATAATGGATCAAATAATAAAAACAGCGTTAGATTTAAACGAAAAATCCGAAAACAAATACGAGCTTGTTTATGAAATAGCAGATTTGGCGAAAAAGCTTATAGACGAACATTCTCGCAAAGCGCCGCAGGATGAATTCGGCTATGATACAGAGGTTGTATACAATTCTTCTATTAAAAAAGAAAAGCCCGTCCAGCATGCAATAATGGTAAAAGCCAGTGAAGCTGACGGCAGCGGTCTTGTCGGATAAATACAATAAAAATCATTAATATGTCGTTTAGTATAAAAACAGTTCATGTCTAATTCATTCAGTTTAAAAATTGACCTTTCCAAAGAAGGTGAGCTAAAATCCAGGCTAGAAAAAAGCGGGTTTAATTTTAAACAGGCTGAATACACCCTTTGGAGGGCTCAAAAAAGTGAAATTACCGTTTCTTTATATAAAAGCGGGAAACTTTTGGTTCAGGGAAAAAATGCGGAAAACTTTGTCAATAAACTTTTAAACAATTCTGTTTTGTCTGATAATGTTCAAGCTCAATTAAAAACAGTTGCTAAAGCCTCTTCTTCGTTGCCTCAATCGTATAAAAGCTGGATTGGAACTGATGAATCCGGTAAAGGAGATTATTTCGGACCTCTGGTTGTTGCCGGAGTTCTGGTGGATGAAAACAATTTAAGCAAATTATCAACTTTAGGGGTTCAGGACAGCAAAAAATTAAAAGACAGTTTTATTGAAAAAATAGCGCCTGAAATTCAAAAAATCAGCGTTTTTTCCGTAATTGTAATAAATCCCGCAAAATATAACGAGCTTTATAAAAAAATCGGGAATTTAAACAATTTACTTGCCTGGGGTCATGCCAGAGCGATTGAGAACATTCTTGAAAAAACGCCTTGTCAGAATGCTCTTTCTGACAAATTCGGAAATGAATCTCTTATAAAGAACGCTCTTTTAAAACAGGGAAAAACAATAAATCTGGAACAAAGAACAAAAGCGGAAGATGATATTGCAGTAGCCGCGGCGTCAGTTCTTGCAAGAAACGAATTTGTAAAAAGAATGAAAAAAATATCTTTAGAATACGGGGTAAATTTCCCTAAAGGCGCGTCTGAGGAAGTAATAAAACAGGCAAAAATTTTTACCGCCAAATACGGGCTTGAAAAACTGTCAAATGTAGCAAAACTGCACTTTAAAACCACATTAAAGATTTAATTTTTGAAGGATAAATTTTCCGCAACCCTGCTGCGTTTTGTCATGCTGAATCCTGAAACAAGTTCAGGACAGGCTTTGTTTCAGCATCTTTTCAGCCTACAATACTTACCGTTTCTTCATTTTCTTTCTTTTTGAACGCAAAAAGAAAGAAAACGAAGCAAAAGAAAGAAAAACGAACATGACAAACTGACATATCCATCAGGGGCAAGCCCCCGAACCCCCTCGTATTTAAATGATTGTTTTAATATTTTTTAAGGGATCAGATTTTATTTCTCACACGGTCTGAACTTGCAATTCATCATGTAAAATAGCTTAAATTGTCATTGCGAGCGAGCGCAGCGAGCGTGGCAATCTATCCGGCTAACAACATATAAGCATTTTGTCTAAAAGGGTTAGATTGCCGCGTCGAAGCAGAGCCCCTCCTCTCAATGACGCTCTAAGGGAGGCGCAGGCTGGGTAAAAACGTTTTCAGATTACTATAATTTACGCTTATAAAAACGCGCTGTTTAAAATGATCTCCACAAGCTGATCGTACTCAATCCCCATTGCTTTAGCTTGCGCAGGAAGATCGCTTAAGTCTGTCATCCCGGGAATAGTGTTTATTTCAAGTAAATAAGCGTTGTTGTCGGTAATAATAAAATCTATTCTGCTCATTCCTCTTGCTTCCACTGCTTTATGAGCTTTTACAGCAAGACTTTGAACGTATTTTGTCGTTGTTTCATCAATTTCAGCGGGGAGAATAAACTCCGTCAACCCTTTTGTATACTTTGCTTCAAAATCATACCAGCCTGTTTTTGATCTTAACTCCAGAACGGGAGTGGCAATCGCGCCTGAAGCCATATCAAGAACGCCGATTGTTACCGATTTCCCCTCGACAAATTCTTCCAGCATAACGCCTGTATTATATTTTTCAGCAAGTTTTACCGCCTTTTCCAGCTCTTCAACGGTATCAACCTTTGACATTCCTATGCTTGAGCCTTCGCTTACAGGCTTTACCATTAAAGGATACTTAAGATCAGAGCAATGATTATGCAATTCCTCATAATTTCGAACAACAAGCGAGGGAATCAAAGGAATATCCTGTGTTTTCACGATTCTTTTTGTAAATTCCTTGTCCATGCAAATTGCGCTGGCTTTAACGCCGCAACCGGTGTAAGGGATATCAAGAATTTCAAGAACCCCCTGAATACAACCATCTTCGCCGTATTTTCCGTGTAAAGAGATAAAAGCAAGTTCTATTTTCTTGTCTATCAGGGTTTTTGCAATGTTTTTATCGACGTCTATAAGGCAAGCATTGTTATAGCCGAGCCTTTTTAAGGCTTCAAAAGAGTTTTTGCCTGATCTTAGGGAAACTTCTCTTTCGCTGGACATTCCGCCGCAAAGAACTCCAATAATTGAATCTTTGTTTATCTTTAATGAACCGTGAATTTCGCCCATATTTCCTCTTCTTCTTCGGTCGGTTTACCGATATACCGAATTTCAGCTATTAAATCATAGCCATATTCCTGCTTTACGCTATTATGCATTTTTTGCATTAATCTTGAAACATCAAGAGAAGTTGCATTGTCTTTATTGATTATAAAATTACAGTGTTTGTCAGAGATTGCGGCGCCGCCTTCTTGCCAGTTTTTTGCTCCCATTTCTTCAAGGAGCCTGCCTGTATAAACTCCTTGAGCGGGGTTTCTAAAGGTACTTCCGGCATTAGGCTGGGTTAATGCGGGATGCCGTTCTTTTCTGTAAGAGAGATGGAAATCCATTCTTTCCGCAATCTTGTTATGATGGTCTTTTTTAAGCTTAAAAGTGGCATTTAATATTAAATGACGGTTTTTTTCCACAAAAGAATTTCTGTAACCCAGCTTCAATTCGGATTTATTAAGAAGATAAATCTCGTTAGTCTTAAGATCAAGCGCTTCTGCTGATTCTATAACGTCTTCAATTGCCTGACCGTGAGCTGAAGAATTCATTGTAACCGCCCCGCCCAATGACCCGGGGATTCCTATCAGAAATTCCAACCCCGACAAATTTTTATCCAGAAGAATTTTCGCCACATTCCAGGATTTAATGCCGCTTTCAACCTTTATCGTTGTTTCATTAAGAAATTCATATTTTTTTAAATTGCCTGTATAAATTACTCTGTCTTGAATTCCCTGAGATGAAACAAGAATATTTGAACCCTGTCCTAAGATTACAATTTTTTCATTTTGTAATAACTGCTTTAGCTGTAATATTTCGCTGACATTGTCAGGAATATATAATTCTACTGCGTTACCGCCTATTTTTAATGTCGTATATTCTTTTAAACATTCATTTTCAAGCTTTTTAATATTTAAAATTGATGTCATTTTAGTTATTTCCGTTTATTTTATTTACAATAATCGGACCAAGCTTTGTTATATTACCCGCGCCCATTGTTAAAACCAGATCATTCGGCTTTATTGCGTTTATAAGAGTATCAGCAACCTTGTCCATATCGCCTTTTATATAATATGCGCACTTATGTTGCAACTGTTTAGCGAATTCTTCAGAATTAATATTTTCTAAAGGAGCTTCTTCAGCCGAATAAACATCACATACATAAACAATATCAGCTTCATCAAAAGATTTCAAGAATTCACCCCAAAATTTTTCAAAACGGGTATACCTATGCGGCTGAAAAACAGCAATTAAGTTCCCCTTGTCGTTTTTGCTTAAATCCACAACCTGTCGGGCTGTTTTGACAGTTGCCTTAATTTCTGTAGGATGATGAGCGTAATCGTCAATTATTCTTGCTTCTTTTGCAAATCCTACTGTTTGAAACCGCTTTTTCATTCCTGTAAACTTAGATAATGCGTTGGAAATACCGTTAAAATCCAGCTCTTTTTCAAGACACACAGCCGTAGCCGCCAGCGCGTCAGAAAGGTTATGAACGCCCGGAATGCCAAGGGTAATTTCTCCAAGACATTGAGCTTTTTTATAAACTTTCATTTTCGCATTCGGCGCAGGTTCGACAACTTCGGCAAAATAGTCTGCGCTCTGATCTTCAAGACTGTATGTGATGAAATTCCCGCTGTTTACCTTGTCAATAAGCTTTAGGTTGCCTGCATCATCAATATTAATAATTGTTTTCGCATTGTCAGAAATGTTTTTAACAAACCTTGCCATAGTATCAAGAAGTTGGTCAAAGCCATTTCTGTAGTGGTCAGTGTGTTCAAGCTCAAGGTTTGTTATCACGCTTATGTCAGGGCTGTATAATTCGATTGTTCCATCGCTCTCGTCAAGCTCTGAGATGAAATATCCGCCTTTACCGAAGGCAGAGTTTGTTTTAAGCTGAGGAATCTCCCCTCCGATAGCGAAACTAGGGTCTAATCCCATTTCATAAAAAATTGTGGTTATCATTCCCGTTGTGGTTGTTTTTCCGTGAGTGCCGGTAACGCCTATCGCTATTTGATTTAAGCCGCGCATCAAGGCGTTTAATAGCTCTGCTCGGTGCAGAACAGGAATATTTAATTCCAAAGCTTTTTGAAGCTCTGGATTGTTAAGTTTTATTGCGGAACTTTTAACAACAACTGCGCAATCTATCAAGTTTTTGTCTGAATGCCCCACAAAAATATCAGCGTTTTGTTGTTCAAAGTACTCCATCAGATGGTTTTTTGTCAAATCTGAGCCTGATATTTTATACCCCGCTTCGAGCAAAATTCTGGCTAAAGCACTCATTCCGATACCACCCAGAGCGATAAAATGAAATTTAGCGTCATGGGCAAGGGTTTTCAGGTCAAAGCTTTTTTTAAGATCAGCTTTTAAAATTGAGTGTTCCATTTACACTTTCTAAGATAATTTTCAAAAATTACTACACAAACATATAGTATAATAGTCCACAAACAATTGTCCATCATAAGCCATAAAATAGTTATTATTTTTTAATATAACATTTTATTCGCCGGAAAACCCTTCTGTTTCCTCATTTTCGACAATAGTTTTGCTTGTTTTTTTGTTTAAATCAAGGATTTTAGCCAACGCTTTGGTATCGCCTTTAAGCTTGAAGTATTCCGCAAACTTGGGCGTGGTTTTCAGGATAAAAGACCTGCCGTTTTTATCCTTTTTTCTTGTTATAAGCCCTTTTTCAAGGAGCTCTGCAATATGATCATAAGCGGTTGCGCCTCTAAGCTCTTTTAAAGAGCTTTGTCTTAGGGGTTCTTTTAAGGCAATTACCGATAATGTCCTTAAAACAGGCGGCTTTAGCTCCACAGGAATCAGTTTTTCAACTATATCCTTATATTCTTCTCTCACTTGAATTATATAACCGTTCTCATCATCGATTTCAAGAGCGCTTTCCCTTGAAGAATAATCCATAAGAAGATCAAGAAGTTCTGACTCTACTTCTTCCGGCTTTGCTTTGACAATTTCAGCTATTTCTTCAACCGTAACAGCTTTACCTATTACAAAAAGAGCCGCTTCTATTCTACATTTAAGTGTCATTATTGATTTTATCCCTTTTTAAACGGTATTATTAATTTCCTGAACAATATAAAGATCAGAGTAAAATTCATCCTGCACAAGGTCTATTCTACTGCGAGAAGCAAGAAACAAAAGAGCTATATACACTGATACTTTATCCATACCAGCATCTATGAGTTCATTTAGCTCTATTTTGCTATCTGTTTCAAACAATTTTTCCAGGCTTTGTTGAATTTTAGAGACGCTGGTTTCAATATATTCGTCATGAGCCATATTAATAATATCTTCCGGCGTAAAATTTTCATAAGATCGATATTTGCCGACGCTTTTTTTCTGTTTATTTCTTAAAGCCAGCCGCCTATCTATTTTTTCATAAAATTCAAGTTGCTTAACCAGCTCTTCAAGCGTTACCACCCTATTTTTATACAGCCGAACGCTGGTGCGTCTTTCTAAAACCTCGTCCAGGGAAATTACATTGTTATAATTTATGCTTTCTGAGTCCTCTTCAAAATCACTAATTTCATCTAAAAACTGCGCTTCTTCAGGTTTTTCTTCAAAAACATTTATGCCCTCAAGCACATCTGACTTTAGTCTTAACAATAAAGCCGCAAAAAACAAGGTTCTGCCGGTAAGTTTTAGGTTATTTGCCTTTAATTCAACTAGTTTTTGAAGATATTTATCTGTAACATCAGCAATATCAATATTCCACGGATCAATTTTTCCGCTTTTTGCCATTTCAAAAAGAATTTCAATGCCATCAACAGCTTTGTCGTCTGTTTGAAAGGTATTAATATTTTCTTCCAAGCCAAATTCCAGATCGGAGCGTTTTTTTAAAACATTACTATCCATGTAATCTTACTCCTGTAACCTTAGTAATACCGCTATTTTTCTGTGTTACGCCTATTGTTCTGTCTGCCGCTTCTATCATGGGCTTTCTTAAAGATACTACGATAAATTGAGCATTTGAAGACTGGGATTTTATAAGATGAGCAAGTTTTTCCGAATTAATTCCGTCAAGATGCATATCCACCTCGTCAAAAGCATAAAAAGGAGCGGGCATATGCCGCTGTATGGCAAAAACAAAGGCAAGCGCCGTCAAAGACTTTTCTCCGCCGCTCATGGACTCAAGACGTTGCATTTTCTTATCTCTTGGCTGAGCCTCTATTGTCAATCCGCCTGCAAGTGGATTTATATCGTTTTCAAGAACTATTCTTCCTTCTCCATCTGATAATTGATTGAAAATAACCTTGAAATTAGTGTTGATTTGGTCATAAGTTTCCCTAAAAGACTTTATTTTCAGCTCTTCATAGCTATTCATTTTGTCTATAATTTGATTTTTTTCGTTTGTTAACGTGTTAATCCTGCTTTCAAGCTCTTCTTTTCTGGTTTTTACCTCGTCATATTCTGTTAAAGCCTTCATATTGACCGGTTCCATTTCAGTCATTCTTTTTTCCAGCTTTGTTATTGCTTTATTCACTTCATCAAGTGAAACTTCCGTTGGTTTTAGCTGAGAAACCTCATATCCCTGTTGAATAAGCTCCTGCCTGATTTCATCCAGCTCCGGTTCAAGTTCTTTTCGTCTTGTTTTAAAAGCTTCTACCTGCTCAATAAGCCTCTCAATCCTTGTTTCAAAGCCGACTTTGTTTCTTTCTAGTCCTGTAAGCTCAACATTTAAGCCGTCTCTTTCCGATTGAAGCGTCGTTAATTCAGTACCAATCTCGTTAATCTTATCTTGTAATTCGTTCAATCTTTCATCAGTCTGGATAATTTCCGCCGCAAACACCTCTTTTTCCTTGTCAAGGTTTATATTTTCTCCAAATAATTGTTCAATTCGCTCATTATGAATCTTTATTGAGTTTTCATTAAACTCTATTTCCATTTTGACGGCTTTTATGTCGTTTTGACAAGCTGAAAGACTTGATTCACAAGTTTTTATTTCCTTTTCGATATTTTGTGAAAGATTATTCAATTTTGTAAGTTCGTTTTCTGGCAGTGATTTTTCAACTTTTTCAATTTCTTCCGCAAGCTCTGCTATTTGTTTTGATATATTATCAAGTTCTAAACCCTTTATGTTGAAATGATCTTGAGCTTCTAAAAGTTCAGGCATTTTTATTTCTAAAAGCTCATGACTTTTTATTATTTTTAACTCGGCATCTTTAGTGTTTTTATCGAAGTTTTCAAGCTCAAATTTCTTTCTGTTAAACTCATTCAAGGCATCCGAATAATCCCGCCTAACGTTATCAAGCTTATTTTCAGTTTCCTGTTTCTTCTTATCAAGCTCTGTGGCTTTATCTTGGAGTTTTTGGAATCTTTCTTTCAGTGTATTAAGCTCATCATCTTGGGATTGCGCAAACTTTAATCCTGATTTATGTACTGATCCTCCTGTCATTGCCCCTGTCTTTTCCACCAAACTGCCGTCAACCGTTACCATCCTGTATTTGCCCGCCAGTTTTCTCGATGAAATAAGGTCTTCGACTATAAGTGTATCCCCAAGAGCATAGTAAAACGTTGATTCATAAACATTGTCAAACTCGATAAGATTTATGGCAAAATCTATAACGCCAGGCTCTTTCGGAACTTTCATTCCCCAAGGCTTGGAATTCATTTTGTTTAAGGGAAGAAAAGTAGCTCTTCCAGCCTGAGATGACTTAAGAACCTCTATTGCAACTCTTGCAACCTCATCATCATCTACAACAATACATCTCATTCTTCCGCCCATCGCTATTTCAAGGGCTGTTGAGTATTCCTGATTGACTTTTCCCAATTGCGCAAGCGGCGCATGGATCCCTTTAACTCCGGAATTCATTATTGTATCAATTGCTCTGCCGAATCCTGCTTCTTCAGATGCCCTTTTAGTTGCTTCCAGCTGGGTTATTTTTCTGTATGCGGCATTAATATTATAGTTATGATCGCTAATTTCGTTTTTTAATTTGTCAAGATACTCAAGATTATTCTTTTGTACTATTTCATAATCCTTAAGCTCTTTTGACAGCTCATTTATTTGTGTTTCCAGCACGTTTCTTCTTTCAGTATTTGAATTTTTGAAACCTTCTGCCTCTATTATTACCGAATTAGCTTCATCTATAGTTTTTTGTAACCTTGAAACCCTTTCTTCAGAAGTTAATTTTTCTTTTAAAAGAGCATTTTCTTCGTCTTTTTTGTTCTCAAAAAGTTTTCTAAGGCTGTTTCTTTTTTCCAATTGTTCTGTTGCGGCTTTATTTACTCCTGACACTTCCTGTAAAAGGTTTTCAAGCTTTTGTTTTTCAAATTTAATTTTTTCTTCAATAGATTCTATCTCTTCATTTTTTAGGTTAATTCTGTGTGAAGAGTCCTTTATTTTCTGTTTTAAGTTCTCTATATTATATTTTGCGGTTTCAATTCCTTTTAAATTGTCTTGAGCCTGTTTTTCTGACAGTCTTAAACTGTCTTTTTTGCGAGCAATAAGTCCTTTTAGCGATTCCATCTGTTTTTTTATTTCAATTTGCTCGTCTTCGCCCTTGTTTTTTATTTGTTCAGAAAGCTCTAATTGCTTTTTATGCGTTTCTTCAAGCCTAATAACAAGCTCTGAAAGCTTTTTGTCTTCTTCCTTTTTGTTTTTATTTGCCTCAAGTATGCTCTCATGAAGCCTTTCAAAGGAATTTTTAATCTCAAAATATCTTACAACACGAAGTTTCTTTTCCAGTTCCTGTTTTTCATCTCGTATTTTCTGGTATTTTAGCGCATGATTTTTCTCTTCTTCAAGCTGAATAAGCCTATACTCGATTTCTCCAAGAATTACGCCGGATTTTTCGACACGTTGCTCAACTGTTTCCAGTTCTTTCTTTGCCTGTTCTATTCTTCTGTCAAAGTCTGCAACACCTGCAATTTCATCAATTATTTTCCGTCTTTCCGTTGCGCTAATGTTGATTATGCTTGTTACATCGCCCTGCATCATTACATTATAACAGCCAGGGGAAATATTATGCTTTGAAAGCTCGTCGTGGATTTCATTTAATGTTGATGTTTTATCGTTTAAGTAGTAATTACTGATAAATCCGGCTGATGTTTTTTTAATTTTTCTTTTAACAGAAAGGTTTTCCTGCCCAGTCCCGTTTGAAAAACAGACTTTTACAGAAGCTTCATTTTTTTTGTTATGAGTATTTATTAAATGAAAAAGTCTGTCAGCCCTGAGTGTTTTAGAGGATGACAGCCCAAGACAGAACAGTATACTGTCAATTATATTGCTTTTGCCTGAGCCATTCGGTCCTGATACGGTTGTAAAACCTTGCAGAAACGGGATATCCGTGGGGTTGGCAAAAGACTTAAAATTGTCTATTTCTATTTTACTGATGTGCATCAACAAATTTTTTCAGATAAAATCTGACTTCCTGATTCTAGTAAATTGGTACTTTTAAACGTTTTAAAATGCCGCGACTTTGTGTTTCTTTAACATTTCTGTTACTGAACATATAACAGAATTACACTATATGTAGGGTTTATTGTCAAGAATATAACGAATCCGATTCTTTTAAACCCTGTAAACATGTTACAATAATTTAACATTGACGTAAATAAAAAAGATGGTTTTTGTAAATATCAGCAAAAATTTATCTTGAACTATAAATGCTAAACATGTTGACATGAAAGTTTTTAGCGAATTAATATTAATAGATACCATTTAGTTTTAAGGAAACAAAAATTAAGTTTTAAGCGTCTTAAAATTAAGTGGCAAAAAGACCCAACATGTCGGGATGGCGGAATTGGTAGACGCGCACGGTTGAGGGCCGTGTGGAGCAATCTATGTGGGTTCAAGTCCCACTCTCGACATTTTGATTTTAAATTAAAAGCTATTTAATAGAAGCATGTTTTAATAACACAACAAGAGGAATTTCTCAAAAATGAAAGATAACATCCATCCCAAGTATAAAAAAACCACAATTAACTGCGCTTGCGGCAATGTAATTGAAACCTCGTCTCTGGAAGACGGATTAAAAGTTGAAATTTGTAATGCTTGCCACCCTTTCTTTACCGGAACTCAAAAAATTCTGGATATTGAGGGTAGAGTTGAAAAATTCAAAAAACGTTACGCTAACGTCAACAAAAAATAGCTTTTTAATATTTCATTTTACAATAAGCCGCAGTACGCCTGCGGTTTATGTTGTTTAAATATGAGTAATGCAGGAAAAAATAATGACAGAAAATAAAGAATTTCCAATGGTGAGCTTAATAAACGCTCCTGAAAATCCTTTAAAGACAATCTATCTTGCATGCAGAACCTGCTATTCCGCTGATTATCCTTGTAACATCTGGGAAAAAGATGTTGATGACGCTAAAATGCTTAAACTTGTTAAAAAAGTTCTTCAATCAGGTCATCACAGCACAATTGAACATTGTCAATATGTTTTTACAATCAGCGGAGTAAGCCGCGCCTGCACGCATCAGCTTGTCAGACATCGGCACATGTCTTTTTCTCAAAAATCCCAAAGATATGTTGTTGAACAAGGGCAATTTGAATATATAACGCCGCAAACAATTAAAAACGCAGGTTTTGAAGATGAATACCATGTTTTTATGAAGAATACCGCTGAATTTTATGATAAAATGATAGAAAAAAGAATTCCAGCCGAAGATGCAAGGTTTATACTTCCAAACGCCGCCACCAGTTCTCTTGTTGCAAGTTTAAATTTAAGAGAAATGATACATTTAGCTAATTTAAGGCTTTGCGTAAGCGCTCAGCATGAAATAAGAAAACTTGTTAAAAAAATGTGTGATCTTGTGGTTAAAAAAGAGCCGTGGCTTGGAGAATACCTTGTTCCAAAATGCGAAAAAAACGGTTTTTGCGATGAAATAAAAAGTTGCGGACGCTTTCCTCAAAAGGTTGAATAAAAAAAGAACATACAAAAGGTAGCTAGGCTGAAATGCCTCTGTGTGAACAAATGGCAAATTTATAAAGTAAAGTAAGCAGCATAAGGATATATTTTATGAAAGACATGCTGGATAAAATTAAAAGCATTGAACAAAATTATATAGAAATTGGCGAAAAGCTTAGTGATCCTGAAATTATTAAGGATTACGAGGATTTTAGGACTTTATCCAAAAAAAGAAAATCAATGGAAGAAACCGTTGAAATTTATCATGCCTGGCAAGAGGCTCTTGACGCAAAACAAGAAGCCCTGCAAATGCTAAAAGGAGAAACTGATCCTGAAATGAAAGGTTTTCTTCAGCTGGAACTTGATAATGCGGAAGAAAAAATCGTTAAATACGAAGAAAAAATGAAAGTCCTGCTTTTGCCAAGAGATCCTAATGACGATAAAAACATTATGCTGGAAATCCGAGGAAGCGCGGGAGGCGATGAAGCAAACATTTTTGCGGCGGATTTAATGAGAATGTATATGCGATACGCCGAAAAACAAGGCTGGAAAAACGATATTATAAGCATGTCAGAGGGTAGCGTCGGCGGGATCAGCGAAGTTGTTATTTCCATTCACGGAGATGCTGTTTATAGCCGGTTAAAATACGAATCAGGCGTTCACAGAGTCCAAAGAGTTCCTGTTACTGAATCTCAGGGAAGAGTTCATACAAGCACAGCCACTGTTGCGGTTATGCCTGAAGTTGAAGACGTTGAAATAGATATTGAGCCGGAAGATTTGGAAATTACAACCGCAAGGTCAGGCGGAGCAGGCGGGCAGAATGTTAATAAGGTTGAAACAGCCGTCAGAATAGTTCATAAGCCTTCAGGAATTATGGTTCACTGTACTGAAGAAAGAAGCCAGCTTAAAAACAGGGAAATCGCTCTGAATCTTATAAAAACAAAGCTTTATGACCTTGAAGCTCAAAAGCAGATGCAGGAAATAACCGATCTTAGACGTTCTCAAGTCGGCACAGGAGATAGAAGCGAGAGAATAAGAACCTATAATTTCCCGCAGGGAAGATGCACTGACCATAGAATCGGGGCAAATTTCAATGTATGGACGGTAATTGAAGGTGATCTCGACGATCTTCTCAATGAGCTTATGCAGGCTGACCAGAAAGCAAAAATTGAAAAACTCGCTGAATCAACAACAACTTAATCTTTAAAAATTAATTTTTAAATGAAAACTAAATCAAAAATCGAAGAGTCTTTTATAATTGCAGAAAAAATTCTGCAAAAAATAAGGTTAAAAACTTTAAGAAAAGTGGAAAACCCTCTTCAGGGAAGTTATTTGTCTTTTTTTCAGGGGCATGGGCTTGATTATAAGGAAATTAGAGAATATTCGATTAACGATGACATTAAAAACATTGACTGGAACGTAACAGCAAGAACAGGAAAGCCACATGTACGCATTTACGAAGAGGAAAGAAATAATACGGTTTGGCTTATTCTTGATGTCAGCTCTTCTATGGATTTTGGTTCGGCTTTAATATCAAAAAAAGACATTCTTGTTAAAATTATAGCTTTAATCGGCTATATTGCAGACAAAAGAAGAGATAAAACAGGAGCAATTCTTTTTGATGACAAGATTAAAGAGATTATTCCCCCTGAAAAAGGCTTAAAACAAATTTATAAAATTGTTAAAAAGCTTTTAGAGTATAAACCGGAAGAAAATAACAGTTATGAAACAGATTTTTCCAGTCTGGAAAATATTATTGGGCGAAAAAATTTTATATTTTTCATATCAGATTTTATTTTCCCAAACCTTTCCCGAAAAAATAATTTTGGCGAATTAGTTATAAAAAATGATTTTCAGGCGATTCAAATTCTTGATCCTGTGGAGGAAACACTGCCTTCTGTCGGGTATATAAATCTTTATGACCCTGAAACCGGCAAAAATTTGATTTTTGATTCTTCAAATCCAGCGGTTACAGCGAAATATCAGGAATTGTTAAATGAAGAAAACGAAAAACTAAATGAAATTTTTTCCCTGTTAAAGCTTAAACCTGTTAAAATTTATACTAACTCTGATATTGCGGAAGTTTTAATTAATTACATGAATAAAAGCAGGAGGTAATTTTGGGCAACTTTGGCTTTGAATGGTCATTTGCGCTGATTTTAATATTAATTTTGCCTTTATTTAGATATCTGGAAAGACATTTTGCGGAACAAAGGCAAGTAAAAGGCGCGAAATTCAGCAGAATCGAGCTTTTAGAAAAAGCTATGCTCGATACCCCTGATTATAAAAGAAAATATTTTATGATTTTATTTGTATTTGCTGTGACAGCAGGGGTTTTGGCTGTTGCAAGACCATATATATCAATACAGATACCTGTTAATCCGGTAAGATTAATGCTTGTTTTTGACACATCTATAAGCATGGAAGCGGACGATATGCCGCCAAACAGACTAACAGCGGCAAAAGACACTGCTGTTGAATTTATAAAAAAATCGCCAAAAAATATTAAAATAGGGCTTGAATACTTTTATGGAAGCTCACAAGTTGTGATGTCGCCAAATGAAGACCATTCAAAAATACTTTCCTCCCTTTCAGAGCTTACGATTAAGGATTTAAATCCAGGAACGGCTATAGGATCAGCGATAGATGCGGCAGTTAATGCGTTAGCTATTGGCGGCGAAAAAGACAATAGACTTGTTATAATTCTTCTTACCGACGGGGAAAGCAATCAGGGAATTTCTCCTCTTAGTACGGCGAAAATTGCGGCTAAAGAAGGAATTACAGTGTATACTGTCGGCATAGGAAGCGAAAAAGGAGCTTATGTCAGCGGCGGATACCTTACTGCGCTGGACGAAGGAACTCTTCTTGAAATAGCCAACATTACCGGCGGAAAATATTTTAGAGCAAAAACTAAAAATGATTTTAGAAATATTTACAAAGAATTAAAAACTGAGGCATTTTCTCTTGAGGAACAAAAAACGGAAATAACAGCAATTTTCAGCCTAATTTCGCTGTTTTTGTTTTTATTTACAGTGTATTTTGGCATTTCTGTTTTCCGACCGCTCTTTTAAGCATATAATTTAACTTTTGGAATTTTTTATGAAAGAAGAAACTTTTTTAAATATAATTAAAAGTATTTTGCCTGAATCGGTAAAGTATATAGGCGATGATACGGCGTATATTCCTGAAAAAGACCTTATCCTTACGCAGGATACACTTATAGAAAACGTGCATTTCAGACATAATACCATAAATCCGTATTATTTAGGCAGAAAGTCAGTTGCAGTGAACTTAAGCGACATTGCGGCTTCCGGAGGAATCCCGCAATATATCCTAATTTCTTTATCTATGCCTGAAAATACAGATGAAAGCTTTATAAAAGAGTTTTATAAAGGAGTTAATTCGATATGTCAGGAATATAGCACCGTAGTAATCGGCGGAGATTTAACAGCGGCAAAAGAAATTAGCATAAGTATATGCGCTGTCGGCTCAGGGGAAGGACTAATCCCTGCCTCCAGAAGAACCGCCAAGCCCGGCGATGTGATTATAGTTACCGGCAATTTCGGTTCAAGCGCAACAGGGCTTAGCTTGTTGGAAGAAATTTTTAACGAAACAGTCGCTATTTCAGAAATTTCAGAGGAAATAAAGAAAAAATTTATTAATTCTCATATAAATCCCGTTCCCAGAATCGCAGAAGGCAGAGAAATCCTTAAACTTGCTGACAAACCGGCGATGATGGACTCAAGCGACGGGCTAGGCGACGCTCTTTACAAAATTTGCCAAGCCAGCAATGTCGGCATGGAAATTGATTTTGAAGAAATTCCTTATGATAAGGATATTTGGGAAGTTTTTGCCGATGAAAACACCGTTATAAATCGGGTTTTATTTGGTGGAGAAGATTATGAACTTGTCGCAACTGTTTCTGAGGAAATTTACGAAAAATTAAAAAAAGAAATTTTTGTTAAAAAAATTGGCGCGGTTAAATCAGTTGACGAAAAATCGGGCGCTTATGTTAAATTTAAAGATGGAAAAAGTTTAAAAATAGACTCCAAAACTTTGAATTCCAGCGCGTTTCAGCATTTTAGGCAGATTAAAAAATGAAAATATCAGCAATAATACCCGCCGCAGGCTCTGGAGAAAGATATAGTTCCTTTAAACACAAGCTTTTAGAGGAAGTAAACGGTATACCTGTAATTATACATACCATTAACGCTATTAGCGCAGTCGAAGAGATCGAAGACATAATTATTTGCGCATCTTTGGATTTAATAGAAAAAATTTCCGAAGAGGTTAAGAAAAATAATGTTTTAAAAGTAAAAAAAATTATTTTAGGAGGAAAAACGCGTCAGGAATCTGTTTTTAAAGGACTAAAAGAGCTTAATAAGCTAATAGAACCCGATAAAAAGCCTGATTTTGTTTTAATTCATGATGGAGCAAGACCCTTAATCTCTGTTGATGTAATAAAAAACACAATTTTAACCGCACTTGAAAAAAATGCCTGCATAACCGCTGTTCCTGTTAAAGATACTATAAAAAGAGTTAATAATTTAACAGGAGAGGTTATTGAAACGTTAAACAGGCAGGAACTTTGGCAGATACAAACTCCGCAGGCATTTAGATTTGCGGAGATTTTAAAAGCCCACGAGCTTTTTGAAGGCGAAAACCTGACAGACGATTCTGCTCTTATGGAAAAAGCCGGATATAAGGTTTTTGTCAGCGAAGGAAGTTATAAAAACATAAAAATAACAACTGAAGAAGATTTTAAAATAATTCAAGCTTTTCTTTTCTGATATTATAAAATACTTAATTTTTTTATCGATTGCTATGAACCTGATATAATTTAGGTGGAGTTTTTAAAATGTATACTGAAAAAGATTTTTATAAAAAAATTATAGAAAATTTGCCTGAAGGAGTAGCAATTTGCAACTCTGAACATAAAATTATAGAGGTAAACGCTAAATTTGAGAAAATTTCAGGTTATTTAAAAGAAGAACTTGTAGATAAAAATGTTTTTGAAGTGATAAGACCTTCTTCAAAAGAAGCCTGCGCCGTTTGTCAGGAAATGAACGAGCAGGAAGATCAGACAAATTTGACCTATCAGCTCGGAGAATTAAAAGATAAAAATGAAAAACTAAACTGTGTAAGAATAAATAAAACCGTAATAAAAGAAAATTATATTATTTATCTGGTAATTCCCTTTTCTGACATAGTTTTTTTAAATCAGGCTCATCTGGATTTTGTCAGCACAGTAAGCCACGAGTTAAGAACTCCTCTGACAAGCATAAAAGGTTTTGCCGAAACCCTGCTTGCCGCCGGAGATAATTTAACCAAAGAACAACGCATAAGATTTATAAGCATCATTAAAAGTCAAACAGACAGACTGGCAAGACTTGTTGAAAATCTGCTTACAGTTTCAAAGCTTGAAGCTAAAAGCTCTAAAACTATTTATAAGGCTATAAATAGTAAAGAAATGATAGACACTATTCTGAACAACCTTCAGCATAAAGCAAAAGAGCATAAAATAGAAGTGAATATCCTTCCCAATCTGCCTCCTATATGGGGAGATTCCGATAAACTTGAACAAGTTATGATGAATCTTGTTGATAATGCTCTAAAATACTCAAAACCCGCAACCATTGTTACTATTGAGGCTGGTTTTGCTCAAAACAACACTGATAAAATAGAAATAAAAATTAAAGATCAGGGTTTTGGAATTCCGGAGGAGTTTTTAACAAAAATTTTCACTAAATTTTCAAGAATTGATAATCCTCTTACTCGTCAGGTTCAAGGGACAGGGCTTGGTTTATATATTACAAAATCTCTTGTAAAAAGCATGAAAGGCGATATCACAGCAACAAGCAACGATAAAGGTTCTGTTTTTAAATTGACCCTGCCGGTTGCTTCTGCTGAAATGCAGGCTCAACAAAGATTTCAGGAGCATAATTAATGGGAGTTTCTAAAAACAAAAGAATTTTATTTTTTATATCTACCCCCCTACCCCCCTTCAAAGGGGGGAGAAGTTTGTGTGTAGGGGCGAAGCCCCTACAACAAACCCCAGTCAAATTTTATGAAAATTTCAAAAAAGTTAGTTTTTAGAGGTGCCTTAATGTTTTTAATGCAGTTTATAATGATATTTGACGCTAAAAAAGAACAAACTGCTTATATAAAAAGCGTTCTTGAGAATGATTCCTTTGTCCGCATCCTGAATACGGATAATTTGCCTGAGGGTTTTGAAACAATTGAAAAATTTGAACCGGATATAATAATTGTTCACGATAATTTTAAGGAAGATATAACCCAAATTTGCTCTAAAATAAGACAAAAAACCAGTTTATACAGACCGGTTCTTATGATTTTATCCGGCGTTGAATCTGTTGAAAGAAAAATAGAAATTCTACAAGCCGGAGCAGATGATTATCATCATGAATCAATAGACGCAAAAGAGCTTTCTTTAAGGATATTTGCTCATCTAAGAAGACGTATGGAAGAATTAACAGATCCTTCCACTAAATTGTTCGGCGCAACTGTTTCATACCGGATTTTAAAAAGAAAATTTGAAATGGATTCCGGCGCTAAATATTCTTTAATGTATATTGACATAGATAATTTTGAGCCTTACAGGGAAACTTACGGGCATATAGCGTCTGACAGGCTTTTGCAAACTTTTATAGCCATAATCAGAACCGCTCTTAATGACAACGATTTTTTAGGCAGAGTCGGAATGGACGAGTTTGTAATATTCACTTCGCCTGAAAAAGCTGAAAAAATAGCTGTTTTTCTTAGTTATTCCTTTGACATGGTTGCGCAAAAGTTTTATACAAATGAGGATATTAACCGAGGATACCTTATTTTAAACGGCGATGAAAAACTTGGAAGGAGAATTCCTTTTGTGTCAGTCAGTATTGGGATTGTATCAAACAAGCATAAGACTTTTGAAAGTTTTGAAGAGCTTGTTAACAACGCTATGGATGTTCACAGGATTGCAAAATTTAAAACAGGCTCATACTGGATTAGCGACAGGCTTAAAATTTCAGGAAGCGAAGAAAAAAAAGATTATGTTAAAAGAATTTTAATTGTTGAAAACGATGCCGCTTTAACGTACCTGTTGGTTACAACCCTTGAAATGCAGGGTTATGTTGTGGAAGCGATAAGTTCAAGCGATCAAGTCATTGAAACAATACAGAAAACCGAACCTCATCTTGTAATTTTTGACACAGGGATGGAAAATACAGAAAATGAACTTGAAATATGCGATAATATAAAGAAAAATCATTCTAATATTAGGCTTATAGTTACAACTGTTAAATGCGCAAAGGAAAAAATCTTAAATACCGGAGCTGATCTTTATATACCGAAACCTTATGAGTTAATGACGCTTTTTAGCTGGATAAGCCGGTTATTAAATTATGAAATTTTATAAAAGACCTACATTGATTTTATGCTAATCAATTTAAAAACCGTTAAATAAAAAAGATGATTTTTATAAATCCTTATACCAAGTTGCAATCAATGTAGTATGAAATCACCCTCCCCCTAACCCCTCCCTGAAGGGAGGGGGAGAAGATTTGATGTGGTTTTCGCCGGCTTTGCCGGCGAAAACCACATCAAAGAAATAGTAATTGTTTGATTGCAACTTGGTATTAATTAGCAGGTGTTTTGCCGAAGGCAAAACACCTGCTATACCCTTACCTAGCCCGTGCCGCCCGCAGGGCGGCGCGGGCTGTAAATATTAGCTTTTTTACCAATTAACGAAAACTTATTTAAATTGGTATAAATAAAAAAGGCGATTTTTGTAAAGTCTTAGCTTGCGGGCTATAGATATCAGCTCTTTAGCAAATTAACGAAAACTTTTTTAGTTTAATATAGGCTTGAATTGCTTTGACCAAAAGTAGTTTTTTCATCAGTAGAGGTTATTTTTACTCTTACAAGCTGATTTTTTAACTCATTATCTCCTGCAATCAGCGTGGAAATAAAATTATCGGTCATTCCTTTTAAAAGTCCGGTATTTTTATCACGAGTATTTTCCACAATAATTTCAAACTCATTACCCACAAGTTTTTCTCTGAATTCAAGACTTTTCTCCGCTGCAAGCGCTTTTAGTCTTGCGGCTCTATATTTTTTAACTTTTTCGTCTACCTGATCCCGCATTATGGCGGCAGGAGTGTTTTTTCTTTTGGAATGCGGAAATATATGTATATAACCAATAGAAAGTTTTTTCAGGTTTTCATAAGTGTTTTCAAAATTAGCGTCTGTTTCTCCGGGAAATCCTACTATTATATCACTGCCTATATTTATAAAAGGGATTTTTTCAACAAGGGAATTTATTAATTCAGAGTAATATTCAACGGTATAACGCCTGTTCATCCTTTTTAAAACTTCATTATTGCCGCTTTGAAGAGAAATATGCAAATGCCTGCAAAACTTTTCGGAATTTGCAAGAAAGGTTATCATTTCTTCATTAAGTTCCATGGGGTCTAAAGAACTTAACCTGAATCTTTTAAGTTCCGATATTTTTTCAATTTCTTCTAAAAGCGTTAACAACGTCTTTTGCGGATTTAAATCAAGTCCCCATTGTCCCAGATGAATTCCGGACAGGACAATTTCTTTAAAACCTTTGTCTGTAATTTGTTTAATCTGTTCAATTGTTCCGTAAAGCTCTTTGCTTCTGCTTTTTCCTCTTGCATAGGGGATTATGCAGTATGAACATCTGTAATTGCAGCCATCTTGTATTTTAATATTTGCTCTTACTCTTCCTGAAGCAGATAAAACCGTTTCGTCCCTGAATTTTTCTTCTTTCATTATGTCTGAAACATAAATTTTGCCTGAGTTCTCATTAAAAACATCATGTTTTTCTAATAATTCAGGCAGGTTAAGTTTTTCTGCGTTGCCTATAACAAGATCAATGTCCTGAATTTTGGCTATTTCTTCGGCGGCGACCTGAGGATAGCAACCTGCAATTATAATTTTTGCCGCAGGATTAATCTTTTTAGCTTTTCTAACAAAAGACAAAGAAGAATTGTCGCTTTTTCCGGTTACAGTGCATGTATTTATTATGTAAATATCAGCAAAACTGTTAAAATTAACGACTTCCCAGCCTAATTTCAAGAATTTATCGATTATTATTGAGGATTCAAGCTGATTGGCTCTGCATCCCAGGGTTTGTAACGCTACTTTTTTCATTTCTGTTTAATGCAATTATTTAATCAAAGTTTGTATTTCTTTAAAATTAGGGTGTTTTGAAGTTTTTAAAAGCTCAAAAAGAACTATTTCAAAAGAAGTCATGTTTGCTCCTAATGATTTCATTTTCTCGACGCTTATATTAAGTTCAAATTCATTTCGTGAAGAAATTATATCCTGAAATAAATGAACTTCATAATCTTGCGTGATCAAGTCTGCTGCTGTCTGATAAACGCAAACATGAGCTTCAATTCCGCATATAAGTATATTTTTTCTTTTAAATCCTTCTAAAATATCTTTAAAGCCGTTTTCCCGACATGCGCTGAAAGAAGTTTTTTCAAAAAATATTGTTTTATTTGTTGCTTCCTGTTTTAGTTCGTTTACTGTTGCTCCAAGTCCTTTTGGGTATTGTTCTGTTACGATACTCGGAATGTCAAGAATTTTTGCGGCATTAAGCAATTTAGCGGCTTTATTTGATATAGTATCTTTTTGCAGCATATTTACAAGTTTTTCCTGAATATCAATTATCAGGATTAATGAATTTTCGATATTTATCATATTAATTTGCCTTTAATTTTTTAATAAATTGATTGTGAGTCAGAATTATTATCCCACAACGAATCATTTCCAAAACCTAAAATGGATTTTGGTCGGGGTTTTTTGTTTTTAAACTGATTAAACGCAAGTTGTCTTGCGCCTTCTAAAACTTCTTCTTTTTTTCCTAATTTATCTCTTTCAGCCTGAAGACTAGATATTTGCTGTTGAGTTTTTCTTATTTCCTGTAAAACATGCTTCCAATTATGAGTGAGCTGTTGATCGGCAGGTATGCCCTTAAATGTTTGTATTTTCAACAGGATACTTTCTTTGATATTTTTTAAATTGTCTAATTTTCCATTACTGCGCTTTAATTCTTCCGTCAGATTTTCTGATTTTTCTGACAGATTGTTTAATTTATGTAAAAGATCGTTATAAATAGGAAAATAGACTTCTGACATAACTTCTTACTGCTCCTGACCGGATAAAAATTTTCTGTTTTTTAAACAAACGAAAATTGACCTTCCAAAGTATTAAAAACAAAAATTGTATAAAAATTGCTATACGATAATTTTAAATAAAAAAATATTAAACGGCTTTTAGCCTTCTTCTAATAAGCCTGTTTTCTCTTATTACAGCGTCAAACTGATTTTCATAAAATTCAAAATGTTTATCAAGTTTAAGTAAATAAAAAACGCATAATGTATCTGACCTCATCCCGCACAAAGAAAGAACGCTGTTTGTCCGGTCACAATATTTTTGGGCGGACATAAGGGTTTCTATAAATAAATTGTTTAAAACCTGTTTCTGATTGAAATTTATTATTACATGCCTGTTTTTTTGCTCGGCTAATTTAATTATTGTTTTAAATAAAAGCGCCATTTCAAATATACTGTATTTTTTATTCTGAATATTAATTATATCCGTATTTTTAATATTTTTAACTGTAAAAATCATAAAAACTCCCGGTATATTAAACGACAATACTCATTACATGAATTGCTTGCGGGATAAAGGGAAACTCGTTAAATGCGGACATATTAATGATTTTTATTATATTAATAAAGAAATTCCAATTTTGTTTAAACATTTGTATCGCGGTTTAAGCAAAAATTGGAATTTAAGTATTATTAACGACGATACGTAAGTTGTGGTTCATTTTCCCTTTAACGCATTCCTGATGGTGATTGGAGCAAAATTTAAACAAAGAGGTTTTATTAAACCTTACTTGATTTTTTCTTCTTAATAATCTTGTCTGTTTGTTTTAAGCTCTTAAGCTAAGAAGAGGGGAAGTTTTCTTCCCCTCTAAAAAGCCTTGATTTTTATATCAAACTTAGGGCAATTGACGGCGCCTGGTTAGCCTGAGCTAACAGAGAGGCGGAAGCCTGTTGCAATATTTGATTTTTGGTGAGTTTTGCGGCTTCGTCAGCAACATCAACGTCCCTGATTCTGGATTCAGACGCTGACATGTTTTCATACTGAATATTTAAACTCTGAATAGCGGATTCTAATCTGTTTTGAATAGAACCTATTGTTGATCTTCTTGAAGATACGTTAGAAATCGCATCATCAATTTGAGTAATGAAACTCGCCGCTGATCCTGCAGTTCCAAACGCTGTAGACAAAGCTGTAGTCATTCCAAGAGAAGATGCGCTTGCGCTTTCCAGAGGGTTTTCTCCGGAAGTAATGCTGATTGAGTTCAATGACGGATTACTGTTTGCGCCGATCTGAATTTTAAGATCAGAAGTTGCTGAACCGTCTAACAGTTTTATCCCGTTAAATGCGGATGAATCTGCCAGCCTGTCAATTTCAGTAACGCGCTGTTGAACTTCAGATTGAATTGCCGTTCTTTCAGCAGAACCGTTTGTTCCGTTTGCCGCTTGAATAGCAAGATCTCTGATTCTTTGCAAGTTTTCCTGAATGATCGCAAGGTCGCCTTCTGCTGTTTGCAAAAGGTTAATGCCTGTTTGAGCGTTTGCTGCCGCTACCTGAGAGCCACGAGCCTGAGCTTTCAAGCTTTCGGAAATACTTAAACCTGCCGCGTCATCAGCCGCTTTGTTGATTCGATAACCGGTTGAAAGTTTTTCCAATGATGACTGAATGTTGTGTGTTGAAGTCGATAAACTTCTCTGAACTAAAATTGAGCTTACGTTCGTGTTAATAATGATACTCATAATAAGATTCTCCTTATCTTTTTTTTATGAACTCAATCCTTGAAACTTTAGGGGGGAAATAAGGACTGTTTTTTTAAATAGGAGAGACTTATCTCCGATAAGCCTCTCAACCAGGGTGATTGATTTTTTATATTAAACTTAGAGCAATCGACGGCGCCTGGTTAGCCTGAGCTAACAGAGAAGCGGAAGCCTGTTGCAATATTTGATTTTTGGTGAGGTTTGCGGCTTCGTCAGCAACATCTACGTCCCTGATTCTGGATTCAGACGCTGACATGTTTTCATACTGAATATTTAAACTCTGAATTGCGGATTCTAATCTATTTTGGATAGAACCTATTGTTGATCTTCTTGAAGACACGTTTGAAATAGCATCATCAATCTGAGAAATGAAACTCGCCGCGGCGCCTGTAGTTCCAAACGCTGTAGCTAAAGCTGTTGTCATTCCAAGAGAAGAAGCTGTTGCGCTTTCCAGCGGATTTTCTCCATCTGTAAGGCTGATTGAGTTTAATGACGGATTACTGTTTGCGCCGATTTGAATTTTAAGATCAGAAGTTGTTGATCCGTCTAAAAGTTTTATTCCGTTAAATGCGGATGACTCTGCCAGTCTGTCGATTTCTGTAACACGCTGTTGGACTTCAGCCTGGATTGCTGTTCTTTCAGCAGAACCGTTTGTTCCGTTTGCCGCCTGAATAGCAAGATCTCTGATTCTTTGCAAGTTTTCCTGAATGATCGCAAGGTCGCCTTCTGCTGTTTGCAAAAGGTTAATACCTGTTTGAGCGTTGTTTGAAGCTACTTGAGCGCCACGCCCCTGCGCTTTCAAGCTTTCGGATATGCTTAAACCTGCCGCATCATCAGCGGCTTTGTTGATTCTATAACCTGTTGAAAGTTTTTCCAATGATGACTGAATGTTGTGGGTTGATGTTGATAAACTTCTTTGAACTAAAATTGAGCTTACGTTTGTGTTGATAATAATACTCATAATAAGATTCTCCTTATCTATTACTACTTCCTTGCGTACAATAAGGCGTATCTGAAAATTAACCCTGGTAAAATTAAATTTTCACGCTTGTAATATATATGTTAAGCTTTGTTAAGCCTTGTTTAAATTCATATAAAGTTAGAAATTTCTCTAACTTAAGTTAGAAAAATTACTGGCAACACTCTGTCCGGCAAATAATAATCTCTAGCCATTGCAAGCTTGGCAACGCAATATAAAACGCTTGCGCAACAATAAACCCATCTATTTGAATGATTACTAAACAATTATTTGTATTATTCAATTTCTTTTAATATAATTATTTTGATTTAATGTTAAATATAAAAATTGTTTTGAATTCTTATATTAATCAGGAGTGATATCAGTTATTTAAAAATGGGAATAAAGGAGAATTATTCAGGAATTCAGGATAAAATACCCGGCGCTCGAATTATTGCGGTGTCAAAATATGTAAATTCCGAAAAGATTATAGAAGCGTATCAAGCTGGTATAAAAGATTTTGGAGAAAATAAAATTCAGGACGCCGAAAAAAAAAGAGCCGAACTTCCGGAAGAAATCAATAAAAATATAAACTGGCATTTTTTGGGACATCTACAAACAAATAAAGTTAAAAAAGTAGCGGGAAATTATGAGTATATTCATTCGGTAGATTCTTTTAAATTAGCTGAAAGTTTATCAAAAGAGGCTTCATCAAAAGGGATAAAACAAAAAATACTTTTACAGGTAAACATAGCGGAGGAGAAAACAAAATACGGATTTAAAATAAACGAAATAAAAGAAATTTTTAAAGAAATTTTAAATCTGGAATCATTGGAAATAATAGGACTTATGACAATGGCTCCGTTCACAAAAGACAGGGGACTTCAAAAGAGCGTATTTAAAGGGTTGAAAGATTTGAGAAATTATTTGGAAACAGAATATAAAGTTAATATTCCCGAATTATCAATGGGAATGAGCAATGATTACACGACAGCCTGTGAAGAAGGTTCTACTATGGTGAGAATTGGACAGGCAATATTTGGTTAAAACTGATTAAAAATTAAGTAAAGAAATATAGGGAGGACATAAATTGTCAGGTATAGTTAACAAATTAAAACAATGGGTTGGAATTGAACCGGAAATCGGCGAAAATGATTTTGATTACGATGGAATCTTTGGCGGAGCAGAACAGTTTGAGGAAGAAGAAGAGCTTCAGGAAGCTCCCAAAAAACGTAAATCCAATTTAAAAGTTGTTGCTCATCAAAGCAGTTACCAGTTTGAAGTTATGGTTACAGAGCCAAAAACTTTTGAAGAATCTCTTGATATTGTAAACAATCTTAGAGATAGAAAATCCATTATTTTAAATTTACATTTGCTTGACGCAGAACAATCTCAAAGGGTTGTGGATTTTATATCAGGCGCAACTCATGCTGTTGACGGACATCAGCAAAGAATCGGCGAGGGTGTATTTATTTTTACCCCAAGAAATGTTTCTATTTCAGCTGAAACAGAAAAAGCAAAAGTTCTTAAAGAAGCTTTGTGGAATCAAGCCAGATAAATAATTTTATATTTGTCGCAGCGGCTGGCGAAGCCAGCCGCTGTATCCTTATACCAAGTTGCAATCAAAAGAGTATTATTTTTTGATAAGGGTTTTGCCGGCGTAACCGGCAAAACCCTTATCAACTCTTCTTCCCCGCCCTTGGGGCGGGGGCAGGGGGAGGGAGATTTAATACTATACCAATTAATTTAAAAAACCGTTAAATAAAAAAGATGGTTTTTGTAAATCTTTAATTTACGGGTGTTTTGCCTTCGGCAGCATGAATGAGTTAAAACTCCCGCTTGCGCTACAAAACACTCGCTATATCCTTACTCAGTCCGCGCCGCCCGCAAGGCGGCGCGGGCTGTAGGTATCAGCTTTTTAATAAATTAACGAAAACTTATTTCGATTGGTATACATTGATTGCAACTTGGTATTATTAAGTTCCAAAAACCTTTTACAGATCACTATAAGTGGATGCGGATTGCGTAAAAAATTAGCGGACGATTCGCCTTTGGCGAATCGTCCGCTAATTAAGAATTTATAAATTTTAATATTTTTTAAACACTAAAGAAGCGTTATGTCCTCCAAATCCAAATGAATTTGACATTACAACGTCAAGATTTTCAACTTTTCTTGCTGTATGCGGCACATAATCAAGATCGCAATGTTCATCAGGATTATCCAGATTTATTGTAGGTGGAACTATATTAGTTTCCATCGCTTTTAAACAAGCAATGGCTTCTATTGCTCCGGCAGCGCCTAATGTATGTCCGGTCATGCTTTTTGTTGAACTTACAAGAAGTCCGTTTTTAGCATAATCTCCAAAAACAGTTTTAATTGCTGTTGTTTCTGCAATATCTCCTAACGAAGTGCTTGTTCCATGAGCATTTATATATTTAACTTTTTGAGGTTCAAGTCCAGCATCATTTAAAGCAAGCCTCATGGCTCTTGCAGCGCCTTCTCCGTCAGCGCATGGAGCGACTATATCATTTGCGTCGGCATTTGCGCCATAGCCGACAAATTCGCCATAAATTTTTGCTCCTCTTGCAAGAGCATGCTCTAGTTCTTCCAGAACAAAAATTCCTGCGCCTTCAGCCATAATAAAACCATCTCTATCTTTATCAAAAGGTCTGCTTGCTTTTTCAGGCTCATCATTTCGTCTTGATAAAGTTCTTGCGCTGGTAAAACCTGCCATTGCAAGAGTAGTAAGAGGAGCTTCACAACCTCCGGCAAAAACGACATCCGCATCTCCGTATGAAATTGTTCTAAAAGCGTCTCCCAAACAATGAGAAGCTGTTGCGCAAGCCGTTACAATCGCTTTATTGGGTCCTTTAGCGTTAATCATTATGGAAATTCTTCCGGCAGCCATATCAACGATCATCATCGGCACTGTAAAAGGACTGCATTTTGAAGGTCCTTTTTGCATAATAGCTTCATGGTTTTTTTCTATTGTAGCCATACCGCCGGCAGCGCTGCCTACAATAACTCCAACTCTGGTCGGATCAGTTTTTTCCATATCAAGCCCTGAATCACGCATAGCTTCCTGAGCGGCAACCATTGCAAGCTGAGTAAATCTATCCATTCTTTTCGCTTCTTTTTGATCAAGATATTTACCAGGCTCAAAATCTGTTACTTCACCGCCAATTTTTACGTCATGCTTACTCAAGTCAACTTGAGTAATCGTTTTAACTCCGCTGTTTCCCTTGACAAGATTTTCCCAGAACAAGTCCACACCGACTCCAAACGGAGTTACGACTCCCATCCCGGTAACAACAACTCTTCTGGATTTATTTACCATCAATAATTCCCTTTTATAACTTTAAACTTTTCCTACTTAAACATAATTATAATTCAAAATATTTCTGAGCTAAAAGCGAAGAATCTGATTAATCATAAAATACTTTGACCCTTCGCTATGCTCAGGATAATAATTTAATAAACAAATACTAATTGCTTACTTTTTGTTTTTGTATATATTCAACAGCATCCTGAACTTTAAGGATTTTTTCAGCTTCTTCATCAGGAATTTCAACGCCGAATTCTTCTTCAAACGCCATTACAAGCTCAACTGTATCAAGGGAATCTGCTCCTAAATCAGCTGTAAAATTAGCTTCAGGAGTTACTTCCGATGCTTCCACGCTTAATTGCTCTACTATTACTTTTTTTACTCTTTCAAATGTTTCACTCATTTTTTTCTCCTTTTAAATTATTCTCTTTGATCATACTAATAAAATGAATATATTTATATATATTTATTGAAATAATATTATTTTGTCTATCCTTCTAAAAAATTATGTTACAAAATAATATTTTTTTAAATAACAAGTCCTCCGTCAACTCCTATGACCTGACCTGTTATGTATAAATTGGGTTTTGCAAGAAATTTAACAACATCTGCAATGTCTTCGGGCTTTCCTAACCTGCCAAGAGGTATATTTGAGGCGATTTTTTCTTTATCCAGTTTTTCTGTCATCGGTGTTTCAATAAACCCTGGAGCTATTGCGTTAGCGACAATTCCTCTTGAAGCCAGTTCTTTGGCGATTGTTTTAGTGAATCCAATAACGCCCGCTTTTGTTGACGCATAATTTGCCTGACCCGCATTGCCGTATACTCCGGTAATACTTGCCATATTAATTATATTTCCGCTTCTTTGCTTCATCATCACTTTAGCAATAGGTCTTGTTACATAGAAAACGCTGTTGAAATTTGTCGCAACAACTTTTTCCCAGTCGTCATCAGACATTCTTATGAGCAATCCATCTCTTGTAATGCCCGCATTATTTACCAGAACGTCAATTCTACCGAATTCTTTAACAATTTCATCGACCATTCCATTAACAGCGTTGCTGTTAGTAACATCACAACCGATGGCTTTTGCTTTTCCTCCAATATTTTCAATTTCTTTAACAACATTATTGGCATCAGCTTCACATGGAGGAACGGGATAATAATTTATAATAACTGTAAATCCTTCTTTTGCAAGCTCTACAGCGCATACTTTTCCAATTCCGCTTGATGCGCCTGTAACCAAGGCTATTCTTTTTACATCATCACTCATAAACAAACTCCTCTATCCTTACCAGGCACTTACAAACGAAGCGACTGTTTGCTTTACATTTTCCAGCGACTCTTTATCACAAACATTATAAACATTTGCGGTTTTTGATATTTTTTTAATCATTCCTGATAACACTTTTCCAGGCCCAATTTCAATAAATGTGTTTACGCCTGCATCCACCATGTAACTTATAGATTGTTTCCAGTAAACGGATGAATACATCTGTTTGATCATTTTTGAAGAAAGTTCTGCTTTATCGATCGTTGATCTGGCGTCAACATTTGTTACAATTGGAATTTCAGCGTCATTTATATTTGTGTCATTGATATATTTGGTAAAAGCTTCTGAAATTGGTCGCATTAAAGGCGAATGGAAAGCTCCACTCACTGCAAGAGAAATAACTCTTTTTGCTCCAAACTGTTTAGCTAATTTATTAGCTTTTTCTATTGCTTTCATTTCGCCGCTTATAACTGTTTGGTCGGGAGTATTATAATTTGCGGCGCAAATAATGCCTTCTGACGAAGATTCCTGAATTAAAGCGCTGATTTGCGCGTCATCCATTCCTAAAATTGCTGTCATGCCGCCGGATGGGGCATTATTCATAAGCTCGGCTCTTTTCTGAACAAGCTTTATAAGTTCACCTGCTTTTATAACTCCTGCGGCATATAACGCTGAATACTCGCCAAGACTGTGTCCGGCAACAAAATCAGGCGTAAGATTGGTTTCTTTCTTTAAAATCTCGTATGCAACCATAGAAACGGTTAATATAGCCGGTTGTGAATTAACTGTTTGTTTTAAATCTTGTTCACTGCCTTCAAAACAAAGTTTTGACACGCTTCTACCTGATATTTCATCTATATTATTAAAAAATTCTTTTGCATTATCATAATTGTCATAAAGGTCTTTGCCCATCCCTGTATGCTGAGATCCTTGTCCTGGAAATATAAATGCAATTTTATTCATTTTATGATCATCTCCTGATTAATTTTCATCCCCCAAACATTCATTTATTCAAGCTAGGCGGCTAACCTCTCCATTTTATCACAGCTGTTCCCCAGGTCAAGCCCGCTCCAAAACCACTTAAAACAAGCGTTGAAGGACTTTTTATATATCCTTCTTTTATGGCTTCTGATAAGGCTATTACAATTGACGCTGACGATGTATTCCCGTATTTATGCAGATTAACAAAGAATTTTTCTCTATTGATGCCCAGTTTAGAGGATATTGATTCAATAATTCTTATATTAGCCTGATGCAACACAAAACAATCAACATCATTAAGGTTTATTCCGGCGCTGTCAACAGCTTTTTTTATCGATTCAGGAACTGTATTTATTGCAAATTTGTAAATTTCTTTTCCATTCATCTCTACATGCGGTAATTTAAATGTGTTCGGCTCAACAAGCGGGCAATTTTTGCCGCTAAGAGGAATCTTCAGTTCTTCACTTTTTGCGCCGTCAGCTTTTATATCGATAAATAAAATGTCATCATGTTCATCTTCGCTTCTGGTAAGAACCATAGCTCCTGCTCCATCACCAAAAAGCACACAAGTGCCTCTGTCTTCCCAGTTTAAAAACCTGGAATGCACATCTACAGAAGCCAACAGAACTTTTTTGTAAATGCCTGAAGCGATAAAACTCCTGGCTACATTTAAACCGTAAATTAAACCGCTGCATGCCGCTGTTATATCAAAGGCGGCGGCATTTGAGCATGCTAAATCTCTTTGAATTTCACATGCCGTTGAGGGATATAAGTTGTCAGGAATTGATGTCGCGCAAATTATAAGGTCAATCTCTTCTGGATCAATCCCCGCATATTCAAGAGCTTCTCGTCCTGCTTTTACTGCAAGACTTGCGCCTGTTTCATTTCCGCTTACAATTCTTCTTTCTTTTATTCCGGACCTTGTTGTTATCCATTCGTCGCTTGTATCAAGGATTTTTTCAAGATCATTATTTGTTATGACTGTTTCCGGCGTATATTTTCCAATTCCGGCAATCGTTACAGGGTATAAATTTGTTTTCATGCTTTACTTAACTCGTATAATCTGGATATTTTTCCGTTTACATCTTTTTCGACTGATTCTTTGGCTAGTCGAATAGCATTTTTTATTGCAAAAGCTTTACTGCTTCCGTGTGAAATAACACATGTTCCTTTTATTCCAAGCAAAAGAGCTCCTCCGTATTCATCGGCGTCAGTTCTTTTCTTCATGCCTTTAAGAGCCGGTTTAGCAATAAAGGCGCCGATTTTTGCCAAAAGCGATTTATTAATTTCACTTTTAAAAAGCTCGAAAACCATTTTAGCAACGCCTTCAGTAACTTTTAAGGTTACATTTCCCACGAAACCGTCGCAGACAACAACATCACAAATGCCCATGTACATTTCCCGCCCTTCAACGTTGCCTATGAAGTTTAGGTGATCCTGTTTTTCTTCAAGGATTTTATATGTTTTTTGAGCAAGAATATTGCCTTTACCTGATTCACCGCCGATGTTAAGAATTCCAACTCTTGGATTCTCTACTCCTAATACTGCTGAAGAAAAGGAACTTCCCATAATAGCAAATTGGTGAAGCATTTCAGGTTCACATTCACTGTTAGCTCCAGCATCAAGCATTAAAACAGGTTTGTCCATCGTCGGCAAAAGCACGCCAATTGCAGGTCGATCAATTCCGGGCAGTCTGCCAAGCCCAAATAAACTTGCAGCCATTGCAGCTCCGGTACTGCCAGCCGCAACAAGCGCCTGAGAATGCCCTTTAGCTACCTGGTCTACTGCTATTACTATTGAAGAATTTCTTTTCTTCCTTAAGGCGCTGCTTGGAGATTCTCCCATTTCTATGACTTCATCAGCTCTTACAAGCTCAATTTCTAGTCCTTTAATGTCATATTTACCAAGCTCAGCTCTTATTTTTTCAAGTTTTCCAACGAGCTGAATAGGTATTTTATATTCACGGGCGGCAAGAACTGCCCCCTTTACTATTTCTTCAGGAGCATAATCTCCACCCATTGCGTCAACGGTAACTTTGACTGACATTTTATTCCTGATTTTCCTTATGCTTAATATTCACTATATTGTTTTAAAACAAACTAATCTTTGTCTATTACCTGTTTGCCGCCATAAAATCCGCAAGAAGCGCAAACTGTATGAGGTTGTGTTGTTTCTTTGCAATTTGGACATTGAACTACTGTAGGAATTGTTGCTTTCCACTTAGCTCTTCTGTGCGCCTGCGCGCATTTGCCTGTTTTCTTCTTTGGTACTGCCATTTTTTTATACCTGTTTTCCTATTTCTAATTTTTCATCAAATCTATTTTCCGAAAAACGCTTAAATACTTCAAGTCTTTCATCAATATTTTCTTCTGAACTGTTAACGTTTATTCCTTGAAACTCTTTTATGCCAAGGCAATTTGGATTGCAAAGATTTTTATTTGGAAGTTCAAGAATAATTGACTGATAAATCAAATCCTTGATATCAAGCTCTTTGCTGTCGCCTAATTCCTCCACAAACTCGCCTTCTGTAAGCTCATGCTCTTTTTTATTGCCAGAAACGATCTTTTCGTTTATAAATTGCTCGTTTATTTCTATATCCATATTGTAAATATAAGGTTCCAGGCATCTATCACACTCTAAAACAAGACCGGCTTTTATATTTCCGCTTATATTAATGTCATAATCAGTTGCCTGAACGGTAAGATTGGCTAAAACTCTGTCTTTCAGGTTTAGTTCCGCAATATAATCAAAAAAGTTTATAATCAGACATCTATCAGACGTTTTTTTGATATCTTCTATATTAATTTTCAATTTATTCTTACACCCCGAATTATAAAAATTCAAAAATCTTTATATTTTCTTTATATCTTTGATTTTATTCTATTTAATATAAAACTTTTGTCAATAAAATTAAAAATTTGACAGCGGCAAAAAGTATGCTGATTTCAAAACAAGTTTTTTTATACTGCTTAAAAACCGCCTTTTTATATTTTGATTGTTTTTTGTTACCTCCTTAGGTAAAGCATAGTTTAATTATATGCGAAGGTTTTTTGTTTACTCTTAACAATTCGCTGATTCCAACTCCTGCAACCCATAAAATCTCTTTTTCAGTTGCAAGTAAAGGAAGTTCATCTCTTGTATATTCCGGTATTCCTCGATTGATAAGATATTTTTTTAATTTTGTCTTCTCCCGCATTCCAAAAGGCTGTATAATATCGCCTTCTCTTCTCGTTCTAAAAAACAAATCCCCTTTAATTCGGCTTAAATCCGCATAAACAGTATATGAAACATCGGGAGGAAATTTTTGCGGCATGCCTTCAGTCCATTTTTCTATTTTTATACTTACTTTTAAATCAGGATGGAAAATCTTTTTTTCAAAGCTTACAGGAACAGTTACAGCGGTCTTCTTCCCTTTTGTATGATCAATTATTTTTAATTCCTTCGAGGATACAAAAAACCAGGAATTTTCCCCCAGAGAAAAGGTTTTGCCTGATTTTGACGCTGTATTTTCGTTTATAAAATTATATAAATCCTCAATTCGTTCAAATGTATGTTCAATTTCATTTTTATGTAAAAAATTTAAGAGCATACGTCTTTTTAGAGGTTCTGATAATTTTAAAAAGTTCTCTGCGCTTATTATATTCTCCTCTAAAAAAAGATTCTTACTCTTAAAATCAATATATTCTGCTATAATTTCTTCTGATTCCTTTGCTATAGAAGATAATCTTAATATAGAATCGTCTACAGCCTTATTATAAGTTCTTAATTCCGGCAACAGGCTGTGTCTTATCCTGTTTCTCAAGTATTTTTCATTTAAATTGCTTGCGTCAAAGCTTGGAGATAAAAAGTTTTCATTACAATAATCAATGCAATCCTTTCTTAAAATATCATTAAGAAGCGGTCTGTATATTGAAATTCCGTTTTCCTGCTTTCTGATTTCAGGTATTCCCTTAAGTCCAATCAAACCTGTTCCTTTAATTATTCTGTATAAAACGGTTTCAGCATTATCTGTTCTGGTATGTCCAGTTAAAATCGAGATTGCGGATATTTTTTTCGCAGTTTTGTTGAAAAAAATATAACGCTGTTTTCTGGCTTCATCTTCTGTTTGCGGTAATTCTGAGGAAAGAGTTTCTGTAAAAAATTCAATTCCTGCCTTTTTACAGTATAGTTCCGCCTTTTTAGCTTCCCGCAAAGAGTCTTCGCCTCTCCAGTTGTGGTTTAAATGAGCCGCCGCAACTTTAAAAGCATAATTGCCGCTGATTTTATGCAGGCTGTCAAGCAAACACAAAGAATCCGCTCCGCCTGAAAATCCGACGAGCAAAAAGTTTTCGCTCCATAAAAGCTTATATTTTTCCAGAAAATTTATAATTTTTCTTTTTATTTTTTCCGATTTGTTTTCCATGGCTGATTATTGATTTTTCAGCTTTATGCTGTCTTCAAGCTGTTTTATATGGTCTTTTATAACTTTTCTCTTTAATTTTACGCTTTCTTCATGCTCATTAAGCTCTCTAAGGCGGGTTTTAAAAGTTTTTTTGTCTGCTTCCAGCGTATCGAGCAAATTAACATATTTTTTAAACATTTCAACCGCTTTTTCAAAATCCCCCTGCTTTTCCAAAACAAATCCGTAATTATTGTAAGTTTCAAAAAATTCAGGATTAACTTCAACGGCTTTTTGATACATGGAAATTGCAGCGTCGTAATCGCTGTTGCAGTACATCGAAAGACCCATTTGATTATATGCTCTCGCTGATTTATCATTTATTTCCAGAACTCTTTTGCAATATTTAACGCAATCTTCCCATAATCCCTTTTTAGCGGAACAAATTGCAAGGGCATAATTGGCGTTCTCATTATTTTCATCCGTTTCAATAACTTTTTTGTAAAAAACAACGGCTTTATCCAGGTCTTTAATATTCTGTTCAATGACCCCTCTTTTGTCATAAGTTTCGCCAAGCGCAAAAATATAATCCGTATTTTTAGGAGAAACTTTAACGGCTTTTTTTAAAAATTCCAACGCATCATCAAATTTATCCTGTTCTTTTAAAATAAGCCCGCTTAAATAAAGGGATTCTGACTCTTCAGGATTAAGAGTTAAAACTTTTGACAATTGTTTTAATGCCGAATCAAAATTTTCCATGTTTAAATAAAGCAACGCAAGATTATAATAGGAATCAGGGTCGTTGGGTCCCAATTGTATTGCTTTCATAAAGTTTTTTTCCGACAAAGCGTTTTTTTCAATCGCCATGTAAACCAGTCCTAAATTATAGAACCCATCCGGTTTTTCAGGGTTAATTATCGTGGCTTTATTAAAAAAACTTATAGCTTCATCAAAGTTTTCTGCCTGATATGCCTCAATCCCTTTATTATATTCTATTTCATACCTTCTCTTTTTATTAAAAAAGTATATTAAAAATGAAATAACGCCTGTTAAAAAAATGAAAATAATTGTATATATTAAAAAATTTGGCATGTTTTCTGATCCCTTTTAGATAATGTAAATCCAGGTCATTTTTTTATCGGCATGTTTAAAATTGTATATGTAAACATTATTTGATAAATATAAAATTATTCTATAAAATAATTATAGTATATTAAGTTATAAATTATCCCAAAAAACATAAATCTTCTATACCGTTCCTAAAAGGAATTTCGGATTTTAGCATAAAGGAAATAAAAGCATGAAATATTTTTTTCTTATTCTCGGAATTTTAATTGTTCTTGATATCGGCTATTTTTCTTACCTAAATCAGGGCTATACTCTTATAATAAACTACAAACCCCTGATCGGCGATGTTCAAATACAATCCGGCATGCTTTATTTATTTATGGGCATATACGGTTTAATTGGCGGGATTTTATTAAGCGGCGCAAAAATAATTTCTTTAAAAGACGAACTTAAAAAAGTCAGAAGAAAAACAGAAAAATCCTCAATTGAATCTGAAGAAAGCCAGGATAAAGTTAAAGCTCTGGAATCAAAAATACAAACCCTCGAAACAGCGCTAAAAGAATCTTTAAATAAATAAATCGTTACTTAATGGCTAAATACTAATTTATTCATTATAATATTTATTTAAAGAGCTAAGTTTTGTAAATAATTTTTTTAAAAAGCAAATTTTTTTTTTCTCTAGTTTTAAATTATGTAGAAAATACAAAATTTGGGAAGTAACTAAATACTAATAAAGGTTGTGAGCGTGAAACGATGACAGAAAAAAAGAATCATAAATTTACTAACGAACTTAAAAGAATAGGACCAAAACTCAAATGGTTTTTGTTTACTGAAATGCAGGATTTAAAATTAACATCAGATTATATTGATTTAATTTGTCCTACCGGCGATAAAAAAAGCGAAATTGAGTCAAATCCTGTTGAAAGTTTAAGGAAATTAATTGAGCAATCATTAATACGAGAATTTTCGCCAAAAATTCAAAATTTAAGATCGTTTAATCATTTGGTTGACACAATTATGCATAACATTCAGAAAAAGGCATTAGGCGATGATAATGAGCTGGAAACGCTACTTTCCGACTAATATATAATTGATTCAAGCATTAGATATAAGAAGCGAAAACGCAATTTATAAAATTTCAATAGCCTTAAGACTTGTAAGATAAATTTTTCCATGTTAAAAATATAAAGACTGGAAATAAAGAGTGAATATTCTAATAGAAATGTATTCACCTTCAGACAAAGAGGGCTATTAGCTCAGGTGGTTAGAGCGCACGCCTGATAAGCGTGAGGTCCCTGGTTCGAGTCCAGGATGGCCCAAATAAACCTTGAATACAAGAAAAACCCAATATAAACCTGAACATGGGGGTGTAGCTCAGTTGGTAGAGCGCTTGCCTTGCACGTAAGATGTCAGGAGTTCGAGTCTCCTCACCTCCATTTTGTTTTTATAGACATAAGAAACAAAGCCTGTATCCATTTGGAGCGTATATATTTATTCGGTAAATGAAAAGGCGGAAGTAAAAACAAAAACCGCATGCAGTAAGGCTTTCAGGCACAGGTTGAGGTCTGAGACGGTTTTCCAAAAACTTCCAAAAATTACTTTTATTACTGTTTTTATACCGTTATTTTTGCAATTTTACCGAGCTTAATTTTTTAAACTGTCTACAATACCTATGAAATAAGCGTATAAGGCAGGAAGAAAACGGCTTGTTTCTACCGCTTTTTCTGATGAAAACAGAGAAAACCGCACCTTCAAAACAAGAAAATTACCGAAAAACTCCGCAAATTTAAAGATTTGCCCTATGGTGCAGTGAGAAAAATATTATTAAACAGCCTAAAACCTGCATGGTGTACATATATTCAAGATTTGCAGTTATATGTTTTTGCCATGCATAAACTTTTTACGTGCAGCAAAAATACATTTTTGTTAATCCTGAAAACACACACTGTACTTTAATATTAAGGCAATTATATTTTTTTCTCTGTGTCGGCGTGAAATTATTGCTAAAAACCATCGAAGCAGGAAGAAAAACAAGGGAAGAAGGAAGAAGCCGGAAGAGAATTAGCTGTTATCATTCATATTGAGATAAACTTATTCCCTAAAATTCATAGTTAAATTTGATTTTAAGTTTAGTAATGATTCAAAACAGACACATTTGCAGGAAAATGACTTCATTTATGTGCAGACAGAGTTAATATGCTTATACGGAGTTATTAAATCTGTAAAGGCAATGATAATGAATAATAACGATAAGAATGAGTTCGCAAGCATCACTCCCGCAATCTGGGTCGACATCAAAACAGTTGCAGAAATAAAAGGAATAACATCAAGAGCCATAAGACTTGCTTTTCCTAAAGGTAAATACGTTTATCGAGAAACCACAGGTCAGGGAGGAAAAAGTTATGAGATACTCCTTTCTTCGCTTGATGAAAAAACACAGGAGATTTACAAAAACACATACTACAGGGAAATTATTGAAGCAGTCGATCATGAAATTATGCTCCCAGTTGAAAAACCTGTTGAAACAGAATCAGGTTTTATTCCTGAAACCGCAAAAACAATTGCTCTGGCTCGTGTTGATTTAATTTTAGAATGGCAAAAGTTCAGGGATAAACAATCTCCGAAGCATAAAGGGGACAAGATATTTCTTGATCTGTATAATTCAGGTGAATATCTCAAAAACATTTTTGCCATAATCGGAAAAACATCCCGTGGCAGTTTGCAACGCTGGTATAAAAGTTACTCTGAACATGAAAGCTGGGAAATTCTTGTCCCGCAATACAAATATTCAAGTTTTAACGAATATCGCACAATCCTGTCTGAAGAAGAAATCGGAATATTTTTAAAACTTCTTCTGCATCCAAACCAATTCAGCATAGGCAAAGCAATAAAGCTGACAACTCATATTCTGGAAAAACGTGGATATGAAAATATTCCTCAGCCTGTAACATTTAGAAGATATGCTGAGTACTTCAGAAGAAATAATTATGATAAGTGGATTTTAATGAGAGAAGGCGAAAAAGCCCTTCGGGATAAGGTAGAACCTTACCTATCAAGAGATATTTCAAAAATAGAAGTCGGAGATGTTCTTGTAGCAGACGGACATAAATTAAACTTCCTTGTAATTAACCCGTTTACAGGAAGACCTGTAAGGGCTGTTTTAGTCGGATTTCTTGACTGGAAGTCCGGTTATTTAGTCGGATATGAAATAATGCTTGAAGAGAATACCCAGTGCATTGCTTCTGCCCTGCGTATGGCAATAATAACTTTAGATATGATTCCAAGAATTGTTTATCAGGATAACGGTAAAGCCTTTAAAGCCAAATACTTTTCAAAATGTGATGACTTTAATGAGTTAGGATTTAACGGAATTTATTCTAATCTTGGAATAAAACCGGTTTACGCAAAGCCATATAATGCCAGAGCAAAAGTTATAGAAAGATTTTTCAGGGAATTCCAGGAAGAATTTGAAAAATTGTTGCCAACATACACTGGCAGTAATATCTCTAATAAGCCAGCTCACATGAAACGCAATGAAAAGTTGCACAAAGAACTTTATGACAAAATAAATCAAGGATATATTCCAACAATAGAAGAAACAATCGGATTCATTAATGCATGGTTAAGCTACAGGCATTCACAGCCTTGCCCGAATGATCGAACCAGAAGTATAAAAGAAGTTTTTGATTCCAGAGATAAACAAAACATAGACATAAACAAACTTGATGAGCTGATGATGGCGCATGAAGTAAAAACAATAAACCGCAATGGTATCAGGTTTTTAAATACCGATTATAACAATGATGCATTATATGGATTAAAAGACAGGGTAATGATTAGATACAGTCTGTTTGATTTGTCTAGAATCAAGGTCTATTCAACCAAAGGCGAGTATTTATGCACGGCAAAAAGAGTTATAGGCACGCACCCGATGGCTTATCATCTTGGCGATGTTAAAGACAGAGAAGATTTTATCCAAAAAATCAAAAAGCCTCAAAAATTAAGAAACAGAACCCTGCGGGCAATTAAAAATTATCTCCCGAAAGAAGATATTAAATTTTTAGAAACTCAAATGATGGAAGAAAATATTCCCGCAGAGGAAATTCCTGTTCACGAGATAAAAAAAGAACCAATCGCTGTTCCTGATAAACTGCGACCTGTATTTTTAAACAATTATGAACGCTATGAATGGCTGATGAGAAACGGGTGCACCTCCTTGGAAGAGCGTAAGTGGCTTGCTGAATATAAAAACAGTGATGAATATAAACAAATTTATGAGGAATAAAAATGCGGAAAGTTTTTGTTAAAACGCAAAATGTGAAAAATTTTATAACCTTGATAAATAATCTCCAGAATAAACCTGACGGTGTTTCAAAGATGGCTCTGGTTTATGGAGAGCCGGGACTTGGAAAATCAAGAACAGCTCTCTGGCTTGCTGCACAAAATGATGCGATTTATATCCGAAGTACAAACCTTATGACCGGCAGATGGTTTCTTGAAGAGCTTACAGAAGAACTTGATGAAATACCTCGTTACTGGACTTCTGATTTATTTAAACAATGCGTGAATAAATTAACTGAAAAGCCTCAGATGATAATAATAGATGAGATAGACTATCTTGCAAGCGATCAAAAAACAATAGAAACAATTCGGGACATTCACGACAAGACGAATGTCCCGATTATTTTTGTCGGAATGACACTTGCACAGAAAAAATTACAAAGATATAGACATCTTTATGACAGATTATCTGATATCGTTCAGTTTAAAGCATTTTCAATAAATGATGTCAGGGAAATAATCACCCAGCTTTGCGAAGTGGAAATAACAGAATCCGCAATTAATTTAATCCACGCACAGGCAAACAGGTTTAGGCAGATTGTCAGGCTTATTACTAAAATAGAAGCGGTTGCAGCTACTAACAATATCAAAATATTAGACGAAAACATAATAAAGGAGATCTTCAAAAATGAATCAAGACAGAGTTTTGAAAATAATAAAGGGGCTAAACACGTTCTCTCCTGATGATATTGAGATAATGACAGGATTTGAAGAATCTGAAGTCCTTAAAATTATTGAACAACTTGCTAAAAATAAAATAATAATAAAAACATCTGATAACGAATATAACTTTGTAAATAAAATCCCTGAGAGAAAAAGAACTTTTCAACTTATAGAAAAACCGGTATTGAAAATAATTAAGGATAATAATATTACATTTAAAATTGCGGCAGAATATTTTCTATCAAATTATGCAATACAAAACTGCACAATTTCAACTTTTAAAACATATAAAAGCTTGCTCAAAACACATCTGGTTCCATTTTTTGGAAACATGAAACTTAAAGAAATTACTCAAAGTAATATTAAGGAATTTATCGACTTAAAATCCAATGAAGGTCTAACAAATAAACGTTTAAACAGCAATGTAACCCTATTTGGAAACATGTTTAATAAATTTAAAGAGTGGGAATTTATATCTGACAGCCCTTATAATGGAATTATTAACGTAAAATACAATAAAGAAACTGAAATTAAAGTTTTAAACGAAACAGAAATTCAAATGCTGCTTAATAAAGCAAAAAACAATTACCCAAAACTTTCTCCAATGATTTTACTCATATTATCAACAGGGTTAAAAAGAGGAGAAATGCTTGCTTTAAAAAAAGAAGATATTGATTTAAAAAATGCAAAAATCAATATTAACAAGACCATATTCGAAGGAGAAATTATTATTCCCAAAGTTAAAACTATTATCCGTCAGGTAAATATTTCTGAAAATATTATGCGGGAAATAAAAAAAATCATAAAAGATAAAAAAGAAGAAGATTTTATCTTTTACGATAAAGGTCTAAGTTGGTTTACTCAGGATAAATATATCAGAATAAGCCTTTCAAACCTTTTAAAGCAGCTAAATCTTCCGAGAATAACCTTTAACGAACTCCGGCATACTTATGCATATGATGCTATTCAAAAAGGAATGTCCATAGATTCTCTTCACAAGCAGCTTGGGGATTATTCAATTCAGGCGACTATGGATAGATACAGGGATTTTATCCGGTAATATTTAAAAACAAGGGTAAAATATACGCTAATAATCTGATTAAATGTAACATTAACCCTTATTAAATACTTTGTAGTCTGTAATAGCTTGAAATTTTGGCTTAAACTCCTCCAAATAATGGAGGTTTTTAAACAGCATATTTGTTAATATATAAATACAGGATGTTAAGACTTAAATGTAATCGTGATGACAAAAAAGGATATGTGAGTTTAGGGAGTTTTAAATCAAGTTTTTCCATTCAAGCCTTTGACATTAAAATAATCGGGGAGACCGGCTGCTTTAGCTTTGTCTTGTCTTTCATTTTCATATATTCATATTCAATTTAGTAAAAAACAAAACCGGAGGAGAAAAATTGTATGAATATGGAATGTGAGTCTTGGCTTGAAAATTTGTCAATGAAAGATCTGCCGACTGAAGATATTAAAATTATGGCTGATTTTTACGGAATAGATTTTGCTTTAAAACTTATGCTTGATATGCCGGGCATTAATATAACAATTCCGGGGAATGGTATTAAAAAAATACGCAATAATTATATTTGCAGAAACTATGACGGTACAAGAAAAAGTAGGTTGGCTCTAGCTCTTGAGTGTAAGGTTACAGAAAATTACATCAAAAAACTTATTTGGAAAAATAAACAAAAAGAGAATGATAATCAGGTAATTGCCTGAAATTTCATATATTCAGCAACTTATTCTAACGCCTGCTTTTGATGCAGGCGTTTTTATTCTTCTATTATTTCATTTAAAGCGTCTTCCTGAGAGCAGGAATTTTCTTTGCAGTATGAATCGAGCCATTTTAAGCATTGTTTAATCTCCTCTCCGCAAAGGGCTTCCATATTTTTTTTAGATTTACAATCTTCCATTGCAAGATATTCAAGAATTGCCTTGGCTTTTTCTTTGTTTGGTTTTAATGAGTTGAATTTAAGTTTTTCCACATCTTCGTGAATTCCGATAATAATGCCGATTACATCATCAATACAAGTTTTTAAGTCATTTCCAACACCGTTAAGATAAGTTTTGAAATCAATTTTAGTCATAAAAAATCTCCTATATGCTTTTACTCGTTGTGAGTTTACCGTGCATATGGAGAAAGTAGTCTATTTATGTCTGAAAGTTAAGTTGGATAATATTTTAAACCCAATCAACAGTGGGAATTAAATCCCCACTTGTTTCATCATCGCTGTATTCTATATTTTTCATTTCGCCTATTTGAACTCCGCCTATTGATTTTATTACAACACCGTAATCTTTTGATAATTGGGTTAACTCCCTGATAAAAGACTGATATTTATTACTTTTAGACTCCAAAATATTTTTTAAATATTGTGAAAAGTCATTTTGGGTATAATTTTTAGGATTGTCAGTTATTTTATTGATCTCCTCAGAAAGTTCTTCCAAAAATTCTATTTCTGATTGAATCCCGCTTTGAATTTCCAATAAATTTTCGCATTCTTTTTTGTTAATCATGACCTTAACTCCTTGTATTAATGTTCTCTGAATTCTATTACAGGTTTTGAATTGCCGATTTTATAGGCTTGAGCTGTCATAAGTGTTAAAAACTTTTTACCTGAGAGGAGATTAATATTTATTAATGCCGATAATGTTTTATCCTGCGGTTTTTCAAGAATCCATATAACCCTGTTTAGTTTATTCACTTGGGTTAAGGCTAATATATTCAACAGGTTTTCTTCTTGAAACTCGCCCATATTACAGTAAACAAATATTTTTTCGTGTGAATCGTAATCTATAAAAGTAAATTGAGTGTTATTTATGTTCTTGTTTTCTAGTTCCCATTCGTTTATCTTTAATGCCTTTTTTATTTCATCGGTGTTATCAGCCAACCAATCATTGAAGTTTTCAGTTTTAAAAACCATTTGCAGAGGGATATAAGATAGTTTTGAAAGGTCTGCCATCTGTTTAGCTCCTTTATTCTTGCCTACATTGACACAATAACTCGTTTCGTACAGAAGTGAAGCGAAAAGCCGGAAGTTTCCGACTTTTCGTATCAGTTCGACATAATTTAAAAGGTCAAGGATTCAAGAATAGTCTTTTAAGTAGTAATTCCTGTTGGTCATCACTTTCCTTGAGTTCAAGAGCGGCGAATACCGTACTCATTTTACGGAGTTCAATTAGCCTTTTTATAGAATCTTCGTAATAACTTTGCCCTATAATTATGGCTCCTGCATAATTACCGCCCATATTGCCTAATAAAAAGGTTTCCGCATAATCAAGGGTGTCATCATCCACATCAATATCTGGAATAATAACTACTCCAAGATTGTTTAACCACGGAAGTTTTCCTAAAATTCCTTCTGCGCCAACTGATTCAATTGTAAAATCAAATTCTGCGGCACCAGTGATTTTGTCCTGGTTTTCTGCAAGCCATTCAAGGATAGCTTCTTTGCCTGTAAACATTTTTAAATTCTCCTATAAACTAATACCATCACGAATTTTAGCGTGCAAATTTTAAAATAGTCTAATTTAAATATGAGTTGAAACGTTTCGACACAATAACCGTAATGGTTTATACGCTTAAAATAATATTTTTCTCGTATATTCCTTGAGTTTGGCGATATCTTCCTTAAATTTATCCTGTGCCTGTGAAGGATTATTCTTATATTCACTGTGGTATGCAAGGCTATCCGGGGTTAACATCAGACTATATGGAATGGAATAAATCAAGCTCCATTCGTCATTTTTTAAAACATACGCTCTGGCATAGCATTGATTACAGTAAGAATCGGATTTTATATCCAGTTTTATCTTCTTATCCTGTAGGATACAGATTTCCCTGTAGCTGAGGGTCTGGCTACTGGAGAGGTATGTTATGGCTTCGAGTAGTTCTTCCTTTGTCTTAGTCATCATATCCTCCTTATAACCTTATAGCCTGTGCTTCTTTGACCTGATTTTTTGTAATTTTTTTATCTAATGCCATTTGTGCGCCGAGGTAAAATATTTGTAGGACTTCGGCACCGGTTATTGTAATTGAATGTTCTATGCCATTTATATAGTATTTACCGTTTCTAATTTCGATATCTTGCGGATTTACTTGAACTTCATTTAATTCAGGGAGTGTACACATTGTTACTTTAATCATTTTGCACTCCTTTAGTTGCTTACATTCACAGATTACCTCTATTTTCAGGTTTTTAAAGTCATTTGCTGAATAGTTGAAACAAAACAATACAATTCAGCAATGGAAAGGACTACTGGATTATCCGGTAGTCCTTTTTTGTTTATTCTTCTTCATCTTCGCCTTTTAATTCGTTTATTGAGTCCTGCAGAGTAAACATTGACCCGCCGACATACTCATCGTCATTATCAAGTGCTGTTAGGATTTGTGGGATCCAGTAACGCTCCGCTCTTTGTAGGGTTATGCCTGTTCCTTCGAGTAATGCTCTTGCTTCATAAACGTGTTCAGCTATTTTTGTCTGAATATCATCAAGCCTTGCAATTTTTTTAGCATTATCCATTACTTATCTCCTTTTAGATATTTATTAAATACTGTTTTAAACCTGCTGGCAGTATCAACCATCCAGCTAAATCCCTGTTCAAGGTTTTCCTTATCTTCGATATTAAAATCAAAGGTTGTCCTTATCCTTGAAGATTTCTTGCCTTCAAGTGCCTGCCAGTCGAGTTTGCCAAGCTGCTTTTCAATTTCTTTTTTATTGCCTTCCAGCTTTTTAAACAGTTCCTTATCATTGGCAATCAAGAGCTCACAGCCGAGGTTGTTTTTTGCTGTATTAATTGTTAGCTGTATTGATACTCCGGATATTCCAATCGTGAGGTACATCCAGTGTTGTGGCGCAGGTTGCGATATTTTTATCAGGGAGTTGTTATCAGTTGTGTATTTATGGAATGCCTGCCAGAACTCATTTTGCTTTTGTTTTGTGTCTGTTACTTTAGCTGTTGGCTTCTGGTAAGCATTGGCTGATGGCTTTAAAATAGCTTTCAGCTTGAGTTCAAAGTTTTCAATATGGACTGTGAGCACATACAGCTTAACTTCATGGCTGATTAATTTATTCAGCCAGTCTGCGGTTTCCATTACTTCCGGCGATTCCTGATTAACGCACCAGATGATATTTTTAGCTTTATAGGCTGCGGCGTGCTTTAACAGGTTTGCAAGGGTTTTGGGGTTCTGTTTCAACTCGCATTCGAATACCGTTTTTTCGTGGATGTTCATAACCGCAAGAATATCCGGTTGTTCGTCTGTGGATTGCTCTGATACTGAGAGGATTTTAACTTTTGTTCCCAGTGCCTCTTCCAGCAAGGTTTCTGAATCCTCGCTAATAAATGCTTTAAAGTCTTTCCTGCTTCTGAATTGGGTGTCTTCGTTGTTTGTTTTTGTTGTCATAAGTGTATCTCCTTTATTCTGACAATCACACATTACCGTGCAATTTGCAGAATTAGTGAGATTTCCGGCTATTTCGTATCTTTAAGACACAATCACTTATTCTCAACCCAACTTTCAATCTTGTACCTGGCTCTTTTTCTTGTATCAACGTGAACAAAGAGCGATTTATCGTACCTGATGACTGTTGAAAACAGCCTGCTCTCTATGGCAGCATCATAAATCTGCCTGTAAGTTATATCAGGCGAGATTATATCAAAAGCCTGTCCCGATAAATGATAACTGCCTTTTTCCCCGCCGACATCAATATTATGCTGGTAACAGCGTGTTCCGCAGGTGGGTATTATTCGAATATTTTTGCCATACTTGCGGTTAAGATAATACCTGAACGCCTGCAGATAAATCAGTGCCTCGTGGTTGATGATTAATTTCCCACAGCACCTGCAGGAGAGTTCTTTTTCAATAAAATTTTGAAGTTTTGCCTCTAACATAATGACCTCCTAAATTTTTTCTGTTTTTGTGCCTTAAAATTCTTCCAACTCCAGTTCGATAAACTGTAAATCCTCAATAGTGAGTGCATTCTTAACCTGATTAGCTTTTAATTTTAAAAAATCATCTTTTTGAATAACCTCTGCCTGCACTCCCTGAATTGCAGTGAGAGTAAAGGTTTTGTATTCAGAGATGCCAGTATTTGCATTAATGAATTCATCTGCTGCCTGCCCGATAATTTCCGCTTTCTTTAGCAGAACAAGAAGTTTTAAAATGGTTGAATCCTGTAAATTCAGGTAATAGCTGCCTGATTCACTACTTGTATCTGTAATGGATATAGGGAAAGGTGTTTGCTTTAAGTTCTCAATAGTTTCAAGCAATGCCTGTCTGTATTCTTCAAGGCTTTGAGTTTTCTCCTGATAATATGGCGGGTCTTCTATTGGCTCATAAATCTTGCCGTCATCAGGAATTTCTACCAGTTCATATTCTGCAAGGGATACAAGTTCAGTATCTATCTGCCCGCAGGATATTTGATTTGTGATTTTATTAAGTATTCTGCAGCTTTTATACATATTAAAAACTCCTGTAAGATGTTATTCTTAGTTTCCATTTTGTGTAATTTATGCCATCTACTTCCCCATTGCCATTGGCTGGCATTACTCTTATCTGGTCTTCACCCACTCCAGCAGTTGTACTTGTTCTATATCTTGAAAACAATTTGGTTTCTAAAAAATGATTATTTATTTCCCTATTATTTCCATCAGGTAATACATGAAACCAGGTTGCTTTTTGTCCGGGCTGATAACCCTTGTCTGCCGATAAACATATCAATTCCAGAGTCGATATTATTTCACAACCTATGTTATGGTAAAAATCAATAAGTGTTGTATAAGCTGCCGGAACAGCTTTTTCAACAATTGCATAACCATTAAAAGCATAACTAATTGGTGTTCCCAGCAGTCCTGAAAGTTTTTGAACCTGTCCGATTTTTAAAAATTGTTTCTCAATCCACCCTGAGTTTTGCCTGAAATATGGTTTTAAAGGTCTTTGATTAATTAATAAAGCTAAATCGCCATCAACAGTGACTGTTGGCAAAATATTATCCTCTGTAATATTGCTGCTCAAGGCTGTTACTGTGGCTGAATATGTTCCATCTTCCTGAAGAACAAGGCTGTCTTCCTGAACGATAAAAATATACGTTCCGTTTTCAGACAGATTGGTGATATTTGGAATTGAGGAAATTATGTAAACATTGCCATTCGGGAATGTTATGCCCATATTTGTGTAAATTCCGCCTACCTTAAAGGATACAGATGTATCTGAGACCTTGCTAATCAAATCAGCATAGCCATTATTATCCACATTGCCGGAATTAACAGAGTATGAAACCAAATCTCCGGCAATATTGTTGTTTTCGCCGATTAAATGAACATCATCTCCTGTTCCAAGATAAAGCTGCTTTGTATCTTCGCACCAGAGAGGCATTCCTGATGGAGCAAGAGCTGGAATATCAGCCTTATTTCCTCTTCTGAAGCGAATAACAGTCATTAGAATGAACCTCCGTCAACATCACTTACAACTGTTGAGATAAATTCAAGTCCAGTACCGGCAGCGTTTACCGCAACAATTTTACCTGCATGTCCTGTATAAGTGTCAGGAGTATCAGGAAGATTCAGGAAACTGCCTAAATATGAAGGTTTATTCTGGATATCTTCCCAATTAATAACCAGATCAAGGTCATTAAGCTCGGATATTTTCTGCCAAGTCGTACCATCATAAACATATTCTGCCCCTCCGGCTTCAACAGTAACATCTGCTGTTGCGTCCAATACCAATGCGTGCATTCCGCTAAAAGCAGTTAGTGCATCCCTTGCTGGAATATCCGCTACAACGTATGCTTCCTTAAATGTGGAAGGAATCTGGGTTGTCGGGATTTTTCCACTTACATCAAGACTTGCAATACCATTTGCAACACCTTTTTGAATCGTTATCCTTGCATCTACGGCTGTATTAAAGTTAGTAATATCGTCTGAAATATGAGTATGCCCAATATCAGATTTGCCTGCAAGGTAATTTGTAAGCTGGACTGAATTTTCGAATTTTGTTAATCCCAGTCCTAAACCATTTCCCAGATAGAAACATTTTGTATCTGTTGTGAATAATAGCTCTCCCGCTGCTGCTGAGGTTGGCAGGTTGGTTGATAGTCCTCGTTTGATTTGAATTGTGCCCATAATTTCTCCTTTCTTGTTTTTATTAGAATGAGTGCGTAAAGTTACTCCCGCTTCGTATTAGAACATACCTGCATCTATATTTTCTGCGTTATCAACTATTCCGTTGTTGTTCTGGTCATAGATTGCCGTGCTCATAATTAATTCCGGTATTACAGGAGGCTGAGGAATGTTAATATCCTCGCCATCAGTGAATAAGCCCCCATCCACAAATTCACAGGAATCAACGATTCCGTTGTTGTTTGTGTCGTAAAGCCAGATTGGCATTAAATCAGGATGGGTATGGCTTTGATAATTAAGGAAGAGGTTTTGGACATACTGCACGGTTGCCATCTGTATTGAAGGATCTATTTTAAACTCTATTACATCGGGATTAATTGCTTCCAAAAGTACTTTTATCCATAATTCCTTGATGCTTCCTTCGCCTTCAACAGGTTTGTATGTTTCAGGCTGTTTACCTATGATGAGAAGGTTGTTTTCAGAGTCGAATACTCCAATTTCCCTTATATAGAAGCCTCCGACATCGTATGGGATTAGTGCTTTGGCATAAAGTTGAGAATCAACTCCGATTTCGGTTATCTCACTTCTCCAGCGTTCGTTTACAAGCGAAGTTTGGTTAATATCAGGCTCATAATATGCCCCATTACTATCCCCGACAGCAATAAATGCAAGGTCAATCTTGGTTCCGGCAGCAAGTGATTCATTAACCCTTTGTATGCCCATATTCGTTATTAATGAATAGAATTCCGGCATCAGATTGTTACCTCCTCGCTGGTAATCATCGCTGTTCTTAACCTGTAATCCGCTGAATTTGTGAGATTAACCTCAAGTGTCTCCATAATAGAGCGCACATTTTTGGTTTCCTCGATCAAATCCAGCAGTTGTTTTTCTGTAACAGAATTAAATCCCCTGTTTTTTAGGTCAATGCTGACCATAAAGCGATATGGATTACCCTGATATTCAAACCATTCCCTGATTTTTCCGTTGAGGTTTAATATCTCCAGCACTTTTCTCAAGGCGTATTTTGTACCCTTATAGCGGTGCAGTTCAATGGCGTTTTTGATTAGTTCCCGTTTTTCCTGCTCAGCAGAAGCGAATAACCAGCCTTCATTGCCAAGAATATGGAACTGTTCTGCAAGATGAGGCAAAGCCGAAGCGTCCACGGTATCAACCAGATAAACAAGCAATTTGTTTGTGTCAAGGGAATTAAACCTTGAAAGCAACTCATCAAAAGCTTTTGAGGATATGTCATTTAGTGGCGACAGGTTATCCATTGACATAGCCTCCGATGTTTACCATATAAACCGTACAATTTGCCCATTGGTGAGAATCCAGCACCTGCAGGAAGGGAGTAATTAATTCCACCCTGTAAACTCCGTAAATACTGTTTAAAAGAGAAATAATCTGTGTTGGAACAATATCCCTGCCGAGTTTGCTCTTTAAGTTTGCAATATATGCCTTAATCTTTTCATTTGCCTCTGCCTGAACGCTTTCTATATCAGCATATGTGTATAGTATGAGGTTTGCTGTAATCTCAAAATCAATTTGCTCCGGTACTTCCACCAGAACCAAATCTGTCAGCGGTCTTGTTTTTTCTTCTGAAAGTATATTTTGAACCTGAGTTAATATTTCAGCATTTGGGTTGCCGGATTTTGTGAGCGGATAAACCTTAACAACCCCGGGGGAAGCGTTAATTACAGAAACATCAATAATGTCCTGATGAGCTGTCATTGCCCAATATGTGTATGCTCCCCTGCTTCCTGCATTGGAGAATTTTTCAGGAGCTTGTTTAATGCGTTCTCTCATCGGGTCATTTTCTTCAGCTTCTGCTCCGCCTGATGTTTCGGTAATATTTTCTGCATTTTCTATGTAAGGAACAGGAGTAATAAAGTTTTTTACTTCACCCGGCAAATATCCATTGCCAATAGTGCCTGTGATTTCACACTCTGCCTCAATATCAATGAACGTTTGTCCTACAGGAATAAAAGAACTTTTAAGGGTTTTAAATATTACCTTGCCGTCTTTTGATTCAACCTGAACTCCAGTAGGAATTAATACATTAAAGGTTTGAGTTTCCAACATATTGAATCGGATTGTGGTTTTAGCAGGTTTTGAGGGAATTCTATAAACGCCGACAAGTTCTCCAAGATAATCCAGCACAGGATATGATGCGTAATTTACAAGATTTTGTTTTGCAGTTTCCTGAATCTTTATCCTGAGAAGGTTTTCCCTGTAAACGCCGACATCTATAAGGATTCTTTCAATCTGAGCTGGTTGGAGAGTTTTGCCTGTTTTTTCTTCATAGAGAGCTATCCATTCTCTGGTAATGGCATCAACGTCTCTATCAATAAAATTTGGCTCAGGCAGGCTCATAGAATAACCTCTGCGGTTTCTGTAATATCAGTATTTTTGAATATCCAGGTAATCTGAAGTTTTACCTGCGATTCATTAATAGTTGCTGTTATGGATTCGATTTCTATCCTTGTTTCCCATTGGTTTATGGCATCTGTTGCTTCTCTTATAATATTGGGGATAGCAATATTTACTGGATTATCTATAAATTTCCAAATATCGCAGCCAAATTCAGGACGATGAGGAACAGAGCCTTTGCGTGTAGTTAGAATTATTGCGATGCATTGGTTAATATCATCGATTCCTTCAACAACAGAACCTATTTTATTAAGTTCAGGTTGCCAGTCTGCGTATTTTATGTCCTTTAAGGTTGTCATTAACCCATTGCCTCATTGGGGTTTGCTGTTACGCTATCAGTTTCATTGTGGGTGTGGCTATTGTAAATATTTCTCATTGTCTGCATAGAACTTGTATGGTCAGTGATTTCACCTTCAGAAAATATGCCGGCCGAGTTAAACAGCACGCCGGTGTGGTTAATCATTCCTGTAATGTTGATGTTTGGGCACAGGATGTTTAATTCGTGTTCAACCCTATCGTATTCTATTTCTGTACCGTCTTGAAACTTGATTTTGAATTTATCCTTTGAAACTACAGGCACTTCATCAAGGTCAGAATAAATTGCTCCAAGAATAACCCCTGCTTCACATCTTTCATCCATAAGACAAGCAACGTGTTCGCCAATATCCGGCATAAAATAGAATTTATCTTTTTGTGTTTTTGCCTGCAGGATAAAGAGCCAGTATGAAGAAAGTTCATCCGAATCAAACTGCACCCTTGCCCTGCATTCTTTTTCATTAATATTTGTGACGATTCCGAACCTTAGCACGATTTGACCTCCAAATTTGTTGTGTAACCTGATGTTCTATCAATGGAATGCTTAACCTGCCCTAAATGATATTTGCCTGAAAAGTTACCAATACCTTTAAGTTCAATATTTAACCCTGCAACCAAATATGGTGTTCCAATGAGTGAAAGATCGCCCTCTATTTTTGAACCATTTTTTGTGTATAGTGCAGCTTTTGCTTGTATAATTGCCTGTTCTTTTGTTTCACAACGGGAGTTTAGCTTTAAAATATCACCGTTGACTATTCCCTCTGCTCTGATTATTGTTGAAATTACAGTTTTTGATTCAGGGTTATGGTATGTGACTGAGCAGGCTTTGTATTTTTCATGGGTTTTTTCCCGAAGATTTATGCCGGTAAAATCCTGTTTTATTAAAATTATTGCTGATGCCGCACTTTTTAATTTTTCCGTTTCATAGAAAACGAGTTGGTTATCGCTAATTTTAAAGATATAACCGTATTGTTCTGCGAGGTTTTTAAGGAAAGTTAAATCTTTTTCCTTATTCTGCGTGATTCTTTTGACTTTAATTTCCTTAATATTGCCGACAAGTTTTAGGTTGTGTCTTGTGGCAATTTCCTGAGCGATTTGCTTTAAGGTTTTATTTTCATATGCAAAGGAATTAACCTGCCTCAAAGCTTTTTTAATGTTTGTTGAAAGTGCTTTTAATGTAATCACATCAGGCGGAGAATTATAGTAATTTAAGTTGAAAAAGCTAATAAAATAGGTTATAATTATACAGGAGGTAAAATTATGGCATATTCGTTAGATTTAAGAAAAAAAGTAATTGATTACAGGAAAACACACACT